>NZ_JASCAQ010000033.1:0-229477 GCF_029967685.1 Erwinia sp. V90_4 | reverse complement strand
ACTCGCGACCCCGACCTTGGCAAGGTCGTGCTCTACCAACTGAGCTATTCCCGCTCTGCGTAACGATGTAAATTCTTCACCGGTACGGGGTGCGCATTATACGAGGATTTTATCCTGTAGCAACCCTGTCCCGCTAAAAATTTTCACTTTTACGTCTGACTGCCGATTAAAGCAGCGTAATGGGGTTTTAATCGGCAATCTGGCGCGAAAACAGCCTGCTTTCAGGCAATTAAAGCTGAATAAAATGTTCGCGGTAATAGGCCAGCTCGGCTACGGACTCGCGAATATCGTCCATCGCCTGGTGGGTACCCTGCTTTTTAAAGCCTGGCAGGATCTCCGGCTTCCAGCGGCGCGCCAGCTCTTTCAGGGTGCTGACGTCGAGATAGCGATAATGGAAGTAGGCTTCCAGCTCCGGCATATATTTGAACAGGAAGCGGCGATCCTGGCCGATGCTGTTGCCGCAAATCGGCGAGCTGTTGTGCGGCACCCACTGTTTAAGGAACTCAATCGTCGCCAGCTCGGCGGCGCGGTCATCGTACTGGCTGGCCTTGACGCGTTCCACCAGGCCACTGTGGGTATGCGTATTGACGTTCCACTCATCCATCAGCGCCAGCTGCGCGTCAGACTGATGCACGGCAAACACCGGGCCTTCCGCAAGGATGTTTAAATCGGCATCGGTCACCAGCGTGGCGATCTCAATAATCCGGTCCTGCTCCGGGTCCAGCCCGGTCATCTCAAGGTCAATCCAAATCAGGTTATTAGCATTAGCAGTCATATCGGGTCTCACGGTGTTGAGCGGCATTGTTCACAATTAGCGTGTATGATAGACGTTTTGCCCTGCCAGGGCGAAATATGCCGAACAGGGTGTGAGGAACAGTGACTAAAAACAAACTATCCAAAGGTCAGCAACGTCGCGTAAGTGCCAACCACGATCGTCGCCTGAAGCAGCGTGCTGATAAACCCGAGCCAGATGACAATCTGTTCGGGGAAGCGCGTGATGGCGTGGTGATCAGCCGTTTTGGTATGCACTGCGATGTGGAAGATGCGGATGGTTCAGTTCACCGCTGCAACATCCGCCGTACTATTCGTTCGCTGGTGACCGGGGACCGCGTGCTGTGGCGCCCGGGTGCTGAAGGCGCAGCCACGGTCAAAGGCATTGTTGAAGCCGTCCACGAGCGCACCTCGGTGCTGACCCGCCCTGACTTTTATGACGGCGTGAAACCGATTGCCGCCAATATCGATCAGATCGTGGTGGTCTCGGCCATTCTGCCCGAGCTGTCGCTGAACATTATCGACCGCTATCTGGTGGCCTGCGAAACGCTCGGCGTGGAGCCGCTGATCGTGCTGAACAAAACCGACCTGCTGGATGAGGATGGCCGCAGGTTCGTTGACCAGCAGATGGATATCTATCGCCATATTGGCTACAAGGTGCTGATGGTCTCCAGCCATCGCAAAGAGGGTCTGACGGAGCTGGAAAGCGCGCTCACCGACCGTATCAGCATCTTTGCCGGGCAGTCGGGCGTGGGCAAATCCAGCCTGCTGAATGCGCTGCTGGGGCTGGAGCTGAGCAGCGCGGAGATCCTTACTAATGACGTCTCCGATAACTCGGGCCTGGGCCAGCACACCACCACCGCATCACGCCTGTACCACTTCCCGCACGGCGGCGATGTGATTGACTCGCCGGGCGTGCGTGAATTTGGTTTATGGCATCTGGAGCCGGAACAAATCACCCAGGGATTTGTCGAATTCCGTGACTATTTAGGTGGCTGCAAATTCCGCGATTGTAAGCATGACACCGACCCCGGCTGCGCCATCCGCGAAGCGGTGGAAAAAGGTGAGATCGACGAATCGCGTTTTGTTAACTACCACCTGATTCTGGAAACGATGTCTGAAGTGCAGGCGAAAACGCGCCGCAACTTTACCACGGACAAAGACTGACCGGGGCGCGCCCGCAGGCAGGCAATAGCCTAATCCTGCCGGCGCTGCTACAATCCGCCCCCTTTTATCGAGTGTCTTGCCAAGCCAGGAGGCTAACGTGTTAGATCGTATTAAACTCGGCCTGAATAATGTATTGCCTAAAAAAGCCCTGACTGAACTGGCAGGCTGGGGTGCCAGCAAGCGTGCAGGATGGCTGACCAAAGCCGTTATCGATGCTTTTGTCTGGTATTACAAAGTGGATATGAAAGAGGCGCAGAAACCCGATACCGCCAGCTATCGCACGTTTAACGATTTCTTCGTGCGCCCGCTGCGTGACGATGCCCGCCCGATTGAGACTGACCCAAACCTGCTTATCCTGCCTGCCGATGGCGCCATCAGCCAGCTGGGCCGCATTCACGGCGACCAGATTTTCCAGGCGAAGGGCCACACCTATTCGCTGGAAGCGCTGCTGGCCGGAAACGCCGCGATGACCGATATGTTCCGCGACGGCGAGTTCGTTACCACCTACCTGGCCCCGCGCGACTATCACCGCGTGCATATGCCGTGTAACGGTATCCTGCGCGAAATGATCTACGTACCGGGCGACCTGTACTCGGTAAACCCGCTGACCGCGCAGAACATTCCCAACCTGTTTGCCCGTAATGAGCGCGTCATCTGCCGCTTCGATACTGAAGTTGGCCCGATGGTGCAGATTCTGGTGGGCGCCACCATTGTCGGCAGCATTGAAACCGTCTGGTCCGGCACCGTGACCCCGCCGCGTGAAGGCGTAATCAAGCGCTGGAGCTGGCCGGGTGCTGACGAAGAAGGCGCCGTGGTGCTGCTGAAGGGCCAGGAGATGGGCCGCTTCAAGCTGGGTTCCACGGTGATCAACCTGTTCGCGGCAGGTAAAGTGAAACTGGCAGAGAGCCTGGCGGCAGAGAGTAAAACCCGCCTTGGCGAAACGCTGGCCATCGCACTCCAGAAAGAGAGTGCGGAAGACGTCCTCCATCACCCATAGCAGAGCGCCATGTCACGCCTGATCCTCACGCTTTTGTTAGGCTGGAGCTTGCTCCAGCCGGTTTATGCCGCCAGCGCACCGGATGCCGCGCAGATCAAACAGGAACTTGATGAGGCAAAGTCAGACAAAACCACCGCGAATCAGGCGGAACTTGTCGCCGCCCTGCAGGGCACGATTAACTGGCTGGATGAACGCGAGGAGTCCCTTCAGCGCTCAAACGATTACCAGCAGGTTATTGATGACTTCCCTAAGCTTTCGCGCGAACTGCGCCAGCAAATCGTCAATCTGACCGACAGCAGCAGAACGCTGCGCAGCAATATGAGCGCGGCCGATCTCGATCAGGAGATCCTACAGGTCAGCAGCCAGCTGCTGGAAGAGAGCCGCCAGGCGCAGCAGGAGCAGGACCGCGCGCGCGAAATCAGTGACTCCCTTTCCCAGCTGCCGCAGCAGCAGACCGAAGCGCGCCGCGCGCTCAATGAAATCGAACGCCGCCTGCAGGGGCAGCCCGCTGCCACCACCCCGCTCGGCCAAGCTCAGCTGGCACAGCGCCAGGCGGAGTCCGCCGCGCAGAAGGCCCGCGTTGACGAGCTGGAGCTGGCGCAGCTGTCGGCCAACAATCGTCAGGAGCTGGCGCGCATGCGCGCGGAAGTCCACCAGCGCAAGTCCGCCGAGCTGGATGCCTACCTGCAGGACCTGCGCAATCAGCTCAACGGCCTGCGTCAGCGTGAAGCGGAAATGGCGCTGGCGCGCACCGAACAGCTGGCGGAAAACAGCGGCGACATGCCCAGAGGTATCACCGATCAGTTCCGCGTCAACCGCGAGCTCTCCGCCGCGCTGAACCAGCAGGCGCAGCGCATGGATCTGGTGGCCTCGCAGCAGCGCACCGCCGCTAACCAGACGATTCAGGTGCGCCAGGCGCTGAGCACCATCCGTGAGCAGTCACAGTGGCTCGGCGTCTCGAATGTGCTGGGGGAAGCGCTGCGCGCTCAGGTATCACGCCTGCCGGATATGCCTAAACCGCAGCAGCTCGACAGTGAAATGGCCCAGCTGCGCGTGCAGCGCCTGCACTATGAAGACCTGCTGGAGCGCCAGCAGTCGCTGCGCCAGCTGCGTCAGGACGATAACAGTAACCTGACCAACGAGCAGAAACGCATCCTCGAGGCGCAGCTGAAAACCCAGCGCGAGCTGCTGACCTCCCTGCTCTCCGGCTGCGATAACCTGATTCTGGAAGTCACCAAGCTGAAAGTGGGCAACAGCCAGCTGGTGGATGCGCTGAACGAAGTCAAAGAAGCCACCCACCGCTATCTGTTCTGGACCGCCGACGTCAGCGCGCTGAGCTTCAGCTATCCGCTTGATTTGGCGCGCGATCTGCAACGCCTGCTGTCGCTGGATACCCTCGGCCAGCTCGGCGGGGCGATGGTGATGATGGTCACCAGCCGTGAAACCGTGCTGCCGATCATCGGCGCGATCCTGCTGGTCGGCTTTAGCATCAGCTCGCGCCGCCACTTCCGCCGCTTCCTTGAACGTGCCTCCAGCAAAGTCGGCAAAGTCACGCAGGACCATTTCAGCCTGACGATGCGCACCGTATTCTGGTCAATACTGGTGGCATTGCCGCTGCCGGTGCTGTGGGCCGCGCTCGGCTACGGTTTACAGCACGCCTGGCCCTATCCGATTGCCGTGGCGATTGGCGATGGCGTCACCGCCAGCGTGCCGCTGCTGTGGGCGTTTATGATCAGTAACAGCTTCGCCCGCTCTCAGGGGCTGTTTATCGTTCATTTCCGCTGGCCGCAGGCGCGCGTGGCGCGTGCGATGCGCTTTTACACGCTGTGCATCGGGCTGGTGGTGCCGCTGATCATGCTGCTGATCGCCTTTGATAACCTCGAAGACCGCGAATTTTCGGCCACCCTCGGTCGCCTGTGCTTTATCCTGATCTGTGGCGCTCTGAGCATGGTGACCGTCAGCCTGAAACGCGCCGGTATTCCGCTGCACCTGGATAAAGAGGGTAACGGCGAGAACTTTATTAATAACGTGCTGTGGAACGCGATGATCGCCATTCCGCTGCTGGCGGCGCTGGCTTCCTGCATCGGCTATCTGGCCACCGCCCAGGCGCTGCTGGCCAGGCTGGAAACTTCGGTGGCGATCTGGTTCCTGCTGCTGGTGATTTACCACATTATCCGCCGCTGGATGCTGATCCAGCGCCGCCGCATCGCCTTTGATCGCGCCCGTCAGCGCCGCGCCGAGATTCTGGCACAGCGTGCACGCAGTGAAGAGGAGCTGACTGCGCAGCAAACCGCTGCCGATAATATCGATGTGGAAGAGCCGGTGATCGACCTTGATGCCATCAGCGCACAGTCGCTGCGGCTGGTGCGCTCGATCCTGACGCTGATCGCGCTGGTGTCGGTGATCGTGCTGTGGTCGGAGATCCACTCTGCCTTCGGCTTCCTCGAAAACATCCGCCTGTGGGATGTCAGCACCACCGTGCAGGGGGTGGAGAACCTGCAGCCGATCACCCTCGGATCGGTGCTGATCGCCGTGCTGGTGTTGATTATCACCACCCAGCTGGTGCGCAATATGCCTGCCCTGCTGGAGCTGGCGCTGTTGCAGCACCTCAGCCTGACGCCGGGTACCGGCTATGCCGTCACCACCATCACCAAGTATCTGCTGATCCTGATTGGCGGGCTGAGCGGCTTCTCCATGCTCGGCGTCGACTGGTCGAAGCTGCAGTGGCTGGTGGCGGCCTTAGGGGTCGGGTTAGGGTTTGGTTTGCAGGAGATTTTCGCCAACTTTATCTCCGGCCTGATCATCCTGTTTGAGAAACCGATCCGCATCGGCGATACCGTCACTATCCGCGACCTCACCGGCAGCATCACGCGCATCAATACGCGTGCGACCACGATTACCGACTGGGATCGCAAAGAGATTATCGTGCCGAACAAGGCCTTCATCACCGAGCAGTTTATCAACTGGTCGCTGACCGATCCGGTGACGCGCGTGGTGCTGACCATACCCGCCGCGGCAGAGGCCAACAGTGAAGAGGTCACCAACGTGCTGCTGACCGCGGCACAGCGCTGCAGTTATGTGCTCGATACGCCGCAGCCGGAAGCGTTCCTGGTGGATTTACAGCAGGGTATTCAGCTGTTTGAGCTGCGTATTCACGCCGCTGAAATGGGGCACCGCATGCCGCTGCGCCATGAGCTGCATCAGCTGATCCTGCGCGGTTATCATGAGCACGGGCTGGAGATGCCGTTCCCACCGTTCCAGGTACGCATGGAGACTATCGGTCGTAAAACGCCGGCCAGCAACGGCGCGCCGGCGGCGAGAAATTATAAGTCAGGCGGATTGTGATTTAGGCATGTCGCGGCTGCCCATGAAATATCCCCGATCTCGTTCGCTTAACGTGCGCTAACCGGTCAGAGGGAGGGCTAATTCAGGGTGCACACACCTCGCGCAGACAGCGGATCAGCGCATCGGCTGCCGGGGAGTGCAGGCAGCCGGCGCGCACCGTCAGCCCGATGGCGCGCTCGGTATCCGGCAGCGGTACCGGCAGCGCCACCAGCGCGCCGAAGGCCAGCTCAACTTCCAGCTGATGCGCGGAGACCGCCGCCAGCATATCAGACTGCATCAGCAGCCCGCGCACCAGCGCCAGATCGCCGGTTTCCACCACCGGATTAGGCGCCGGGATGCCCATTGCCTGAAAGCTGTTGTCCAGCAGATGGCGGGCAGGCGTTGCTGAACGCGGCAGCACCCAGCGCGCCGCCCGCAGATCGGCGCTGGAGATGTCACGCCCCACCAGCGGATGATCGTGGCGCGCCAGCAGCACCATGCGCTCGGAAAACAGCGTTTCACGCGTCACGTCGAGCGCCTCTTCATCACGCCGCAATGCCCCAAAGATAAAATCGATATCGCCGGAGCGCATCTCAGAAGCCAGCACGCCAAACGCGCTTTCGCTGGTCACCACCCGCACGCCAGGGTAGCGCGCCGTCAGCATCACAATCGCCTGCGGCAGAATGCGCGTGCGCCCCAGCGGCAGAGCACCGACCCGCACCGTCCCCTCCAGCACCCCGCTGCGGGCGGCGATATCGGCCGGAATATGGCGCAGTTCATTCAGCGCTCGCCGCACGTTAGGCTCTATTTCACGCCCGGCCAGCGACGGCATCATGCCGTGTGGGGTGCGCTCCAGCAGTGCGACGCCCGCGCCGTTTTCCAGCACGCGCAGCGCTGCACTCACCGCTGGCTGGCTCAGCCCGAGCCGGGCCGCCACTGTCTGCATATGCCGCGTCTGGCACAGGGTGATAAAAATTTGCAGGCGACGCACGTTGAATAACCACAGCGGCTCCGCGTCGCTGCGCAACCCCGCGCGCCCGTGCAGTTTTGCCAGACGCTGCGGCACCTGATGCAGTTCATCAATTGCCCGTAGCGCGCGCGGCAGCACGCATTTGCCGAGGTCGGTCAGCATCATTCCCCCGGCGTGACGCTCAAATAACGTCACGCCTAATGTGAGTTCGAGATCGCGAATTGCACGGGTTATTGCCGACTGGGTGCGAAATAATTCATCCGCAGCACGGGAGACACTCCCCTGGGCGACCACCTGACTGAATGCTCTGATTTGCATCAGGTTTGTCAGTTCCTGCGTTGCATTTTCCACTCTGATTCCCTGCCTGTTTTCGCCACCGTCCGAAGTCGCAATATAAATAAAACGCATACCCGCTGCAATCAAATGAATTATCGCCACCGCGCCGGCGGTGACAGCATGGAAAAAAACAGCGGAGGAAGTGCCATGACTGAGAACACCCCAAAAAAAACCGCGCTGGTGGTTAGCGCCCACTCGGCAGATTTCGTCTGGCGCGCGGGTGGGGCCATCGCTCTGCACCATGCCCGGGGCTATGACGTCCACGTGGTCTGCCTCTCATTTGGCGAGCGTGGCGAATCGGCCAAGCTGTGGCGCAAGGGTGAGATGAGCGAGGCCAAAGTGAAGGCGGCCCGCCGCAGCGAAGCGCAGGCCGCAGCGGAGATCCTCGGCGCCAGCATCGAATTTTTCGATCTCGGCGACTACCCGCTGCGCCCCGATAAAGAGACGCTGTTCCGTCTGGCGGACGTCTATCGCCGCGTGCAGCCGCACTTTGTGCTGACGCACTCGCTGCAGGACCCGTACAACTATGACCATCCGATGGCCACGCATCTGGCGCAGGAAGCGCGCATCATCGCCCAGGCCGAAGGTTACCGCCCGGGCGAGAAGATCATCGGGGCGCCGCCGGTCTACTGCTTTGAACCGCATCAGCCTGAGCAGTGCAGCTGGAAGCCGGACGTGCTGCTGGATATCACCACGGTGTGGGACAAAAAATATCAGGCCATCCAGTGCATGGCCGGGCAGGAACATCTGTGGGAATACTACACGCGGGTGGCGCAGCAGCGCGGCGTGCAGGCCAAACGTAACGTCGGGATTACCAGCAGCCGCGACATCGTTTACGGCGAAGGCTACCAGAGTATCTTCCCACGCGTGACGGAGGATCTGGCATGAGCATCATCGGTAAAAAGGGCGTCGTCGTGCGCCAGATCCCACGCGCAGCCAGCAGCGACATTGACGCGCTGGCCCGCTCCGGCGTCGCCACCGTCCATGAGGCCCAGGGGCGAAAAGGGTTGCTGGACCCGGCCATCCGCCCCATCCAGCAGGACTGCGGCATCGCCGGGAGTGCAGTCACCGTGCTGGTGGCGCCGGGTGACAACTGGATGTTCCACGTGGCGGTAGAACTCTGCCAGCCGGGGGACGTGCTGGTGGTTGCACCCACCTCTCCGTGCAGCGACGGCTACTTCGGCGATCTGCTGGCGACCTCATTGCAGTCACGCGGCGTGCGCGGGCTGGTGGCAGACCTTGGCGTGCGTGATACCCGCACGCTGCGTGCCATGGGCTTTGCCGTCTGGTCGCGGGCCGTGTATGCGCAGGGCACCGTGAAAGAGACGCTCGGCTCGGTCAATGTGCCGCTGGTGTGCGCCGGGCAGCCGATCTGGCCCGGAGATGTGATCGTCGCCGATGACGACGGTGTGGTGGTGGTAGCGCGCCGCGAAGCCGCCAGCGTGGCGGAAAAAGCGCAGCAGCGCGAAGCGCTGGAAGAGAGCAAGCGCGACCGCATGGCGGCAGGCGAGCTGGGGCTGGATATCTATCAGATGCGCCCGCGCCTGGCGGAAAAAGGGCTGCGCTATGTCGACACGCTTGAGCAACTGGAGGAGTGACCCATGCGCCAGCGCCGCATCCCCTGTTTACTGATGCGCGGCGGCACCTCAAAAGCCGCCTGCTTCCTGGCAGACGATCTGCCATCGGATCCCTCCGTGCGCGACCGGGTGCTGCTGGCGGTCATGGGCTCGCCCGATATCCGCCAGATAGACGGTCTGGGCGGCGCCGATCCGCTCACCAGCAAAGTGGCGATCGTCAGCGCTTCCCGCCGTGACGATGCGGATGTCGACTACCTGTTTGCCCAGGTCAACGTCGATCGGCCTTACGTTGATTACGGGCAGAACTGCGGCAATATTCTCGCCGCCGTGGGGCCATTCGCCGTTGAGCGTGGGCTGGTGACGGCGGGCAGTGAGCGTACCCGCGTGCGCATCTTCATGCAAAACACCGGGCAGATTGCCGAGGCGGAATTCGCCACCCCAGGCGGCGAGGTCGACTATGACGGCGATCTGCGCATCGATGGCGTGCCGGGCACCGCGGGCGAGATCGCCCTTACCTTCGAAGAGATTGCCGGATCGAGCTGCGGGGCGCTGTTGCCGACCGGCCAGCCGCGCGATCGCTTTGACGGCATCGACGTCACCTGTATCGATAACGGCATGCCGGTGGTGCTGCTGCGCGCCGCCGATGTGGGCCGCAGCGGCTATGAGAGCCGTGAGCAGTTGGATAACGACAGCGAGCTGAAGCAGCGGCTGGAGTCGATTCGCCTGCAGGCCGGGCCGCGCATGAATCTGGGCGACGTCAGCCAGCGTACGGTGCCGAAAGTCACCCTGCTGGCCGAGGCGCGCCACGGCGGTGCTGTCAGCTCGCGCACCTTTATCCCGCACCGCTGTCACGCGTCGATTGGCGTGCTCGGCGCGGTCAGCGTCGCCAGCGCCTGCCTGATCCCGGGCAGCGTTGCTGACGGGCTGGCGCGCATCAGCAACGCCCCCCAGCAGCGCCTGAGCGTGGAGCATCCCAGCGGTGAGTTCAGCGTGCTGCTGCAGCGCGCTGGCGATAATCCGCTGGCGGGCTGCGGGCTGCTGCGCACCGCGCGCGCCATTTTTGCCGGGGAAGTCCTCATCCCTGCGGCTGTCTGGCCGCTGAGCAAGGAGTAGCGTTATGAACATCACCTTTATCGGTTTTGGCGAAGCGGGCGGCATCCTGGCCCATGACTTACAGGCGCAGGGCCATGTGCTGACGGTGTGGGACCGTAAAGCGCTGGAGGCGCAGAGCCTGCCCGCGCTGCGGGAAAAAGCGCTGCAGAGCGGCGTGCGGCTGGCGCCCTCGCTGGCTGAGGCGTTGCAGAGCGCCACGCTGGTCTTCTCCACGGTCACCGCATCCCAGGCGCTGGGCGTGGCGCAGCAGGCCGCGCCGCTGCTCAAGGCCGGGCAGCACTTCCTCGATCTGAATTCGGTGGCCCCGCATACCAAACGCGCGGCGGCCGACGCGGTGGGTGCGCACGGGGCCAGCTATATCGACGTCGCCGTGATGGCCCCGGTGCCGCCAAAACGCCTTGCCACGCCGCTGCTGGTCGGCGGAATTCAGGCTGAGGCAGTTAATGCCCTGCTGCTGCAGCTCGGTCTTAACAGCCGCCTGCTGGGCAGCGAAGTGGGGGAAGCTTCGGCCATTAAGATGTGCCGCAGCATCATGATCAAAGGGCTGGAAGCCCTGACCACTGAGTGTCTGAGCGCGGCGCGGCAGTACGGCGTCGAGCAGGCGGTGCTCGACTCACTGCACGCCAGCTTCCCTTCGCTCGGCTGGGATGGACAGCTGCCGCACTACCTGATTAGCCGCGTGGCGGAGCACGGCCAGCGCCGCGCCGAAGAGATGCAGGAAGTGGTGAAAACCCTGCGCGACGTCGGGGTTCCACCCGCCATGAGCGCGGCCATCGTCACAACCCAGCAGGGGCTGGTGGACGCACTGCAGGCGCGATCGCTGGAGTATCAGCAGCTCACTCCGTTTGTCTGGCAGGAGACGCTGGATAAGATCTATCCAGCACAATGAGTTATGTGGATAGAGGCATGAGTTTTGTTTATCGCGCGTTGCCTGGCTATGGGCAACGGCGTAGCGTAACGGCGACGAGATGGTCGTCTGAAAAAAATAAATACCGGGGCCAGTGCGCTCACCGGTGAATGGATATCAGGAAGCAATGTATGAAACTTAGAGCATCTGTAACCCTCTCCCTACTCCTGGCGGCTGGCATCGGCCAGGCCGCAGCGGCGCAGCTGGACGCCTCTCACGCTGACCGGGTGATCGCCAGCGTGAAAAACAGTATCAGCGCGCAGCACAGCACCGGCTGCGTCGCCGTGGTGGATGCCAGCGGCACGCTGCTTGCCTTCCAGCGCCTGGATGGCGCCTCGCCGGGCTGTGTCGATGCGGCAATCGGTAAAGCGCGCACCTCCGCGCTGTATCACGCCCCCTCGCTGAAATTTATGCAGCGCTTGCAGAGTGGCGAAACCACCGTGCTGGCTATCCCGCATGCCATCGCACTCGGCGGCGGTTATCCGCTGGCTCTGCAGGATGAAGTGGTCGGCGCCGTCGGCGTCAGCACGCCGAAACAGGAGCTGGACAATCAGGCTTCAGAGGCTGCCGCTCAGGCACTGAAATAACGCCAGGGGAATTCTGATGATAACTCTCTCACGCCGCCGGTTACTGACCGGCACGGCGGGCCTGCTGGTGGCTGGCGTCCTGGCTCAGGTGCTGCCCGCCAGCCTGGCCTTTGCCAGCCCTCCGCTGGCCGCTGCGGTGGCACCGTCCGCCAGTTTTCGCGCCATCTCCGTCAGGCTGACCGCTTTTGACCAGCCGGATGCCCTGCTGTCCCAGCGCCTGTACAGCTGGCTGCATGACCATTTCCCCCAGCTGGACAGCCAGCTGGATACGCTCAACACGCTGCTGCAACAGCAGCCTGATGCCAACGGCAGCGCCCTGTTAACGCTGCTGGCGGCGCAGCCTAAAGCGCTGAACGACCTCTACCAGGCGCTGGTTTCCGGCTGGTATCTCGGCGTGGTCGGCCCGCTGCCGCGCCCGCAGTGTATTGCCTTTGAAAATATTGCCAGCTATCGGCTGGTTCGCGATTCCCTGTTACCGCCGAGCTATGCGCCGGGGCAACCTGATTTCTGGACGCAGCCGCCAGCAAGGAGAGCACATGTCTGATTCATTAAGCGCCGATGTGGTGGTGATTGGTGCCGGGATTGCCGGTTCGCTGGCGGCACTGAAGATGGCCAACGCGGGCGCTTCGGTGCTGATGCTGGAGTCCGGGCCGGAGATTAAACGCGACGAAGCGGTGGAGTATTTTCGCAACTCGCCGTTTAAAGGCGACTTTACCGAACCCTTCCCGCCGCAGCCGTGGGCACCGCAGCCGAAGTTTATTCCTGCCGATAATAACTACCTGATCCAGAAAGGGCCGGACCCCTATCGCGCCCAGTACCTGCGCGGCATCGGCGGTACCACCTGGCACTGGGCAGGCCAGGCATTTCGCCTGCTGCCGAACGATATGCGCATCCACTCTCTGTACGGCATCGGGCGCGACTGGCCCATCAGCTACGCCGAACTGGAGCCGTACTACTGCGACGCCGAATACCAGATGGGCGTCTCCGGCGACAGCGATCTGGCGTCGCCGCGTTCGCGCCCCTACCCGCTGCCCGGCATTCCGCTGCCGTACGGCTTCGAACGCCTCAGGCAGCGCCTCGGCCCGCTGGGCTATGAGGTGGGTATTGGCCCGCAGGCGCGCAACAGCATCGCTTACGATGGCCGCCCGGCCTGCTGCGGCAACAATAACTGTATGCCGGTCTGCCCGATCGATGCGCAGTATCACGGCGGTATTTCGGCGCGTAAGGCGCTGGATGCCGGGGTGAAAATCGTTGCCAATGCGGTAGTGTTCCGCATTGAAGCTGATGACAAAGGGACCATCCAGGCGGTGCACTACCTCGATCGGAACAAAGTGCGCCATCGCGTCACCGGTAAACAGTTTGTCCTGACGGCCAACGGTATTGAAAGCCCGAAAATTCTGCTGCTCTCCACCAGCGAACGCTACCCGGACGGCATCGCCAACAGCTCCGGCATGGTCGGGCGCAATCTGATGGATCACCCGGGATCGTCGGTGGAGTTCTACGCCGATGAGCCGGTGTGGTTTGGCCGCGGGCCAATGCGTCCGGGCAGCATCAATAATCTGCGCGACGGGGATTTCCGCAGCGAGCGCTCGGCGCTGCGCATCGACCTCGCCAATACCTCGCCGGTGCGCTACCTCACCGAACGGCTGGTGCGCCAGGGCTACTACGGCAAAGCGCTCAACGACAAGCTGGCCTTCCAGTCCGAACGCTTTGTCCAGCTGAAGTGCCTGCTGGAGATGCTGCCGGAACCGCAGAACCGCGTCACGCTCAGCAAAACCGAAAAGGATGCCTGGGGCATTCCGCGGCTGGAGGTCTACTACAGCTTCCCGGAATATGTGCATCGCGGCTATGACCAGTCGATGCTCGACTTCCAGCGCATGGTGAAGGAGATGGGCGGCAGCGAGGCGATCTACAGCAAGCGCGGCGTTTACGACAATAACCAGCACATTACCGGCACCATGATCATGGGCAGTAATCCGCAGGATTCCGTGGTGGACGGCCACTGCCGCACCCACGATCACCCGAATCTGTTTATTGCCGGAACCGGGATCATGCCGTCAGCCTCGACGGTGAACTCAACGCTGACCGGAACCGCGCTGGCACTGCGTATGGCCGACAGCGTTCTTTCCAGCCTGTAAGGAGCACCCGATGAAAATTGTTTTAAGCACCTTCGTCATCGCGGTGGCCCTGATGCAGTGCGCAGCGGCGCAGGCGGCAGACAACAGCGCGCTGATCAAGCGCGGCGAGTACCTGGCGCGGGCGGGCGACTGTACCGCCTGCCATACCGCCACCAACGGCCCGCTGTTTGGCGGCGGCTTTGCCGTCAGCACCCCGTTTGGTCAGATTTGGGGCAGTAACATCTCTTCCGATAAGCAGTACGGCATCGGCAGCTGGAGCGACGACCAGTTTGTCGCGGCAGTGCAGGAGGGCATTGGCAAAAATGGCGAGCAGCTCTACCCGGCGATGCCTTACGACTCCTTCACCAAAATGAAGCGCGAGGATGTGCTGGCGATTAAAGCTTACCTGATGTCGATGCCTGCGGTGCATCAGGCGTCACCGCAGACCGACCTGCCGTTCCCGTTCAATCAGCGCTGGGGGATGCGCTTCTGGAAGTGGTTCAACTTTGACCGGGGTGAGCTGCAGAACGATGCGCAGCAGAGCGCACAGTGGAATAACGGCCGCTATCTGGTTGAGGCGCTGGCGCACTGCGGCACCTGCCATACGCCGCGCACTCTGACGATGGGCATGGATAACGATAAACCGCTTGCAGGCGGCGATCTGGGCGGCTGGCTGGCGTACAACATCACGCCGGATAAGCAGGCCGGGATTGGTGACTGGAGTCAGCAGGAGCTGGTGACCTACCTGAAAACCGGCTTTGTCGCCGGAAAAGCCAGCGCCTCCGGCCCGATGGCGGAAGCTATCGAGCACAGCCTGCAGTACCTGCCGGAGAGCGATCTTGAGGATATTGCCACCTGGCTCAAGAGCGTGAAGCCTCAGGGGGATAAGCAGCAGACCCGGGCGCGGGACAGCTGGGGGCAACCGTCGAATGCGCTGATTGCGCTGCGCGGTGCGGATGCCGCCACGCGTGATGCGCAGCCGGGTGCGGTGGTGTTTGCCGGCAACTGCGCCAGCTGCCACGGCGCGGACGGGGCGGGTTCGGGCAAAGGCTTCCATGCCTATCCATCGCTGTTCCACCACACCAGCACCGGCGCGGCCGATGCGCGTAACGTGGTGTCGGTAGTGCTGAACGGCGTGCGCCGCCACATGGCCGAAGGCGAGATCTTCATGCCCGCCTTTGCCCCGGAGCTGAGCGACCAGCAGGTGGCCGACGTCAGTAATTTTGTCAGCCAGCAGTTTGGTAACCCGGCGGCGGCAAACGTCAGCGCGAAGCAGGTTAATACGCTGCGCGAGGAGGCCAAACTGGCCTCGCCACCGGTTTTCCAGCAGGGCGATAAGCCTTAAATGGTCTCACCCATAAAGATCTGATAGCTGAGATCGACCGAGTCGGCGACAAAATGACTGTCGCCGATTTTTTTTAGCAGCAGCTCCGCGGCGGTGTAACCGATCGCATAACGCGGGGTGATGACGCTCGCCATTGTCGGGTACATTTCGCGGCTGATATCCAGCCCGTGAAAGCCGGCGATGGCAATACGCTGCGGCACCGCAATGCCGTGACGCTGGCAGTGCAGCAGCGCACCGAGCGCCAGATCGTCATTGGTGCAGAACACCGCATCAAGGTCGGGATGCCGCTCCAGCGCGCTGGCGAGCATCGCCGCCCCCAGCTTCTGCGAGGAGATCGCCTTTGGATTGATGCGCAGCCCCACCCCGCCGTGCTGCTCCATCGCCTGGCAGTAACCCTGATAGCGAAACTCATCGCGCCGGTCATCCTGCGAGCCAAAGTAGATAATATTGCTACGCCCCTGGTCGAGCAGCACCCGCGTCATATCGTAGCCCGCGCTGAAGTTATTAAAGCCAACCTGCATATCCAGACAGCCGCCCTGGGTGTCCATCACTTCAACAATCGGGATCTGCGCCGCACGCAGATATTTCACCGCACGCAGGGTGTGATCCTTCTCGCTCAGCAGAATGCCGTCGATGTTGTACGACAGCAGATTGATGATCTGCTCCTCTTCCGTCTGCCTGTCGTAGTTGTAGTTGGCGATCAGCGTCTGGTAGCGCCCCTCCTTGGTCGCCGCTTCAATGCCGCTCAGCAGGTCGGCGAAGATCTGATTTTTAAACGAGGGGATCAGCACGCCGAGGGTGTAGCTTTTCGAACTGAGCAGCATCTCCGGCGCGCGGTTGGGAATGTAGTTTATCTCTTCGATGATCTGCGCGATTTTCGCCCCGGTCTGCGGCGAAACGCGGTCGGGGGTGCGCAGATAGCGGCTGACCGTCATCTTGGTTACGCCAGCAAGCGAAGCGATGTCCTGCAGGGAGATTCGGTGCGCGCGCATCAGGGTTCCGTGATTAAATGTGAAAAGGGGCGACCAGAAAATCGGTCGCCCCCTACTGTACAGCACAAGATTAATGAATAATCGCGTTCAGGATCAACACCCCTGCCAGGCCGAGGAAGGAGATCAGGGTTTCCATCACCGTCCAGGTTTTCAGCGTTTCGACCACGCTCAGGTTGAAGTAACCTTTGAACAGCCAGAAGCCCGGGTCGTTAACGTGGGAGGCGATAACGCTACCGGAGCCGACCGCCAGCACCATCAGCGCCGGGTCGGCGTGGGTGATAGCGATAATTGGCGTGACGATACCCGCGGTAGTAATCGCCGCCACGGTTGCTGAACCCAGCGCGATACGCAGCATCGCCGCGACCGTCCAGCACATCAGCAGCGGAGACAGCGACGAGCCTTTCATCATATTGGCGATGTAGTCGCCCACGCCGCTGTCGACCAGCACCTGCTTAAAGGCACCGCCACCGGCGATAATAAAGACGATCATGGCAATGGCGGCAATCGACGAACCGCACATCTCCATCACCTCTTCCATCTTGCGTCCGTTACGCAGGCCGAGGGTGAAGACGGCAATCACCACCGAGATAAACAGCGCCACCGCCGGGTTGCCGACAAATTCGAAGAACTGGCGCAGCACGTTCTCTTTCGGCGTGGTCAGCTCAAACACCGCCGCCACCGCCATCAGGATCACCGGGATCACTGCGGCAAAAATGCTGGTCCAGAAGCCCGGCATTTCGTGGTCTTCGAAGATTTTCGGGTTATACAGCCCTTCCGGCGGCGATTTTTCAAAGCCTTTGAGGAATTTAGAGAAGATTGGCCCGGCGATAATCACCGTCGGGATGGTGATGATCATGCCGTACAGCAGCGTGGTGCCGAGATTGGCGCCAAAGATGGTGGCGATCGCCGTCGGGCCCGGGTGCGGCGGCAGGAAGCAGTGGGTGACCGACAGCGCGGCAACCATCGGCAGGCCAACGTACAGCATCGGCATACCCGATGCGGCAACCACGGTAAACACCAGCGGCAGCAGCAGCACGAAGCCGATTTCATAGAACATCGCCAGGCCGACGATCAGCCCGGTGACCATCAGCGCCCACTGCACGCGCTGCTTGCCAAACGAGGCGATCAGCGTGGTGGCAACGCGCTGCGCGGCCCCGGTGTCCGACACCAGTTTCCCCAGCATCGCCCCGAATCCGAGGATCAGCGCCAGGCTGCCGAGCGTGCCGCCAACCCCCTTCTGGATTGAGGCGATAACGGCCAGCGGCGTCATCCCTTCCGCCATCCCCACCACGGCGGAGACAAATATCAAGGCGATAAAGCCGTTGACCTTGAAGACGATCATCAGCACCAACAGCAGGATTACGCCAATAGCTATTATTGTAATGGGCATAAAGCACTTCCTTTGAGGTAGAGGTAGGTACAGGTGAATAAGTTGTAGCTGTTACACCGCCACTCGCATGCCACCATCGACAAAAAGTAAGTGGCCGTTCACAAAATCAGAGGCTTTCGATGCCAGGAACACCGCCGCCCCGATCAACTCCTCCGGGTTACCCCAGCGCGCCGCCGGGGTGCGCTTGCACAGCCAGGAGGTGAAGGCTTCATCATCCGCCAGTGCCTGGGTCATTTCGGTTTTGAAATAGCCCGGGGCAATGCCGTTGACCTGAATATTGTGGCGCGCCAGCTCCACGCACATGCCGCGCGTCAGCATGGTGACCGCCCCTTTCGACGCGGCATACGGCGTAATGGTGTCGCGCCCCAGCTCGCTCTGCATTGAGCCGATGTTGATAATTTTACCTTTCTGGCGCGTGACCATCTGGCGGGCCACCGCCTGCGAGACCAGGAACACCGCCGTCTGGTTGACCGCAATCACCTCGTTCCAGTCCTGCTCCGGGAATTCGAGGAACGGGCGGCGGCGCTGGATCCCGGCGTTATTCACCAGCACGTCAATCGGGCCTATTTCACTCTCAATCTTCGCTACCGCCGCGTTCACTTCGGCGGACTGGGTGACGTTAAAGGCCACCGCGTGGGCCTTAAAGCCCTGCTGTTGCAGCTCGGCGGCGGCTCTCTCTGCGCCCTGCTGGGTGGTGGCGTTGATAATCACCTCTGCCCCGGCTTCGCACAGGCCCTTCGCCATCAGAAAGCCGATGCCGCGAGCGGAACCGGTGATCAGCACGCGTTTGTTTTCCAGCGAGAAAAGTGTGGTCATGGTCATCCCTTAAAAAGTTAGCTGCACTTTGGCGGCTTTGCTCTTGTCACCGGCAAACTGCAGCGCCGCATCGATATTCTGGTAGTCATAGGCACCGCTAAACAGCGGCAGTGGGTTAACCGTGCCGTTGCCGAGCCACTCAACCGCCGTATTGAACTCGGTGGTGAAGCGGAAAGAGCCGACCAGATTAATCTCTTTGGCGATCAGCATCATGATCGGGAAGCCCGGTACGTCGCCGCCCATACCGACCTGCACCAGCGTGCCTTTGGCGCGGGTGACTTCCAGGCAGCGGGTCAGCGAGGAGGGATGGCCGGAGGCCTCAAACGACACGTCAAAATAGCCCTTATCCGCCAGGTAGGGCGCAAAATCGCCGTCTGCGGCATGAATGGTGCGGGTAGCGCCCATGGCGGTTGCCATCTCCAGCGAGCGCTCGCTGACGTCGGCACAGACCACCTCCGCCGCGCCTTTGGCTTTCGCCGCGGCGGCAATCAGGCAGCCAATCGGACCCACGCCGGAGATAAACACTTTTTTGCCTTTCAGCGCGCCGCCCTGGTTGGCCGCGTGAATGCACACCGCCAGCGGTTCAGCGAACACCATAATGGTGTCGTCGGCGGCGTTGTCGTAGGGGATGCACTGCGCGCTGTCGACCACTTTGTACTGGGTAAAGCCGCCGTCCACGTGCGGGGTATACATCGCGCTGCCGAAGAAGCGCATGGTGGTGCACTGGTTATCTTCATCCGCCAGGCAATACTTGCAGCAGCCGCACGGCTTCGACGGGTTAACCGCCACTTTCTGCCCCTCTTTTAGCGCCGGGTTATCGCTTTTCACCACCTGGCCGATCACTTCGTGGCCGAGGATCATCGGCATCTTCACCGCAAAACTGCCGACTTTACCGTGCTGGTAGTAGTGCAGATCGGAACCGCAGATGCCGCCGCGCGTGATGCGCACCAGCGTGCCTTCGCCCAGGTAGTTGACCTGCTGGCTGATGACTTCAACCTGTTCTTTACCGTTAATCATGCAGGATTGCGTGATGGTGCTCATGACGTACCTCTAAATGCGTATCAGTTCAGCTGCCTATCAGACAGATGTTTATCTTGTAAAACTGTGAATCAGATCACCAAAATTCATGTTACTAAACCCATGTTACGCATAACGTGAAGCAGGTAGCCCTTTCAGGGTAGCGGGAATCAGTGGCGCGCATCACAAAGCCAATAACTGCACTTTCGTCACGGTCATATCACCGCTACAGTAGAACTCATCCGACCACTTCAGGAATCGCTGACGATGAGCGTCTCACTGTTTGCCCCCCTCGACCTGGGATTCACCCAGCTTAAAAACCGTTTTCTGATGGGTTCGATGCATACCGGGCTGGAAGAGCACCCGGATGGCGCGGCGCGGCTGGCCGCTTTTTATGCCGATCGCGCCCGTGCCGGGGTGGCACTGATTGTTACCGGCGGCATCGCCCCCTCGCCGGAGGGGGTGGTGAGCAGAGGCGCTTCGGTGCTCAACGACGCGTCGCAGCTACCGCATCACCGCGAAGTTACCGACGCGGTGCATCAGGCGGGTGGCAAAATTGCCATGCAGATCCTGCACGCCGGGCGCTACAGCTATCAGCCCGCGCTGGTCGCCCCTTCTGCACTGCAGGCGCCGATTAACCCGTTTACACCGCGCGCGTTAAGCCATGATGACATTGTCCAGCTGATCGCCGATTACGCCCGCTGTGCGCGGCTGGCGCAGCAGGCGGGCTATGACGGCGTGGAGATTATGGCCTCCGAAGGCTATCTGATTAACCAGTTCCTGGTGGCGCGTACCAACCAGCGCGACGACGAATGGGGCGGCGATGAAGCCCGCCGTCAGCGGCTGGCGCTGGAGATCCTGCGGGCGGTGCGCGCCGCCGTCGGTGAGGCGTTTATTATTATCTTCCGCCTGTCGATGCTCGACCTGGTGGAACAGGGCAGCACGCTGGAGCAGACCATCCGCCTGGCCAAAGCGGTGGAGCAGGCCGGTGCGACGCTGATCAACACCGGCATTGGCTGGCACGAGGCGCGCATTCCGACCATCGCTACTTCGGTGCCGCGCGCGGCGTTTGGCTGGGTAACGCAGACGCTAAAGCAGCATCTGCGCATCCCGCTGATTACCACCAACCGCATTAATCACCCGGACGTGGCGCAGGCGCTGCTGGACGAGGGCTGCGCTGATATGGTGTCGATGGCGCGGCCGTTCCTTGCCGACGCGGAGTTTGTGCTGAAAGCGCAGCAGGGGCGAAGCGATGAGATCAACACCTGCATTGGCTGTAACCAGGCCTGCCTCGACCAGATTTTCGTCGGCAAGCTGACCTCCTGCCTGGTGAATCCACGCGCCTGCCACGAGACCGAGCTGGTGATGACGCCCGCGCAGCAGATCAAACGCATTGCGGTGGTCGGTGCCGGGCCTGCCGGGCTGGCGTTTGCCGTTAACGCCGCGCAGCGCGGCCACCGGGTGACGCTATTTGATGCCAGCCCGCAGGTTGGCGGCCAGTTCAATATTGCGCGTCAGATCCCCGGTAAAGAGGAGTTCAGCGAGACGCTGCGCTACTATCGCCGCCAGCTGGAGCTGCACCATGTTGTCCAGCGGCTGAATCACACGGCCCGTGCAGACCATCTGGCCGGGTTTGATGAAGTGGTGCTGGCGAGCGGTATCGTGCCGCGCACGCCACAGATCCCCGGCATCGATCACCCTTCGGTGCTGAGCTATCTCGACGTGATCCGCGATAAAAGACCGGTCGGGCCGCGCGTGGCGATTATTGGCGCGGGCGGCATCGGCTTTGATACGGCGGAGTACCTGGCTGCCAGCGGCGAGCAGACCGCGCTGGATATCGCTGCATTTTGCCAGCAGTGGGGCATCGACCGCAGCATGCAGCAGCCCGGCGGCCTGAAGCACCCGGTTCTGCCTCACAGCCGTCGTGACATCTGGCTGCTGCAGCGTAAACCCGGCAAGCCGGGCGCCGGGCTGGCAAAAACCACCGGCTGGATCCACCGCGCCAGCCTGCAAATGCACGGTGTGCAGATGTGGGGCGGCGTGCAGTATCTGCGTATTGATAATGACGGGCTGCATATTCTGCGCGACGGCGAACCGCAGCTGCTGGCAGTCGATAACGTGGTGATCTGCGCCGGTCAGGAGCCCAACCGCCGTTTAGCCGATGCGCTGATGGCGCAGGGGAAGCAACCGCATATTATCGGCGGCGCGGATGTCGCCGAGGAGCTGGATGCCAGGCGGGCAATTGCCCAGGGCACCAGGCTGGGGCTGGCAATTTAGTGCCGGAATAGCGCGGGGCCAGGCCGGAACCTGTCGGGCACTTAACTCGCCAGGATAACCTGGTCACGCCCCTGCTGCTTCCCTTTGTACAACGCTTGATCCGCGCGTAGCAGAGCGCTTTCAAAATCCTCCGCCGGGCGTATTTCGCTCACGGCCAGGGTTGCGGTGACGGTAATGGGCTTATCACCTGTCTGTCCGGCCCAATTGCGGATGCGCGACAGGATTTTATCCGCTACTGTCTCTGCCGCTTGCGCCGATGTCAGGGGCATCAATATCAGAAATTCTTCGCCCCCCCAACGCGAAGCCACATCCGTCGTGCGCACATGACTGCCGATCGCCTCCGCGACGCGTTTGAGGATCAGATCGCCCCATTCGTGACCCAGGCGATCGTTAATCTGTTTGAAGTGATCGACGTCCAGCAAAATGATGGCTGTTGGCCCCGACTCAGATAATTGCCCGACCTCCTGCATGACCCGGCGGCGGGTGTAGAGATTGGTCAGGCTATCGCGATTGGCCGTGTGAAACAGTTTGGACTGCACAGAACGGGTGAAGCCCACGGATAAGGCGGTGCAGTGCAGCAGCACGCTAAGTGCGGCAAACACATTGATGACGCCGATCACCTCCAGCAACTGCCCCCCGACGCCAGAATTGATCCCCATGTGCCCTCGTAACGCAAACCCAGCCACCGAAACGGCAACGATGGCAAAATTGAGCATTAAACGTGGTACGGGTGCATGTTGAAAACTAAACGCGATAATCGGGATCAGGCAATACAGGTAAAAGTAAAAATTGCTGTCCCAACCCAGCTCCCAGGTCGCCAGCAGGGCATGCAGAATAATTTCTACACTCATCAATATGCCAGTAAAACTATAGCGACCTGCGCGTATCGCCTTCAGGCAGAACACATAAACGAAAATACTGACGACATTACCCGCTGCAAGGGAGGGAAATTGCAGCACGATAAACAGGATGAGAAATACGATGTGAATACCTAAGGCGAGCCACACAATGGGCACAATGTGCAGCCAGAACTGTCTGGTCGTTTCGCGCAGCAGTTGTGCGTTGTCACGCGACGATAGGGTATTCATCAGGCAGCCTCAGTGGAGAGATGGAATGATATTATTACAGTTGATAAGTGCGAAACGTAATGCAGGGTGTGAAGAGTGTGATGTGGTCGTACAGGATTAATTCAGCGTGACTCTGGCGCAGTCTGACTGGCGTGATAATCCTGACTATCAGAGTTCCTGCAGTGACTGGGTGACGACACGAGTCAATTCGCCAATGCGCGGTTCGCAGCGGCGATAATAGGTCCACTTGCCCACCTTGCTGGCTTCAATCAGGCCTGCATCATACAGCACCTTGAGGCAGAGTGAAGTGGCGGGCTGCGATAAGCCCGCCTTATCCTGAATGAGGCTGGCGCAGACGCCATATTGTTCGAAGGGATAGAGCTGGGAATAACCAGCAAACGCTTCTTCAGGATTTTTTAGCCATTTCAGCACTGCAACTCGCGTGGGGTTGGACAGCAACTTTATGGCATTTTCCGCTGACATGCAGCCTCACAAAACATCAGGATGGATAAACAGGATAATCAGTATATCCTTTCTCATCACCGCCATACAGTGAGGAATTATCCGCGATATTGAGAGGATGGCCGCATTTTAAACGCTGCGGTAAATCCGGATTGGCAATAAAGGGGCGGCCAAAGCCGAACAGATCTCCCCAGCCTTTTTCCAGCATCCGTTCCGCTTTTTCCTGGGTATAGCGGCCTGAATACATAATGGGCGAACGGAAAGTTTCGCGCAGGGCGATCCTGAAGCTTTGCGGCAGCTCCGGACTGTTTTCCCAATCGGCTTCCGCAATGGAGAGATACCCCACTTCGAGCTGGTTGAGCAGCTGCGCGGCGCGCAGGTATGTGGCGTGCGGATCGCGCTCAACCAGTCCCAGATAGACGCGCTCTTCATCGGTGCTCGAAAACAGCGGCGCAAAGCGAACGCCAACGCGATGGCTACCAAACACCGAACTGACCGCCTCGGTGACTTCGCGCAGAAAACGCAGACGATTATCCAGTGAACCGCCGTACTCATCATCGCGAAAGTTAGTATGTTCAGAAATAAACTGGTTAATCAGGTAGCCGTTGGCGGAGTGCAGTTCGACACCGTCGAAACCCGCCGTTTTCGCATTCTCCGCAGCGATTCGATAAAGTTCTACGATCTCTTTCACTTCTGCGGTGGTCAGCTCGCGCGGCGCGCTGGGTGCCGTCAATATTCCGGCTCCAGGCGCGGTTTCAATAAACACCCTGACGTTATCAGCGGCTACGGCTGAGGGGGCCACCGGTGGCTGGTTGCCCGGCTGAAGTTCGTGATGCGAAACGCGCCCCACATGCCAGAGCTGGCAGAAAATCGTGCCGCCTTCCTGATGTACCGCCTCGGTGACTTTTTTCCAGCCGGCAATCTGCGCAGCGCTGTGAATACCGGGCGTCCACGCATATCCCTGGCCGCGGGGTTCAATTTGTGTGCCTTCCGTCACCATAAACCCTGCGCTGGATCGCTGGCGGTAGTATTCCACCATCAGATCGCTGGGGATGTTGCCCGGCTGTGCGCTGCGGCAGCGTGTCAGAGGGGGCAAGGCGATACGGTTGCGTAGCGGCAGGCCACCCAGCGTCAGGGGGGTAAAAAGAGATGACATAACGAAAAATCCTCTGGCTGATAAAGTGGCGACATTATATTTATACATTTAAA
The DNA here is from genome assembly GCF_029967685.1 of Erwinia sp. V90_4. Taxonomy (NCBI): domain Bacteria; kingdom Pseudomonadati; phylum Pseudomonadota; class Gammaproteobacteria; order Enterobacterales; family Erwiniaceae; genus Erwinia; species Erwinia sp. V90_4. The sequence goes on along the minus strand of NZ_JASCAQ010000033.1, from coordinate 205,036 downwards.
TTTGTAAATGCATTGTCCGTTCTTTTTTTCTCTGGCGCAACGTGGATAACCCTTCTCCTGCAGCCCGGATCCACTGCGAATCCGGCCTTTTATCTGCGGACCGGGCGGACCAGAAAAGAGGGTCCGCCCCTACGCGACTCATACTGGCTGGCTCTAACGGGAGGAGCGAAAAATAATAAAAAGCCCCTGCAACGGGGCTTGGTACCACGATGCTTTAGTCTGTAGTTTTGTCCGGCCGGGGGGGTCTCTTTGCAGGCTTCAAACACTCACCGACGTAGCGCCCATCGACGATTTTAATCTCACCCGAGGCCAGCTTTTCACGAACCAAACGGCCAGCGGCTTCGTGGAGTCGCTTACCCAGTTCCAGCGTCAAACGTTCGACCGCAGCGTTGTGCTGCTCAATAGTATTTTGTGGTGACGACATAACATCTTCCTCCTTTAGCAACATCACTGTAGGGGTGCCAGCCAGCAAACCTGGCCTTAAACAACCTGCTCTGTTTGAATCCATTCACACCCAGGGCTTTACTGTACAGAGTTGTTAAATCTGTTTTGCGCTGATGCTGTAGATCAATGGCGGCACAGAAGACATAAGCTCCTGCGTGACAAACACTATAATGATCAAAAATTATACTTGCAACCTCACGAAAAACGCTTCCAGCGTTATTAGCGGAATGACTAACATGACCGAACCCTTTAAATGACACGGTATCAGGATCAACCTCATCGAATGCCAAAGTCCATACTCCGCTGGCAGGAAATACGAAGTCAGGCTTAACGACAAATATATCAACAGCCTTACCGTTAAGATCATGAATATTTTCAACTCGTTGAAACCCAACGCCAAATAACTTCCCCCCAACAGAAAAAAGCCTGTAAATCATTTCACTACCGAATCGATCGTCAAAGGGTGCAAGCCACTGAATCGGGTTATTATTCATAGAGCGCCCCCTTGCTCTTGCTGCTTTTAGCGCCTCAACCAGATGCCGATCTGTTCCATGACTTTCAGGTCGAGGTGATTAATCCCCCAAGCTTGCCTCATAATTAAAATAATTTTATTAAATCTCTTTCAACTGACTTACTTCTCTTTATTTTTGGAATCGCTCTCGCAAACTATTTTCCCTGTTACAGCGATTTTTCATAAATTTAAAGTTCTGTTAAGCGGGTAGTTTCAACATGGAGGTAGCGGGCGGACCAGAAAAGAGGGTCCGTCCCTACAACAGTCGACGTCTGAAAGTGTAGGGGCCGATCATTTTTTTCGTTCGGCCGGTGGAATGGTTTCCACCCGCTTTTCTGGTAGCATCGAGCTCTTTCCCGCTTTGAGGAATTCACCATGCCCTCCCCTTATCGCTCACCGCTGCTTTCCCGTTTTGACTGGCTCGACCACGCGTTTCTGCCCGCCGGGGAGCGCCCGCCGCAAGGGACGATCTACAATCAGCAGCGCCATAGCGCGCGCGTGATCCGCGATGTTGAGGCCCTGCCGGTCAAAAGCCAGGATGCGGACGGGTTAATTGGCAGCGGGTCCAATCCGGTGGCGGTATACACCGCCGATTGCCTGCCGATCTTGCTGGCCGATACGCGCCAGCAGCAGGTGGCGGCGGTACACGGTGGGTTAAAAGGGGTGCTGAGCGGCGTGCTGATTAATGCGATACAGGCGTTATGCGCACGCGGGGCGACGCCGGATAGCCTGTATATTGCCATCGGCCCGGCGATTGGGCCGTGCTGCTATGAGCTGGGGCAGGATGTGATGGCGTGCGCGCAGCAGGATGACCCGCAGCAGCTGGCCGGGTTGCTGCCGTGGTCGGCGCAGGCGGTCAACAATCCGCTGGCGCAGCGCGCGCAGGCGCAGGGCACGACGGGGGGAGTGTGGTTCGATCTGCCGCTGCTGGCACAGCGCATTGCCCGACGTGCGGGCGTGCCGCAGGCGCAGATTGAGCAGGCGGGGATTTGTACCTACTGCATGGCGGAGGAGAAAGCCAGCTACCGCCGCAACAGCCATTGCCAGCACGGGTATGAGCAGCGCTTCTCGTGGATTGCGAAGCGGTGATAACAGCGGGCGAGGCATGCCTCGCCACTACGGTGGTGCAGGGTTTTCGTAGGGGGCGGGCATGCCTCGCCACTACGGTAGTGCGGGGTTTTCGTAGGGGTCGGGCATGCCTCGCCACTACGGTGGTGCAGGGTTTTCGTAGGGGTCGGGCATGCCCGACCCGCATGATTTACGGCATCTTCACCGAGCGCAGCACCACAAATTTCTGGTTGCTGGCGACGGTCGTGCAGTTACCAAACAGCTTTTTCATTTTGTGGTAGTTATCGAGGTGGCGGTTGCCGACAATACGCAGCTCGCCGCCGTCCTGCAGGCAGCGGCGCGCATCGCGCAGCATCTGCCAGGCGATATGGTCGGTGACCGCGCTCTGCTGGTGGAACGGCGGGTTGCACAGCACCGCGTGCAGGCGATCGGACGGGAAGCCGGCCAGCGAGTTATTGACGCGAAACTCGCTGCGCGCCAGATCCTGCGGGCGGTTGGCTTCAATGTTCATGCGGCTGGAAGCCACCGCCATATACGACTCATCGACGAAATGTACCTGTGCCAGCGGGTTCTGCTGCAGCGCCATCAGGCCTATCACCCCATTGCCGCAGCCGAGGTCAACAATCTCCCCTTCCAGATCGGACGGCAGATGCTGCAGGAAGAAGCGCGCGCCCACGTCCAGCCCGCCGCGCGAGAAGACGTTGGCGTGGTTGCCGATCTGATAGTCGGTGCCATCCAGCTGCCAGCGCGCAATCACGTCACTCTCTGCCAGTGCTGGCTTTGTGAAGGTGCCGTAAATCAGACGCGCTTTTTTCCACGCCAGCGAGGTGGTAGTCGGGCCAAGCACTTTTTCAAACAGCTGCAGGGTCGAGGTGTGGATGTCCTTCGCTTTACCGGCGGCGATAATCTGGGTCTGCGGGGTAACAACAGCGCGCAGCGCACGCAGCTGCTGCTCCAGTAATGCGAGGGTCTTTGGCACTTTCATCAGCACGCGGGCCGGAGCGGCCGGTAGCGCTGCCAGGCTGTCCAGCAGCTGCACATCGCCCTCATCCAGCCCGTTGAGCGCCAGGTTCTGCCGCGTCGCCTGCTGGTTCAGCCACGAATCACTGATGCTGTATACGCCCTCGCCCGCCAGCGCACAGCCCAGCGCGCCGAAGGTATCGTTAAAGATCAGCGTCGGGCCGTTAACCGGGGCATCATCAAGATGGCGCAGCAGATATTCGTCGGCCGCATCCCAGGCCTGCAACGGGCTCTCTTCGCGCATTTGTGGAAATCGATGCAGCGTCAGCGTGCGGTTGCTCAGTTCAAGTTGGCTCATGGGATCACCTTAGTGGTAAAATTTCCGCGTTTTATCCCCTAAAACGGGCGCGCAGTAAACGTTTTTCTTTAATGGAGTTCGCATGTCGTCACTGATTTACCTGCAAGGTTACCCTGAATCACTGCTGTCACAGGTGCGCACGCTGATCGAACAGCAGCGTCTGGGCGAGGTGATCAACCAGCGTTATCCCTCCACGCACGGCATCACCAGCGATAAAGCGCTGTATGATTACGCGCTGGATTTAAAGAATCAGTCGCTGCGCAATGCCCCGCCGTTAAATAAAGTGCTCTACGACAGCAAGATCAAAGTGATGAAGCACGCCCTGGGGCTGCATACCGCTATTTCCCGCGTGCAGGGTGGCAAGCTAAAGGCCAAGGCGGAGATCCGCGTGGCGACCATTTTCAAACAGGCGCCGGAAGCGTTCCTGCGTATGATTGTGGTACACGAGCTGGCGCACATCAAAGAGAAGGATCACAACAAAGCGTTTTATCAGCTCTGCTGCCATATGGAGCCGCATTATCATCAGCTGGAGTTTGATACGCGGCTGTGGTTAACGGCGCAGGCGCTGGAGGGGCGCGAGAGTTAATTTAAGTCGTCATCTCGTCAGAATAATCCTACGGAAACAGAGGATTGGACTGATAGACAATAAATGGGGCCAGGAGTGTAATGAGATTATTCTAATTACACGGTCACCTGATTATGTCCCATATCGCCATACTTGATAGCGACGCATTTTGTATTAAAGGCGTTGAGGAATATTTTAAACTCAGCGAGATCCCAACAGTCGGCTGTTCTTCGCTGATCCAACTGGAAAATATCCTACAGAAAAATCGGATTAAGGTTGTCATTAGCGAGCTCATGACGGATAGCAATAATCTGTTCGCCTGCATTGATTTCTATAAGAATTTTCAGCACCGCTGGCCTACCATCAAACTGGTTATTTTTACCCGCCTGCGCGACCCGGCACTGATTGCTTACGTGCGTAAAACTCTGCCGCGCTGCGAGCTGGCATTTAAATATGAAAGCGCTATTGCCCTGTCGCTCTGTATTACACCGTCAAGGTTGCATCAGCAAACCGTTGAAGAGGAGCTGGCCTGTTATCAGAAGGATATTTTAACCGCGCGTGAGTTTTATCTACTGCGCTTCCTGTCGGAAGGGAAATGCCATAAGGATATTTCGCGCCGCTTGCCGCTGAGCATTAAAACCATTAGCTACTATAAATTAAAAATTATGGAGAAGCTGAAATGCAAAAACATGGCCGACTTCCAGAAAAGAATGAATGACTTTGGGGTTTACTATTATCAGTAACCTTTGTCAGCTTCACCAGCCGCTGTCAGACGCTGAGCGCCCCACGCAAAGGGGCGCTCTCTGTTTTTTCAGCCTCAGATAAAGTCTTTTGCCTGCTGGATCAGGCTGGTTTTAGTCAGCGCGCCGAGAAACTTCTTCTCTACTGGGTTATTCAGCACCGGCAGGCGCTCCAGCGTCACCTGGGCGAAAGCTTCCCATCCCTCTTTGATGGTCTGATTTTCATAGATATAGGGGAAGCTGCTGTCCATCACGCAGCTCACCGGGGAGGTCAGGGTAATCTCTTTATCCAGCACTTTATGCGAGATGTCATGGATCGACACGGCGCCAAGGAACTTCCCCTCCTCGCTGACCACATAAACAAAACGCTCGCGCTTCAGGGAGCTGACCGCCAGCGCTTTGCCCACTGAGGCCTCCGGCGTCAGCGCCGCACCGGAAATAATAAACTGCGAAATGATGCCGTTATCAAAGTTGAACTTGGCGTCAGAGCGGCTGAAGTGGTTGTTCATCACCGGATAGGTGCTGGTGGAATGCAGGCGGTAAACCGTCATCGAGGCCAGCACGCAGGCGATCATCGCCGGAAACAGCAGGCTGCTGTTGAGCGTCATCTCCAGCACCATCAGCATCGCCATCAGCGGAGCCTGACTGACCGAGGCCAGCACCGCGCCCATACCCACGGCGGCGAACACTTCGGCATTACCGATGGGTAGCCCGGCAGCGGCGGCCACCAGCGCCACCGCCTCCCCCATCAGAGCACCAATCAGCAGCGCCGGGGTAAACAGGCCGCCCACGGCGCTGGAACCCACCGAGATCGCCGTCGCCAGCATCTTCAGCAGCAGCAGCGCCAGCAGCATCGGCAGCAGGAAATCCCCGGCCATAATGCGTACGATCACTTCGTAACCATTGCCGAGGATCTGGGTGCTGCCAATCGCCAGTACACCGACCAGCACGCCGCCGATACCGAGGCGCAGCGGCAGGCTTTTCAGCGGCGCGAACAGCCGCTTGCTCTGACCAATCAGCCCGATCATTGCCCAGCCAAGCAGCCCGGCCAGCAGCCCGATAAGCACCGTCAGGGCGATACTGCCTGCAGAGAGGTCAAACTGGCTGTGGGAGAAGGGATAGATGGCGGAGCGAAAGCCCAGCGACCACATGGTTAGCACCGCGACGCCGGCGGCGATGATTAGCGGGATCAGCCGCTGCATCGAGGAGATGCCAAAAGCGATCTCGGCGACGAAGATCGCCGAAGCCAGCGGTGCGTGATACACCGATGCCAGCCCGGCCGCGGCGGCCATCGCCACCACATCGCTGTTTTTCAGCGGCAGGGAGCGGAACAGCCAGCGCCCCATCAGGCTGCCGCTTAGTGCAGAGAGCTGCACCATCGGCCCTTCGCGCCCGATGGACGCACCGCTGCTGATACTCGCCAGCGAGGAGAGCCCGCGAAACAGCGAGGTTTTCGTCGGCACCGCATCGAGCCGGGCGTTGATCACTTCCAGATAGTCGGTGCGCACCGTCTCTTTCTGCTCGATGGCGGCGGCGTAGCGCAGGAAAAATCCGGCGACCAGCCCGCCCGCGCCAATAATCAGCGGCCAGCAGTACCAGGGGTAGGCGCGCATTGACTGCGTGATATCACCGGCGCCGCCAAAAATCAGGGTATCCACCAGGGCGATGGCTTCACGAAAGAGCAGCGTCACCAGCGTGGCGACCAGCCCGACGGGTATGGCGACCAGAATGCTGGTCCAGTTAAGTGCGTGCCTGCTACTGATACTCATCGGGTTCCCTCAGGATGATTTCCTGTATGGTGCGAGAGGTGAGCTGAAAAATCAAATCACGCCTTTTTGTCATTGCCTCACTTTACACAAATGGTAATCTGCCTTTTCGTTCACCCAGCCGCACAGGAACACTATGATTCGCTTCGCCGTCGTTGGAACCAACTGGATCACCCGTCAGTTTGTCGATGCCGCTCACGAAACCGGAAAAATGAAGCTCAGCGCCGTCTATTCGCGCTCGCTGCAGCAGGCGCAAACCTTCGCCAGCGATTATCCGGTTGAGCTGCTGTTTGACTCCCTGGAGCAGCTGGCGCAGAGCGAGGCTATCGATGCGGTGTATATCGCCAGCCCAAACGCCCTGCACTGCCCGCAGGCGCTGCTGTTTATGCGCCACGGCAAGCATGTGATCTGCGAGAAGCCGCTGGCGTCCAACCTGCGCGAAGCGGAGGCGATGGTGGCCTGCGCACGTGACAACCAGGTCGTGCTGTTTGAGGCGTTTAAAACCGCCAGCCTGCCGAATTTCCTGACCCTGCAGCAGTCGCTCACCCGTATTGGCAAGCTGCGCAAAGCCTTTCTCAACTACTGTCAGTATTCGTCACGCTATCAGCGCTACCTTGACGGTGAGAACCCCAACACCTTCAACCCGGCGTGGTCGAACGGTTCAATTATGGATATCGGTTATTATTGCCTCGGCACCGCCGTCAGCCTGTGGGGGGCACCTTACAGCGTCACCGCCAGCGCCAGCCTGCTGGAGAGCGGCGTCGACGCCCACGGCAGCGTGATCCTTAACTACGGCGATTTTGACGTCACTATCCAGCACTCGAAGGTCAGCCAGTCGACGCTGCCGAGTGAGATCCAGGGCGAAGAGGGTTCGCTGGTGATTGAGCAGGTTTCCGAATGCCAGCGCGTGAGCCTGGTGCCACGCGGCGGCAAAGCGCAGGATCTCAGCCAGCCGCAGCACATCAACACCATGCTGTACGAAGCGGAAACCTTCGCCCGCCTGGTGGAGCACAACGAGATCAATCATGCCGGCCTGGCAACCTCGCTGACCACCGCCCAGCTGCTGACCGAGATCCGCCGTCAGACCGGCGTGGTGTTCCCGGCGGACAGCCCCGATGCTACGGTTGTGTAAATATTTCTAAATATTACTGAAGAATGTTGACCTGGCTGCGCGCGCAGCCTATCTTTTGCCAGGCAAAGGGGAGTAACTTCTTCGCCAGTTAATCGTCAATACGACATCCACACGATGTCCGGTTACTGGGGCAACCAAATTTTGGTTGTAAGTGAGACCTTGCCGGAAGGCGAGGTTTGCTTACAGCGACAATAATAATGTGGCTGGCGTCTTCCGACGTTGGCCATTTTTGTTATTGGGGCAAGAAAAAATGAATACTGTCGGCACACCGTTACTCTGGGGCAGCTTCGCTGTCGTTGTCGTAATTATGCTGGCGATTGACCTGCTGCTGCAGGGCCGTCGCGGCTCACACACCATGACCATGAAGCAGGCTGCGGCCTGGTCACTGCTCTGGGTGACCCTTTCGCTGCTGTTTAACGCGGCCTTCTGGTGGTATCTCACCGGCACTGCCGGGCGCGAGGTGGCCGATACCCAGGCGCTGGCGTTCCTCACCGGCTATCTGATTGAAAAAGCGCTGGCGGTGGATAACGTCTTCGTCTGGCTGATGCTGTTCAGCTACTTTGCCGTGCCTGCGGCGCTGCAGCGCCGGGTGCTGATCTACGGCGTGTTGGGCGCTATCGTGCTGCGTACCATCATGATTTTCGCCGGGAGCTGGCTGGTCACGCAGTTCAGCTGGCTGCTCTATATCTTCGGCGCGTTCCTGCTGTTTACCGGGATTAAAATGGCGCTGGCGAAGGAAGATGACAGCGCGATTGGCGATAAGCCGCTGGTGCGCTGGCTGCGCGGCCACCTGCGCATGACTGATAAGATCGAAGGCGAGAAGTTCTTCGTGCGTCAGAACGGCCTGCTGTATGCCACCCCGCTGCTGCTGGTGCTGATTATGGTCGAGCTGAGCGATGTGATTTTCGCGGTCGACAGTATTCCGGCGATCTTCGCCGTCACCACCGACCCGTTTATCGTGCTGACCTCTAACCTGTTCGCCATCCTCGGCCTGCGTGCGATGTACTTCCTGCTGGCGAACGTCGCGGAGCGCTTCAGCATGCTGAAATATGGCCTGTCGGTGATTCTGGTGTTTATCGGCGTGAAGATGCTGATTGTCGATTTCTTCCATATCCCGATTGCGATTTCGCTGGGGATTGTTGGCGGTATTCTGGCGCTGACGCTGGTGATTAACGCGGTGGTCAATTACCGTAACGACCGTAAGTCCGTTCACTAATCTGCATAAAAAAGGTGGCCGCAGAGGCCACCCTTATTCAAGGCACATCACCGCTTAAATCAGCGATTTCACGGGCACTTGTAAACCTGGCCGCTCATTTTACTGTCCAGCGGTGCGAAGCTGGACCAGATGTTCTGGGTTGGGCTGGTGGCACCATAAATGACGTTGCCGCCCATCTCGGCCGCACGGTTACGCAGGTCGTTGGCTGCGCCGCGCAGTGAGCTGCCTTCACCGCCTGCACCTGAGAACCAGTTGCTTTGCGCGCCGGTCACGTTGCCCAGCAGCTGGCAGCTGCTGGCCGGTTGCTGATCGGTAAAGGTGACGCGCTCGCCCGCAGAACTCAGGGTGTTAGAGGTACTACAGCCTGCCAGCAGCAGGGCCGCCACAGAGAGTCCCAGCAAGTTAATCCGCATTTTAATCCCCATTTATTATCATCAGATTCAGGCCAGAGCATCATCTATCCTTGCCCTGGAACCCGCAAAAAATTCATCAGGTTAGATCGTGTGCTAATGACTTTACTATTTTCCCCCCAAAAAGAAAAACCCCCTGTCAAAGACAGAGGGTTTTTACTCACGCGAGGTGGGGGAATTACATCATTCCGCCCATACCACCCATGCCGCCCATGCCGCCGCCAGCACCTAAGTCAGGCGCATCGCCTTTAGGCAGGTCGGTCACCATGCATTCGGTGGTGATCATCAGGCCAGCAACAGAGGCCGCGTACTGCAGAGCAGAACGGGTCACTTTAGTTGGGTCGAGGATACCGAAGTCGATCATGTCGCCGTACTCTTCGGTCTGCGCGTTGTAACCGTAGTTACCTTCACCCGCTTTCACGTTGTTGGTGACCACAGATGGCTCTTCACCGGCGTTAGAAACGATCTGACGCAGTGGGGATTCCATCGCACGCAGTGCCACTTTGATACCCACGTTCTGGTCTTCGTTCTGACCACGCAGTTCAGCCAGTTTAGAAGCCACGCGTACCAGTGCAACACCACCACCAGCAACCACGCCTTCTTCTACCGCAGCACGGGTTGCGTGCAGGGCATCTTCAACGCGCGCTTTCTTCTCTTTCATTTCAACTTCAGTTGCTGCGCCCACTTTCAGTACGGCCACGCCGCCTGCCAGTTTCGCTACGCGCTCCTGCAGTTTTTCACGGTCGTAATCAGAGGTCGCTTCTTCGATCTGCTGACGGATCTGAGTCACGCGGCCGTTGATCGTTGCTTCTTCGCCGGTACCATCGATGATGATGGTGGTGTCTTTGTTGATCACAACGCGTTTCGCCTGGCCCATATCTTCCAGACCGGCTTTTTCCAGCTCCATACCGATCTCTTCAGAGATCACGGTACCACCGGTCAGCACTGCGATATCCTGCAGCATAGCTTTACGACGGTCGCCGAAGCCTGGTGCTTTAACCGCAGCCACTTTCACGATGCCGCGCATGGTGTTAACCACCAGGGTCGCCAGCGCTTCGCCTTCAACATCTTCAGCGATGATCAGCAGTGGTTTACCGGCTTTCGCAACGGCTTCCAGCACTGGCAGCATTTCACGGATGTTGGAGATTTTTTTGTCAGCCAGCAGGATGAATGGAGATTCCAGCTCAACTGCGCCAGTTTCTGGCTTGTTGATGAAGTACGGGGACAGGTAGCCACGGTCGAACTGCATACCTTCAACCACGTCCAGCTCGTCCTGCAGGCCGGTGCCTTCTTCAACGGTGATCACGCCTTCTTTGCCGACTTTTTCCATCGCCTGAGCAATCAGTTCGCCCACGGTTGCGTCGGAGTTAGCAGAGATAGTCCCCACCTGAGCGATAGCTTTAGAGTCAGAGCATGGCACAGACAGTTTTTTCAGTTCGTCAACCGCAGCGATAACCGCCTGGTCGATACCGCGCTTCAGATCCATCGGGTTCATGCCCGCAGCGACGGCTTTCAGGCCTTCGGTGATGATGGACTGAGCCAGTACGGTGGCGGTGGTGGTACCGTCGCCTGCAGCATCGTTCGCTTTAGAGGCCACTTCTTTCACCATCTGCGCGCCCATGTTTTCGAACTTGTCTTCCAGCTCGATTTCACGTGCGACAGAAACACCATCTTTGGTGATGGTCGGTGCACCAAAAGATTTATCCAGAACCACGTTACGGCCTTTCGGGCCCAGGGTAACTTTTACTGCATCTGCCAGTACGTTGACACCGCGCAGCATTTTTACGCGTGCGTCATTACCGAATTTTACGTCTTTAGCTGCCATTTTTACTTATTCCTTAAATTCGTTACGTTCAGTGACTGAAGTGAAATGAATGGGCGAGAATTACCCTTCAACAATCGCCAGAATGTCGTTTTCTGAGATGATCAGAACTTCTTCGTTGTCGATTTTTTCAGTTTTTGCGCCGTAGCCTTCGCTGAAGATCACGACATCACCCACTTTCACGTCCAACGGCTTCACGTCACCGTTTTCCAGGATGCGGCCGTTACCGACAGCCAGCACTTCGCCACGGGTCGATTTGCCCGCCGCGGAACCAGTCAGCACGATGCCGCCAGCAGATTTGGATTCAACTTCTTTACGCTTGACGATAACACGATCGTGCAATGGACGAATTTTCATTGTTAGCTCTCCTTTGAGAAGTCCAATCATTTTGGGATGAAAGCCGTGCTGCTTTGGCATCGGCCTCGTGACGGAAGAGATAAGGCCGGGTAGCACCCCTTTCAAGGGCAGGAGGTATTTTTTTTTGCTAACTGCTTCGTTCGGCGTTTTTTTGCGCAACTGGTCGCCCAGTGCAAAAAAAACGGCGCAGTCCTTAAGGCTGCGCCGCTGGCGAATTTATTGGGAAAATCAATGACGATCGTGGCGATCGTCATGCTCAATCAGATGAGACTCTTTGCGTTCGTATTCACCGTCGACGGTAAACCCGCTGTCCGGACCGGCGCCATTGCCACGCCACATTTTAAGATGCGGCATCAGCTTCAGCGTCAGGTGCTTCTGCACCGGCGGTAACAGCAGCAGCAGGCCGAGAAAATCGGTGAAGAACCCCGGCAGCAGCAGCAGAAAACCCGCCAGCACCAGCGAAACGCTCTTGATCATCTCCGCCGCCGGGCTTTCGCCCGCATTCAGCTTCTGCTGCATCAGCATAAAGTTTTTCATCCCCTGGTTTTTCACCAGCGAGATCCCGATGCAGGAGGTGAAGATCACCAGCAGCATGGTCAGTAAAACGCCCATCACGTGGGCCACCTGGATGAAGAGAGAGATCTCGATCCACACCAGGGCAAAAATCACTAAGAACGGTAACCAGCGCACCGTATTCTCCTGTATCAGTGGCCGCCCCACTGTGTTGCGGCGGCAGAAAATGGCGGTCTTCGCGACCGATAGTATAGAAGATGGGACCGGCAACCCCGTTTTTCAACTGGAAATGCCGAAATTCACCCGCCCCTTTCAAAGTGACCAGGATCACATATCATTGAAACTGTTTGATATGGCAAGCGGTTTAAGTGATCTGGATTCAGGCTTTTACAACATAGCAGAATATGATCGTGCTCAGCCCAGCGCAAACGGATAAGATCCCGCGGCGGGCTGTCCACGGCCCGATAATCACTGGATGCCAGCCACGGAGCAGGCACTTAAATTGTGATGATTTAACCGGTAATCCCCTAAAAGAAGGTTCACATGGCTAATAACATTCGTATCGAAGAAGACCTGTTAGGTATGCGTGAAGTTCCCGCCGATGCTTACTACGGTGTTCATACTCTGCGTGCGATTGAAAACTTCTATATCAGCAACAGCAAAATCAGCGATATCCCTGAGTTTGTGCGCGGTATGGTGATGGTAAAAAAAGCGGCTGCGCTGGCGAACAAAGAGCTACAAACCATTCCGCGCAACATCGCTAATGCGATCGTCAATGCCTGCGATGAAGTGCTGAACAACGGCAAATGCATGGATCAGTTCCCGATTGACGTCTATCAGGGCGGCGCGGGCACCTCGGTGAACATGAACACCAACGAAGTGTTAGCCAATATCGGTCTTGAGCTGATGGGCCATCAGAAAGGGGAGTATCAGTTCCTCAACCCGAACGACCATGTCAACAAATGCCAGTCAACCAACGATGCCTATCCAACCGGTTTCCGCATTGCGGTGTATAGCTCAATCCTCAAGCTGCTGGATGCTATCGGCCAGCTGAGCGAAGGCTTTCAGCGCAAGGCCGTCGAGTTTAATACCATTCTGAAGATGGGCCGTACCCAGCTGCAGGATGCCGTCCCGATGACGCTTGGCCAGGAGTTCCACGCGTTTAACGTACTGCTGAACGAAGAGATCCGCAGCATACTGCGCACCGCTGAACTGCTGCTGGAAGTGAACCTTGGCGCCACCGCCATCGGCACGCGCCTGAATACCCCGGATGGCTATCAGCAGCTGGCGGTGCAGAAGCTGGCGGAAGTCAGCGGCCTCGCCTGCGTTCCGGCGGAAGACCTGATCGAAGCGACCTCCGACTGCGGGGCTTACGTGATGGTGCACAGCTCGCTGAAGCGCCTGGCGGTTAAACTGTCAAAAATCTGTAATGACCTGCGCCTGCTCTCCTCCGGCCCGCGTGCTGGCCTGAATGAAATCAATCTGCCTGAACTGCAGGCCGGTTCGTCCATCATGCCCGCCAAGGTGAACCCGGTAGTGCCGGAAGTGGTGAATCAGGTGTGCTTCAAGGTGATCGGCAACGACATCACCGTCACCATGGCCTCTGAAGCGGGTCAGCTGCAGCTCAACGTGATGGAGCCGGTGATTGGCCAGGCGATGTTTGAGTCGATCCACATCCTGACCAACGCCTGCTACAACCTGCTGGAAAAATGCGTCGATGGCATCACTGCCAATAAAGCGGTGTGCGAAGCCTATGTGTTTAACTCCATCGGTATCGTCACCTACCTCAACCCGTATATCGGCCACCACAACGGCGATATCGTTGGCAAAATCTGCGCCGAAACCGGTAAGAGCGTACGCGAAGTGGTGCTGGAGCGCGGGCTGCTGACCGAAAGCGAGCTTGATGACATCTTCTCCACTCAGAACCTGATGTTCCCGGTGTATAAAGCCAAACGTTACACCGATGAAAATGAACAATAATCCATTCATCAGATAGCAGCTTAAGGCACGTCAGTTCTCAGAACGACGTGCCTTTTTACTTTGTATGGCGCACAAATTTTTAACGGTTTTTTATCTTTAGTCTTAAGGAATACAACATGTTATTACCAGAACTCATCGTCGTGTTTTTGGCGATCTATTTAGGTAGCCGGCTGGGCGGCATCGGCATTGGCTTTGCCGGGGGAATGGGGGTTCTGGTGCTCACCCTCGGTTTCCAGATCATCCCGGGAGCCATCCCGTTCGACGTGATTGAGATCATCATGGGGGTGATCGCCGCCATCGCCGCAATGCAGGTTGCCGGAGGGATGGATTACCTGGTCAGCCTGGCAGAGCGCCTGCTGCGCAAGCATCCGCGCTACATCACCTTCCTCGCGCCGCTGGTGACCTATTTTATGACGCTGCTGGCCGGAACCGGGCACACCGCATTCTCGACGCTGCCGGTGATTGCCGAAGTTGCCAAGGAGCAGGGTGTGCGCCCGTCGCGCCCGCTGTCGATTGCGGTCGTCGCCTCGCAGATTGCGATTACCGCCTCGCCTATCTCGGCGGCGGTGGTGTTTATGGCCGGCATTCTCGAACCTCGCGGCATCAGCTATCTGGCGCTGCTTGGCGTGGCGATCCCGTCCACCATGGCCGCCATCTTTATTGCCGCGCTGTTCACCAACTTCTTAGGTAAGGAGTTAAAAGATGATGATGTTTATCAGGCACGTCTGGCAAAGGGCGAGGTGACCCTGCGCGGCGCCAGCAAATTCCAGGAGAAGCCCGGCGCTAAGCGTTCAGTGCTGCTGCTGCTGCTGGGGATCGTTGCCGTGGTGCTGTACGCCACCGCCATCAGCGATGCCGTTGGGCTGATTGCCAACCCGGTGCTGCCGCGCAATGAGGCCATTGTGGTGTTTATGCTGACCGTGGCCGCGCTGATCTGCCTGACCTGTAAAATCGACACCGGGGAGATCCTCAGCGCCAGCACCTTTAAATCTGGCATGAGCGCCTGCGTCTGCGTACTCGGCGTAGCGTGGCTGGGCGACACTTTTGTTAAAGCGCATATCGGCGAGATTCAGCAGGTGGCGGGCGAGCTGCTGCACGACTATCCGTGGATGCTGGCGGTGATCCTGTTCTTCGCTTCTACCCTGCTCTATTCTCAGGCGGCGACCACCAAAGCGCTGATGCCAGCGGCGCTGCTGCTCGGCGTGTCGCCGGTTACCGCCGTCGCCTCATTTGCAGCGGTGTCCGCGCTGTTTGTGCTACCGACCTACCCAACCCTGCTGGCGGCAGTAGAGATGGACGACACCGGGTCGACGCGCATTGGCCGCTTTGTGTTTAACCACTCATTCCTGGTGCCCGGCACGCTGGCGATTATCCTGTCGGTTGCGTTTGGTTTCCTGCTCGGCGGAATTTTCCTCTGACATCAGGGTTCGGTTCAGCACTGTAGGGGTCGACCTTTTTTCCGGTCGACCCGCTCATTTACTGTCGACCCGAAATTCCTACGCCATGCTATTATCTCTCCCCCGTAAGGCCGGTCCCACATGGAGAGAGAAAGACCCGTTATGACCCAGCGACTTATCCCCTACATTTTTCTGCTGTTGCTCAGCCTGTTCAGCGCTACCGCCAGTGCATCACTGTTCGGGCAGAACAGTAACAGCCAGTTTGTTCCGGTCAATCAGGCTTTTGCTTTTGATTTTTCTCAGAAAAACGATCAGCTCACGCTCAGCTGGCAGGTCAAGCCCGGCTACTACCTTTATCGCCAACAGCTGAAAATCAGCGTACAGGGCGCGACCCTGGCGCAGTGGGAACTGCCTGCAGGCAAGCCACACCAAGATGAGTTCTACGGCAAGACCGAAATCTACCCGCAGAGCCTGACGCTGCCGTTTACCCTTGAGCAGGCCGGAAACGGCGCGCAGATGACGGTCACCTATCAGGGCTGCGCCGCTGCCGGATTCTGCTACCCGCCGGAAACCCGCAGCGTGCCGCTCAATGCCGTGGCAGCGCACAGCAGCGCACCTGCGCCCGCGCCATCAGCCGCCGTCAGCGCCGCGCCGGATAATCGCAGCGATAATACCCTGCCATTCTCCCCGCTGTGGGCATTGCTGATTGGGATTGGCGTGGCGTTCACCCCCTGCGTACTGCCGATGTATCCGCTGATCTCCGGCATTATCCTCGGCGGCAACCGCCAGTACCGCCTGGGCCGCCTGTTCGCGCTGGCGATGGTCTATGTGCAGGGAATGGCGCTGACCTACACGGTGATGGGGATTGTGGTCGCCGCTGCCGGGCTGCGCTTCCAGGCGGCGCTGCAGGCTCCCGCCGTCCTGATCGTGCTTTCCGCGTTGTTTATCGTGCTGGCGCTGTCGATGTTTGGCCTGTTCAGCCTGCAGCTGCCCTCTTCCCTGCAGACCCGCCTGACGCTGTGGAGCAACCGCCAGCAGGGGGGATCGCTGCCCGGCGTATTCCTGATGGGCGCGCTGGCCGGGCTGATCTGCTCGCCGTGCACCACTGCCCCGCTCAGCGCCATCCTGCTGTATATCGCCCAGAGCGGCAATATGCTGGCCGGTGGCGGCACGCTGTATCTCTACGCGCTGGGCATGGGCCTGCCGCTGATTGCCATTACGCTGTTTGGTAACCGCCTGCTGCCGAAAAGCGGCCCGTGGATGCAGACGGTCAAAGAGGGCTTCGGCTTCGTCATCCTCGCCCTGCCGGTGTTCCTGCTGGAACGCGTTATCGGCGACGCCTGGGGCCTGCGCCTGTGGAGCGCGCTGGGCGTGGCCTTCTTCGGCTGGGCATTTATCAGCAGCCTGAAAGCCAACCGCGGCTGGCTGCGCGTGCTGCAAATCCTGCTGCTGGGCGCAATGCTGATTGCTGCCCGCCCGTTACAGGACTGGGCCTTCGGCAATGCGCCAACGGCAGAATCGGCCGCGCACCTCAGCTTTAACCGCGTCAGCAGCGTTGAGCAGCTCAACCAGCAGCTGCAAAATAGTGCGGGCAAAATCACCATGCTCGATCTGTATGCCGACTGGTGCGTGGCCTGCAAAGAGTTTGAGAAGTACACCTTCAGCGACGGCCAGGTGCAGAGCGCGCTCGGCCAGCTGCAGCTGTTACAGGCGGACGTCACCGCCAACAGTGCCACCGACAGCGCCCTGCTCCAGCACCTGAACGTGCTCGGCCTGCCGACCATTTTGTTCTTCGATGCCAGCGGCCGCGAAATTCCCGGCTCGCGCATCACCGGCTTGATGAAACCTGCCGCTTTCCGCGCGCATTTGCAGAAACTGGCGCGTTAAACGACACTAAGGTTCGATAATGAAGTGTAAAAGAGGAGAACCGCGTGCAGCGTGAACACGTACTTGAACAGGCTCTGAACGTGCTGGAGCAGCATGGCCTTGCGGCGACCACCTCTCTTGAAATGATGGCGGGTGAACTGGACTGCAGTGCACAGGAGCTGCAGCGCTTCTGGCCGGATCGTGACGCGCTGCTGTATGACGCGCTGCGCTATCACGGCCAGCAGATCGACGTGTGGCGCCGCCAGCTGCTGCTGGATGACAGCCTGAGCGCCGGGCAAAAACTGCTGGCCCGTTACCAGGTGCTGGCCGATGCGGTGAACAATAAGCGCTATCCCGGCTGCCTGTTTATTGCCGCCTGCAGCTTCTATCCGCAGCCGGAGCACCCGATCCACCAGATTGCCGAGCTGCAAAAACAGGCTTCGTGGCAGTTCACTCATCAACTGCTGAGCGAGCTGGAAACGGACAACCCTGCGGGCGTCGCGCACCAGATGGAGCTGATTCTGGAGGGCTGCCTGTCACGCCTGCTGGTTAAACGCCAGGTAGAGGATGTCGAGACTGCGCGCTGCCTGGCGGAAGATGTGCTCAACTTTGCGCTGTGCCGCAAGAACGGTGCGCTGAGCTGAACAGCTTTTAATCCAGGCGGGCAAAAAGCAGGCAGTCGGCGGGAGTTTGCGTCTTTTTTATGACAAAGCCGTTGACGCCGAACGGCCTTTACGGTTTAATGCGCCCCGTTGCCCGAATAGCTCAGTCGGTAGAGCAGGGGATTGAAAATCCCCGTGTCCCTGGTTCGATTCCGGGTTCGGGCACCATATTTAGAAAAACCCGCCTCTGGCGGGTTTTTTGCTTTCTGCGCTTACCGCTTTTTTACCGCAGGCTTCAGGCAGCTCAATACCAGCCCGATAATGATCAGCAGCACGCCGATCAGCGCCCCGATATGGAAAGGTTCGGAGAATATCGGCAGCGCGATCGCCAACAGCCACACCAGCACATAGCTCAGGCTGAGCAGCGGATAAGCCCGGCTGAGCGCGATACGCCTGAGCGCCAGCATCCAGCAAAGCATCGACAGCGTATAGGCCAGCAAGCCGGCACACAGCGCTATCACCGCAGGCAGCGACAGCGGCTGCCACTGCCCGGCGATCTCCTGAATGCCCGGCAATCTCACCATCGACCAGCGCAGCATCAGCTGAGCCAGCGTCACCAGCATCACGCTGCACAGGGCAAAAACGTACCCCATTATACGTAACTCCCAATCATCGCCACGCCCACCATAATCAGCACTGTACCCAGCCACTGATTCCACGTTAGCTGTTCACGCCAGATAAAATGCCCCGCCAGCGCGACCAGGATAAAGTTGATGCTCAGCATCGGGTAAGCCAGGCTAACCGGCAGCCGTTGTAGCACCATCAGCCACACCAGCATGCCGCCGGCCAACAGCAGCACGCTGGCAATGAGCCAGCGCAGCATCAGGCGGCGCTGAGTCTGATGTGCCGCCTGTTTCTGGCATAGCTGGCCGGCACAGGTCAGCAGACTGGTTAACAGCACCAACAGCAGGCTGATGGTCATTTTACGGCGTAGTACTGCAGCAGCAGCAAGCGATCGGCACGATAGACATAATCAGCGGGCGGCAGATTGGTCGGTGTCGCTTCACCACGGTTGAGCATCAGTACCAGCGAAACGGTTCCATCCTGACGATGGGCCGCCAGCCACTGCGGGAAATCCTGCTCGCTGACGTAACGCGCCTGCGCATCCGGGTAGCTCAGGCCATAACTCAATTCACCCTTCTTATCGAACGCGAGGATATCGCTGCGCTGTAGCGCCCAGGCGATGCCGGAGGCGATCCCTGAGTTATCGCTAAGAATAAAGCGGCTGCCAGCCAGCCTATCCGCGATAGAGTGGATAAACACCTGAGGCTGTTTGGTATTCTGCACGCTCTCCGGAATAGCCGCCCCTACGCACAGCGCCAGCGCCAGCGGACAAAGCGCCGCGGCCAGCCAGCGGTGAGCACCGGGCCGCAGGCTCAGGAGGCCCGCCAGCGCCCAGCCCGCGAAGGAGAGCGTTGCCATCCCCAGCGCCAGCATCTGATGCGTCGGGTAGAGCGGGCGGTGGCTCAATCCCCATGGAGCCAGTACCAGCAGCAGCGCGATGACACAAACCAGCCCAAAGGCAACATTGATCCAGCCATTCACCTTGAGGATGCGGCTGCCCTGCTGCGCCAGGCGGTAGCCATACTGCGCCATCAGCAGGGCCAGCGGGGCAAACAGCGGCAGCAGATAGGTCGGCAGCTTACCTTTGGCGATGCTAAAGAACAGGAATGGGATCACCACCCAGCTGAGTAAATACAGTCCACCGGCAGACTGCTGTCGTTCGCGCCAGCCCATCGATAACGCGCCGGGTAGCAGGGCCGCCCACGGCAGCGCGCCCGCCACGATAATTGGCAGGTAATACCAGAATGGCGCTTTATGCTGGGCATCGGAGTCGGCAAAGCGCTGAATATGCTCAACCCAGAAGAAATAGTGCCAGAAGTCAGGCTGCTGCTGATGAATGGCCATCGCCCACGGCATGCTTAACAGCGCCGCACTGACTACCGCCAGCGGACCGTAAACCAGCAGTTCACGCAGGCGCTGATGCCAGATCGCCCAGGGCAGAATGGCGATCGCCGGCACCGCGAGCGCCAGAAAACCTTTGGTCATAAAGCCCATACCACAGGCTAATCCCAGCAGCAGATAGCGCAGCACCCGCTGCCTGACGCTCACCGCTTCGCTGGCGAACCAGTAGCAGCACATCGCCGCCGTCATCCACAGCGCCAGCATCGGGTCGAGCACCGCGTAGGTGCCCACGCCGTAAACCAGCAGCGAGGTGAGGAAAATCACGCTCGCCGTCAGCGCAATGGCGCGCCCGCCATAGATGCGCCGCCCCAGCCAGTACACCATTAGCGCACTGAGCAGCGTGCAAAATACCGAACCGATGCGCACGGCAAAATTATTATGACCAAATATCATCTGGCCAATGTTATTGAACCAGTAACCGGCTATCGGCTTCTCGAAATAGCGCGAATCAAAGAAATGCGGCGTTACCCAGTTGCCGCTTTGCAGCATCTCGCGACTGATCTCCGCGTAACGCGTTTCGTCAGGTTGCCACAGGTGGCGGAATTCAATCGGGATTAAGTAATAGAGAATGAATAATGAAATCAATAAGAGCGATTTGCTGGTTGTCGTCATTCCGATGATCCTGTCAAAGTTTCACAGCCAAGCCATCCTTCGCGACCGGCAATATGACCACGGATAATTTTTCCGGTCGGTAAAGTGTTTACATCTTGCGGCAGTAGCTCGCTCAAAGGACAAAACTGCAATCCCTGCTCTTTAGCGCGCTGGAGCAGTTCGGAGAAAGCCTGAAGCTGGCTAATCCCCTCCACTTCGGCATGAATGGTATAGACCGGCGTCCCCTGGTCGGCATGAATCCTGGCGAGGATGTAGTCGTTAAAGCGCCCGGCGCTGACCGCTGGCCCCACCACCTCATCCCAGGTGGGCAACGTGACCGGGATTTGCACCGTGCCCGGCTGCCCGTTGCTCAGCAGCGGGCGAAACGGTGCCGTGCCCCGGCAGTCGCTGTTATAGGTAAACCCGCAGGCCTGCTTGGCCTGCACCACCCGGCCATCGGCACGCCAGCCAGCCACGGCAGAGCAGGTTACCGGCCGCCCGATAATCGCTTCCAGCGCTTCGCGCCCGAGAGCGATATGCCTGTCGAGCTGCGCGCTGGGCCAGACGCCAGCCCAGGTCTGCCAGGCGAAGTGATCCCAGGCGTGCAGGCCCACTTCATGCTGCTCGGCGGTGGCCAGAATAGTAGATTTCAACCCCTCGCCAATCACCTTGCCCGGCCATGCGGTGCCGGCCAGCAAAATATCCCAACCGTAGAGCGATGCCGCGCGCGAGCGCAGCATTTTCCACAGGAAACGCGGTTTTAACAGGCGCCATAAATGGCGCCCCATATTGTCTGGTCCAACGCTGAAGAAGAAAGTGGCCTGAATATTATGCTGGTTAAACACATTCAGCAGCGCAGGCACCCCCTGCTTGGTTCCGCGCCAGGTATCGACATCAACCCGCAGACCGACTTTTCTCATTCATCGCCCTCCTGCAGCTCAACGGTGCGCAGGAAGAAGTCGAGCGTGTTATCGATGGTGGTGTTCATCTCCACCGTCGGAACCCAACCCAGCAGACGTTTGGCATTACGGATAGACGGCTTGCGATGTTCCACATCCTGATAGCCTTTACCGTAATAGCTGCTGCTTTCCACCTCGCGGAAGCCGGCAAACGGCGGGAAGCGGTCGCGCAGCGGATGGCGCTCAAAGCTGGCGAGCAGGCATTCGGCCAGCTCTTTGATACTGGCTTCGTTATCCGGATTACCGATATTCACAATCTGCCCATCGCAGTTGTTATCTCTGTTTTCTATAATACGGAACAGCGCTTCAATGCCGTCGCTGATATCGGTGAAGCATCGCTTCTGACGGCCACCGTCAATCAGCTTGATCGGCGAACCTTCCACCAGATTAAGAATGAGCTGGGTAATGGCGCGCGAGCTGCCAATGCGCGCGGCATTCAGGTTATCAAGGCGCGGTCCCATCCAGTTAAACGGGCGGAACAGCGTAAAGCGCAGCCCCTCTTTTTCGCCATATGCCCAGATGACGCGGTCCAGCAGCTGCTTCGATACCGAGTAAATCCAGCGCTGTTTGTTGATCGGGCCAACCACCAGGTTGGAGTTATCCTCATCGAAGTTGGCATCGGTACACATCCCGTACACTTCGGACGTCGACGGGAAGATGATGCGCTTACCGTACTTCACGCAGTCACGAATGATTTTGAGGTTCTCTTCGAAGTCCAGTTCAAATACCCGGAGCGGATTACGGGTGTATTCAATTGGCGTGGCGATGGCGACCAGCGGCAGGATCACGTCACATTTTTTGATGTGATACTCGATCCACTCGGAGTGAATGCTGATATCCCCTTCGACAAACTGGAAACGGGGATGGCCGACAAAGCGGCTGATGGCATCGGAACCGATATCGAGGCCAAACACGTCAAAATTGTCATCGCGCAGCAGACGCTCGGTCAGGTGGTTACCGATAAAGCCATTGACGCCCAGGATCAGCACGCGCGTGCGGCGTTTGATCGCCGCCACCGGCCTGGAGTAGAGCAGCGCGCCCGTTACCATGCCAAGGTTCTGCGCCAGCTGGCTGCCGTTCATATAGACGCTGTTTTCGGTCTGACCAGTGAGAATTTCCAGCGCACCGTCACCGCAGGCCACCACAAACGGCTCTGCTGACAGCACGGTGCCTGGCTTAGCCTGGCTGTTGCTCGCCAGCACTTTGGCCTTCCACACCACAAATTTTGAGGTCCCGGCATAGGCAAAAGCGCCCGGCCATGGATCGGTGACGGCGCGGATCAGGTTATTGACCTGCTGCGCCGAAAGCGTCCAGTTAATACACCCATCTTCTGGCGTACGGCGGCCCACCACGGTTGCCTGCGTTTCATCCTGCGGCTGGCCGGTAATGCTGCCCTGCTTCATCATCGGCAGAATGTTTTCCAGCAGCGTGCTGGCGCTCTTCACCATCTTATGGTGCAGCGTCAGCGCGTTATCTTCCGCTTCAATGCTGACACGCTGCTGGGCCACAATCTCACCCGCGTCGGCCTGTTTCACCATGCGGTGCAGCGTGACGCCGGTTTCGCTTTCACCATTAACCAGCGCCCAGTTAAGCGGCGCGCGGCCACGATACTTCGGCAACAGGGAACCATGCAGGTTAAACGCGCCGTGCTGCGCGCTGTTAAGGATGCGGTCGCACAGCAGGTTGCGATAGTAGAAGGAAAAAATCAGGTCTGGTGCCATCGCCTGAATACGGTCGATCCACAGCGGGTGATTGACGTCATCAGGGGCATACACCGGGATGCTGTTTTCCGCCGCCAGACGCGCTACCGAGCCAAAGAAATGATTCTCAGACGCCCGATCGGCATGGGTGAAAATCGCGCTGATGGAAAAGCCTGCCTGAAGCAGCGCGCGGATACCCGCACAACCCATGTCGTGATAAGCAAAAACGATGGTTTTCATTACTCGGATTCCTGTACTGAAGCGTCTTTCTTAGGATGGATAACGCGTTGAATAAAATAGCGAGGTCTGGCGCGCACATCGTTGTAGATGCGGCCGATATATTCACCGAGCAGCCCCATACCGATAAACTGCGCCCCGATAAACATAAACAGGATGGCAAACAGCACAAAGACACCTTCGCCCGCCCAGGCGGCACCGAAAAACAGGCGCAGCACGATCAACATCAGGGAGAAGGCAAACCCTGACAGCGCAATCAGGCTGCCAAGCACGCTGAGCATGCGCAGCGGCGTGGTGGTCAGGCAGGTCACCAGGTCATACATCAGGTTAATCAGGCGCATAAAGCTGTATTTAGAGTCGCCAAACTCGCGCTCGGCGTGCGTCACGGGCAGCTCAATGGTACGGCGCGCAAAGGTATTGGCGAGGATCGGAATAAAGGTGCTGCGCTCATGGCAGTTGAGCATCGCATCGATAATATGGCGACGATAGGCGCGCAGCATGCAGCCATAATCCCCCATCGCCTTACCCGTAACGCGCTGGATAAGGTGGTTGATGGTGCGCGACGCGCGGCGGCGGAACCAGCTGTCCTGGCGGTTCTGGCGCACCGTGCCCACCACGTCATACCCTTCCTGAGCAGCAGCAACCAGCCGGGGGATCTCTTCCGGCGGGTTTTGTAAATCCGCGTCCAGCGTGATGATGAGATCGCCGCTAACATGGCTGAATCCGGCCATAATCGCCGAGTGCTGACCGTAGTTGCGGTTCAGCAGCACCGCCACCACATGGCTGCCGGCCGTTTCAGCGGCGGCGGCGATCATCTCGGCGGAGGCATCCTGGCTGCCGTCATCCACCAGCAGGATTTCATACCGCAGATTAAGCGTCTGGCAGGCAGCCTCGGTGCGGCGGATCAACTCGGGCAGGCTCTCCTGCTCGTTATAAACCGGGATCACCACCGACACTTTCTCAATTTTTTTATCAGTCATCATTTAAACCCCGGCAAGCCCGCGCAGTGCAGTAATCACGCGCTCGACGTCACTGTCGGTCATATCAGGAAAAAGCGGGATGGAGCAGATACGCTCGCTGTTCCACTCGGTAGCAGGCAGCGAGAGCTGCGGATAGCGTTCGCGGTAATAGCGGTGGGTATGCGCCGCGCGGAAATGCAGCCCGGTGCCAATATCCTGCGCTTTCAGCGCCTGCATCAACCCATCGCGGGAGATGCCGCAGGTGGTCTCGTCGACGCGAATAATAAACAGATGCCAGGCGTGCCGGTGTGGCCATCTCGGCTGGGCCAGCGGCTTGAATGGCGTGTCCTGCAGTGCAGCAAGATAACGCTGGGCGATGGCGCTGCGGCGGGCGTTGATCTCGTCCAGCTTTGCCAGCTGCACCAGCGCAATTGCCGCGCTGATATCCGGCAGGTTGTATTTAAACCCGGGGGAGATCACCTCCGCCTGCGGCTGGCGGCCGTGAGTCTGGCGGTCAAACGCATCAACGCCAAGGCCGTGGAATTTCAGCATGCGAATGCGCTCGGCCAGCGCGGCGTCGTCCGTCACCACCAGCCCGCCTTCTGCGCAGGTCATATTTTTGATGGCGTGGAAGGAGAAGATAGCGATTCCCTGCCCGCCGACATGGCGCTGG
Organism: Erwinia sp. V90_4; assembly: GCF_029967685.1. Taxonomy (NCBI): domain Bacteria; kingdom Pseudomonadati; phylum Pseudomonadota; class Gammaproteobacteria; order Enterobacterales; family Erwiniaceae; genus Erwinia; species Erwinia sp. V90_4. The sequence continues at coordinate 180,185 of NZ_JASCAQ010000033.1, read as the reverse complement.
TGATAGTAGGTCCCCGCCGCGTGCGCGGCATCCTCAATCACCGGAATACCGTGGCGCTGACCAATGGCCTGAATGGCGTCGATATCCGCAGGCGCACCGGCGTAATGGACGGGAATGATCGCTTTAGTGCGTGGCGTGATCGCCGCTGCAACCGCCTCTGGCGTGACCATTAACGTCTCCGGGTCAACATCGATCATCACCGGCGTAGCGCCCAGCAGCGTGATGATATTCAGCGTTGAAACCCAGGTCATTGATGGCGTGATCACTTCATCACCCGCCTGAATATTTAACGCCATCAGCGTGACGTGCATACCTGCCGTGGCCGAACTTACGGAAATGGCATGTTGATTACCGGTTAGCTGGCAGAACGCCTGTTCGAGCTCAGCACACTTTGGCCCGGTAGTGATCCAGCCGGATTGAAACACTTCCTGTACCGCGGCCAGCTCCGCTTCACCCAGTGAAGGGCGCGAAAAGGGAAGGAACGCCATTATTAAAATCCTTTAATGTTTTCAGTCTGTTCAATTTAGCACAACGTGCTTTTCTGGCGTCCCGCAGGGATAATAATTACACATAAAATTTTACTTAAATGTGACAGTTAGCTCTCAGCACGCACATTTTTCTGTCGGGAATGGCCGCAGGTTATGTCAGCCCACGCCCATCATGAGATGCAGATTAATCCTATATGAGCTTCCTTAACTAAACATTAAACGCAACGCTGAACAATCTATCTCTGTCGAAGAGAAATTAAAATTACTCAAACAAAATAATGATTTATGTGTACAAAGATTTCACGAGCGCTACGATGCTTTGCCGCTTCGGGTTTCTCCCTGTCAGGAAAAAAGAGCACATATTGTGCGACTGGCAATCTGGCCGGGTAACAAGGAGGGAGAAAGGAAGAGATAAAAGAGAAAGAAATTGAGGCGACAGCGGCCAGAAACGGTGCGCAGAAATCGTGCAGCGGGCGGATCAAAAACAGAAGGGGGAAAATTAACGCTGCCTTAAGGTGGCCTTAATATTTTAGCCATATCATTACTTTTTTTTCAGGAGTCTGTGGTGATGAAATCGGTAATTAACGCGTCAGCCGCGCTGGCGCTCACTTCGCTGGCCCTGGTGAGCTTTCTGTACATCTGGTTTACTCTGTAAACCCCACCTCGTGCTGTCATCAGGTTTTGTCTTTTTCCCCCTGCCTGATTAACGCATAGCCAAAGCTACGCACCGTGCGAATGCGCTCTTTGCCAATTTTCTCCCGTAAATTATGGATATGCACTTCCAGTACGTTGGTGATGGGTTGGCTCCTGCGCTGATAAATATCCTCACACAGCGTATCGCGGTGCACCGGGTTGCCAACGCTCATCATCAGGCGCGCCAGGATGACATACTCTTTGGGGGTAATTTCGAGCGCCCGATCGTTCATAAAAATCTGGCGATATTTCATTTCGAGGCGCAGATCGTCGACCACCACCTGCTGTCGCCCGCGAATCCCGGAGTGGGTCAGTTTATGCACCCGCGCCAGCAGCTCCTGGTTCGAAAAGGGCTTGATGATGTCATCGTCCGCACCGGCCTCAAGCCCGGCAATACGCTCATCGACCGCATCGCGTGCGGTGATAATCAGCACCGGCAAGCGTTTAATCTGGTGGCATAAATGTGACAGCAGGTAGAGGCCCGCGCCGTCCGGCAGCCCGAGGTCAAGGATCACCAGCTGGTATAAGCCGGAAGCGAGATGCGTTTCCGCCTCCCGCCGGGTGGCGACCCCTTCGCAAACATAACCTTCGCCTTCCAGTGCCAGAATAAGGCCCCGCAAAAGCAGGGCATCATGCTCGACAATAAGAATTTTCATGGATTATCGACTCCGGCATGACGTCAGAATGTCATCCCCTGGAACATACTCTTTGGTCTGCGTGCCGGTTAATCCCAGCATCGTGGAGAACAGGTTGTCCTGAGAAAACTCATCGTTTTTCGCCAGCTTTTTCAGACACTCGCCGTTAACGCCATAGCGCTGCTGATAGTCCGGCGACAGCCAGATCAGCATCGGGACGTGCTTCTGCGTCATCGGCGCAATCGCATACGGCAGGCCGTGCAGATAGGCGCCGTTTTCCCCCAGCGACTCACCGTGATCGGAGAGATAAACCAGGCTGGTGGTGTACCGATCCTGATGTGATTTCAGCACGTTAATCGCTTTATCGACGATGTAATCGATATACAGAATGGTATTGTCGTAAGTATTTATCAGCTGCTGCTGCGAGCACTCCTGAATCTGGCTGGTATCACAGGTCGGGGTAAATTTGCGGAACTGTGGCGGATAACGGTGCCAGTAGGTCGGGCCGTGGCTGCCGATGGTGTGCAGAACAATGACGCCGTTGCCTTTCAGGTTCTGAATATAATCCTCAAGATTGTGGAACAGCGCCTCGTCGTAACATTCACCGTTGATGCACATATCTGCCAGGTTCAGGCTGGTGACATCCTCATGCGGCACGCGATCGCAGGCCCCTTTACAGCCGCCATCGTTATCCTTCCACAGCACCTGAATACCGGCGCGCTGAATGATATCCAGCATCCCCTCCTGGTGAGCGGCAAGGTCGCTGTCGTAATGGGCGCGTGGCATATTGGAGAACATGCAGGGCACCGACACTGCCGTGGCCGTGCCGCACGAAATGGTGTGCGGGAAGTAAGCCACATCCTCTTTTGCCAGCAGCGGCGTGGTCTCACGCGAATAAGTGCCGCCCAGCGAGAAGTTGTCCGCCCGCGTGGTTTCACCCAGCACGATAATGGTCAGATTTTTTTTACCGCCGCTCATTAACGGGTTTAGCTTTGCATCCTCGCCAATCTTAATCAGCGGAGCATTCGCCAGCTTCTGATGCGAGTAGTAAGAGAGCGAGGCGACAATGCTGTTCGACGGGCTTAACGCCTTAACCAGTTCCTTATTATTGCGAAACAGCGAGGCATAATCTTTGTAGAAGAACAGCGCCACCAGCAGGATCAGGCAGATGGAGATCGCCACGCCGATCAGGCGATAGAGCGCGCTTTTCCACAGCGGCTGCGTCTTTTTAATCCGCACCCAGAACGCCATCACCATCATCAGTACCGCCGTCAGCAGCAGCGTAATCACCATTTTCGGCGTCAGTAGCGCAAAGGTCTCCGATGCGGTGGTGTCCATCATATTCACGATCATCGAACGGTCGAGCACAATGCCGTAATTGATAATGAAATACTGCGCGCAGGCCGAGACCAGGATAAACAGGGCAATCACCAGGCGGTCGAGCCACAGGAACGAGGCCAGCGTGGTGATGATATTAATCACGCTAAAAGCCACCACCGGCATCGACAGGAACACCAGCACGGTGCGCAGGTTATCGAGCGGCATATCCACTAAAACCTGACGGTAATAGGCAATATTCAGAAAGATAGAGATATAGAGTGAAAAGAGGATCAGATAAGAGATGCGGCTCAGCGCTGGTCTTTTAAAGTAAAGCAGTGGCATAACTTTTGGGCCCATTATCAAACAATTGCACCCAGTGTCGCCACCGCAGATTAGGAATACCTTAAGGCAATTAATAAATATAACATGGAGATTTTTTTACTTTTATTATCAATAAAATAATGCTGCTTACTCTACGCTCAGCCGCTTAATTTATCGCCAACCGCCATGTTCGCCATGGCCACACACTCCGCCTGTAGGATTTCCAACGCCCCAGAACCACAGGCAACCATCAGCGGTGAGATCGAAATCAGGGTGCCCGGCGGTTGCGGGTAAGATTCGTTGATCGCCCGGCTCTGCCAGATGATGATGCGCTGCCCCTGATAGCCGCTAAAAGCGCCTGGCCAGGGCCGCGTCAGCGCACGAATAAGATTGTGAACCTCGTCGGCGCTCTGCTGCCAATGGATTTCACCGTCTTCAGGCTTACGCGCACCAAAACTGCTGGCCTGGCTTTCGTCCTGTTCCGTTTCCGTCAGCCGCCCTGCCTTCAGCGCAGGAAGCCAGAGGGCCAACTGCGCCGCGCTGGTGGCGACCAGCTTGTTATGCAGCGAAAAAACATCATCCTGTGGGGTAATGGCCACCCGCTGTTGAGCAAGTATCGGCCCGGCATCGGGCCGCTCGGTGATACGGTGTAGCGTGACGCCGGTCTCTTTATCCCCTTTAATCAGCGCCCAGTTCAGGTGTGCCCTGCCGCGATGGGCAGGCAGCAGTGAGGCATGCACATTGAAAGCTCCCACGCTGGCACAGGCACGAATCTCTGCATTCAGCGCCTGACGGTATGAGAAACAAAAAATCGCTTCAGGTGCCAGCGCCCTGAGCTGCGCGACGATGGATGGCTGATTGATATCTTCAGGCATAAACACCGCAATGCCCTGCTCAGCGGCCTGCTGTGCCAGCGAACCGTGGAAGTGATTTTCACCCGGCACATCGGCATGGGTGAAAACCGCCATGACCTCATAACCGGCCGCCAGCAGCGCCTGCAATCCACTGCATCCCATATCGTGATAGCCAAATACCACCGTCTTCATTGTGCGATCCTTATGATTTACCGGAAAAACTCAAGCGACAGAATAAACCATTACTGCGCGGCGACGAGCAAAGATGACAAATTTGTCATTTTCTGCTGCGCCCTCGGTTTTGTCCTGCCTGGCGCGAACTGACCGGGTCATATCGGTAAAATCAGCACGGTGGCAACACGCAGCAAAAACCTCAGCCTGACTCAGAAATAGCGGGTTAACTCCCCCCCGCTGCGCTTAAGAAGATCCCTTAGAAACGCACTAACGGGTTGCAAAACGACCAGGCTGTTCCTATTATTCGCCACCTCAACATGGCTAATTATTAAGCGTTTCATTAACAAGGATTGTTTGATGTTGTCCCCTCATTTTTTGCGCCGGGCAGCGCCTTACCGCCCCTGCGCGCTAGCTTTTCCTGCGCTGCTGATGGTCTCCCCGCTGGCGCTGGCAGATGAGCAGTTAATCTTGCAACAGCAGCGGCAGAAGGCGCTTGAACAGCAGCTGCTGCCGCCCACGCCCGATATCCGTCTGCAACCCAACGTTGACCAGAGCGGCAAACTGGCATTCCCGCAGGAAACCCCGTGCTTCCACATTGACCAGGTGGTGCTAAGCGGCAAAGACGCTTTACCGCACTGGCTGCCGCTGCAGCGCATGGCGAATCAGGCGCAGGGCCAGTGCCTGGGTGGCAAAGGCATCAACCTGCTGATGAGCATCATGCAGAACAGACTGGTGGATCACGGCTATATCACCACCCGCGTGCTGGCACCGCAGCAGGATTTGAAGAGTGGCATCCTGCGGCTCAGCCTCCTGCCCGGCTACGTTCACCAGGTGAAACTGACCCCGGACAGCGGCCGCTACGTCACCCTGTTTAATGCCTTCCCCGCCCGCTCCGGTAATCTGCTGGATCTTCGCGATATCGAACAGGGGCTGGAGAACCTGCAACGCCTGCCGACCGTGCAGGCCAGCATGGAGATCGTCCCCGGCGAACAGCCGGGTGAAAGCGATATCATGCTGCACTGGCAGCAGGCGAAAATCTGGCGTCTGGGCGCCTCGCTCGATGATTCCGGCACCCGCAGCACCGGGCGCTATCAGGGCGGTATGACCCTGTCGCTGGATAACCCCTTCTCGCTCAGCGACCTGTTCTATCTCTCCGGCACCCGCGCCGTCAGGCCCGGTAGTGACAAAGGCAGCCAGAACGTCACCGCACACTACTCGGTGCCGTTCCGCTACGCGATGCTGTCGGTCACCGGCAGCGACTATGACTACCATCAGAACGTCGCCGGGCTGAACGGTGACTATCGCTACAGCGGTAAAAGCCGCAATCTGACGGCCGAACTCAGCGAAGTGCTGCACCGCAGCGGCAGCCAGAAAACCACCTTCAGCTACGCGGTACTGATGCGTGAGTCAAAGAACTACGTCAACGATACCGAAGTGGAAGTGCAACGCCGCCAGACCGCAGGCTGGCGCATCGGCCTGCAGCACCGCCATTACATCCGGCAGGCGACGCTGGATGCGGGCGTCAGCTACCAGCGCGGCACCCGCTGGTTTGGCGCGCTGCCCGCACCGGAAGAGTCCAACGGCTACGCCACCGCGCTGAGCAAAATCGTGCAGCTCAGCAGCCAGCTCAACGTGCCGTTTGCCATCGGCAGCCAGAACTTCCGCTACAGCGTGCAGTATCAGCGCCAGATCAGCAGCACCCCGCTGACGCCGCAGGAGCAGTTCGCCATTGGCAGCCGCTACAGCGTGCGCGGCTTTGACGGCGAACGCACCCTCAACGCTAATGGCGGCTGGCTGGTGCGCAACGACTTGGCATGGAGCACGCCGCTGCCTGCGCAGGAGCTCTACCTCGGGGCTGACTATGGGCATGTCAGCGGCCACGGCATTGAGGATCTGGTGGGTAACCACTTAGCCGGTGGCGTGGTCGGGCTGCGCGGCAACGTATTAAAAACCGGCTATGACCTGTTTGCCGGCGTGCCGATCGCCAAACCGGATGGCTTCAAAACCAGCCCGGTGACGCTGGGCTTCAGCCTGAACTGGGACTTCTGAGGAGCGCACCATGCAAAGCGGAATTTATGACGTTCATGCCCCGCTGCTGCTGGGCGGAGAACGCAGCGAAGCCGAAGTGTTCGGCGCCGCGGTGTGGCTGTGGATGCACTCGCCGCAGCACCGCGACCTGCCGCTGCATGCGCTGCCCACGGTGCTGCTGCCAATTATCAAGCATCAGCACTACCTGCTGGTGAGCCGCGAGGGTCGCCCGGTTTTCTTTATGAGCTGGATGTCGCTGGATAACGAGGCGGAGCGCCGCTACCTGTCGCAGCCCGCGATTAAGGTGCAGGAGAGCGACTGGCTGAGCGGCGACCGCCTGTGGATCCGCGACTGGATCGCGCCGTTTGGCGACACCCGCGCCATGAGCCGCCTGGTGACCGATCTGCTGTTTCCCGACCGCTGCTTCCGCTCCCTGTATCACCAGGGAAAACGGCGCGGGATGCGGGTGATGAATTTTAAGGGCAGGCAAATCAGCCAGCAGCAGGCCCGTGCCTGGCGGCTGGCTCATCCGCTGGCACCGCTGAATAACTTTTAATATCGCTGTTAACGTGTAACCACCCACGACAGGCAAGGATGCAGCTATGAACAAAAACTTATACCGACTCATTTTTAACAAAGCGCGCGGCATGCTGATGGTCGTGCCGGAGATCGCCCGCTCGGGCCGGGCAGGCTCGTCGCCCTCTTCCGGCACCGGCCACACCCTCAGCCAGCTGATCGGCAAAGTCAATGGTCTCTCTTTCACCCTGCTGCTGGCCCTTGGGGCGGTGCAGCCGGTGCAGGCGGCGATCGTCGCCGACGGCGGCGCGCCCGGTAACCAGCAGCCAACCGTGGTCGGCAGCGCCAACGGCACGCCGCAGGTCAACATTCAGACCCCGAGCGCGGGCGGCGTGTCGCGCAACGTCTACAGCCAGTTTGACGTCAACAACAAAGGCGTGGTGCTGAACAACAGCCGTGCCAGCAGCCAGACGCAGCTGGCCGGGATGGTCAGCGGCAACCCGTGGCTGGCGAAGGGTGAAGCCAAAGTCATCCTCAACGAAGTGAACTCACGCAACCCCAGCCAGCTTAACGGCTTTATCGAAGTCGCCGGGCAGAAAGCCCAGGTGGTGATCGCTAACCCGGCGGGCATTACCTGCAGCGGCTGCGGCTTTATCAATGCCAACCGCGCTACCCTGACCACCGGCCAGGTGAAAATGAATAACGGCCAGGTGAGCGGTTATGACGTCGATCGCGGCGAAATCATCATTCAGGGCAACGGCATGGACAGCAGCCTGCAGGACCATACCGACCTGATCGCCCGCTCGGTAAAAATCAACGCCGGGCTGTGGGCCAAAGATCTGGCGGTGACCACCGGGCGCAACAGCGTCGATGCCGCCAATCAGAATGCGACGCGCAAAGCGGACAACGGCAGCGCGCACCCGCAGGTGGCGATCGACGTGGCAGCGCTGGGCGGCATGTATGCCAATAAGATCCGCCTGCTGGGCACCGAGGCCGGGGTCGGCGTGCATAACGCCGGGGCTATCGGTGCCAGCGCCGGGGACGTGGTGGTCAATGCCGACGGCACGCTGAGCAACAGCGGCGCCATCAGCGCCACCCAGGCGGTCCAGCTGACGACCAGAGCCGACCTGAACAACAGCGGCACGATCTATGCCGGGCGCGACACCACGCTGCGCGCTGGCGCCGCCGTCAGCAACAGCGGCATTATTGCCGCGCAGCAGCACACCACCGTCAGCGCCGCCAGCATCCACAGCAGCGCCAAAGGTACGCTGGCGGCGGGGATGAACCGCGACGGCACCTTCGCCACGCAGGGCGGCAACCTGACGCTGAACAGCCAGGGGATCCTGAGCGCCAACGGCCAGAACGCGGCTGCGGGCCAGCTCACCGTGACGGCCAGCGCGGTCGATCTCAGCGCCAGCCAGACCTCCGCCGACGGCATCACCCTGAGTGCCGGCACAGGCGACATCAGCACCGCCGGTGCCAATGTGTCCGCCAGCCATCAGCTCAGCGCCCGCACCGCAGGCCGCCTGAACAACGACGGCGGCAAAATCAGCGCGGATAAGCTCGACCTGACCGCCAACCGCCTGTCGAATCAGAAGGGCAACCTGCAACAGCGGGGCCAGCAGGATCTGCTGCTGTCGCTTGCGGGCGGCATCGACAACCGCGGCGGCACCCTTGCCAGCAACAGCAACACGCTGACGCTGAATACCGCCACCTTCGATAACCAGCAGGGCCAGCTGCTGGCGCGCGGCAAACTCACCGCCACCAGCGGCGCGCTGAACAACGCTGGCGGCACCGTCCAGTCCGGCCAGAGCCTGCTGTGGAACACTCAGGGCAACGCCTTTGATAACCAGCACGGCACCTTCAGCGCGCTCGGTTCACTGACGCTGAACGCAGGCGATATCAACAACCAGCAGGGGCTGCTGGCCGCCGGGGAGTCACTGTCGGTATTCAGCGCCGGGCTGGACAACAGCAACGCCGGGAATATCAGCAGCAAGGGCGCGCTCGCCGTCACCTCCGCCGACCTCAATAACCGCGCGGGGCAGATCCAGGCGCTGGGCGATATCACCCTGACGGCGGCCAGCGCCAGTATCGACAACACTGGCGGGCTGATCCAGGGTGCGCAGGCGGTGACGCTGAGCGCGGCGGACATCGTAAACAGCCAGACCCGGCGCGACGGCGCGGGCATCCAGGGGAGCAGCCTGTCCCTGCGCGCGCAGAATCTCGATAACCGCGACGGCGCCCTGCTGGCCGATAACGACCTGTCGCTGTTCCTGAGCGGCACGCTGGACAACGGTAGCGGTCTGGCCAGCGCGCAGGGCAACCTGCAGGCGCAGGCGCAGCAGATCGCCAACCGCAGCGGCAATCTCGAAGCGGGTAACACCCTCAGCCTGCGCGCCGACGGCCTGAGCGGGGACGGCACCCTGCTGTCGCTGGGGGATATGACCCTCGACCTGACGCAGGATTTCAACAATAGCGGCAGGGTGCAGGCCAGCCGCGACCTGAACCTGACCACCCGGGGTGACCTGAACAACCAGGCGCTGATTCAGGCGGGCAACCTGCTGGCGGTGACCGCCAGCAATATGCAGAACGGCGCGGATGCAGAGATGAGCGCCAGCACCACCCAGCTGACGGCGGCGCAGACGCTGAACAACCGTGGCCTGATCGACGGATTTAACACCCGCATTCTGGCTGCGGTGCTCAACAATATCGGCAGCGGACGACTGTACGGCGATGCGCTGGCGATCGCTGCCGCCACGCTGAACAACCTGGCGGAGAATGGCAGAGCGGCGACCGTTGCCGCACGCCAGCGGCTGGATCTCGCCGTGGAAACGCTGAACAACCGCGACCACGCGCTGATCTACAGCGACGGCGATATGGCCCTTGGCCGCACGCTCGACGCTGACTGGCACGCCAGCGGCCAGGCCAGCGTGCTGAACAACCACAGCGCCACCCTTGAGTCCGGCGGCAATATGGCGCTCAACGTGGCGCAGCTCAACAACGTCAACGACCACTTTGCGCTGGAGAACGTGCTGGTGTCGCAGGAGCACATTTCCGAGTACGAGGTGGCGCGCCTGAACAACGGCGTACGCTACAACGACAAGGATTACACCATCTACATCTATCAGGATGAGGTGAACATCCTGTGCATCGAGGGGGTGATCTGCCACACCACCGACGGCGACCGCTTTACCCACTACGACTACGTGCGCACCATCACCGAGGACCGGGTTAAAGAGAGCGACCCCGGCAAGATTATCGCCGGGGGCAGCCTCAGCGTCAGCGCCGACCGCGTGCTCAACGACAAGAGCCAGATTGTGGCGGGTGGCGACCTCAACCTGCAGGGCAGCACGCTGGATAACGTTGAGGTGGCGGCCAACCGCCAGATCAGCGACGCGGGCACCGCCACCTTCTACTCGCGCCATCAGCAGAAGCACGGCGACTCCTCCAACGTTGACGTCACCGGCTACACCCCGCCGACCGTGATCCAGGGCATCGCCCTCAACGCCAGCACCGTGCAGGACCATGCTCGGGGCGAAGGCAGCGGCCTGACAATTGGCGGGCGCGACGCCGCCGCCATCACCCCGGCCACCGTCCCGGCGGGCAAAACCTTCGAGGTAACTATCGGCTCCGGCGACGTGGTGCGCCTGGTCGGCCCGGACATCCGCGTGCCCGACAACAGCCTGTACCGGGTGCAGCCGGCCAGCACCAGCCCGTACCTGATCGAGACCGACCCGCGCTTCACCAACAAAAAGCAGTGGCTCAGCTCCGACTACATGATGAACGCCTTCACCACCGACCCGAACAACGTGCTGAAGCGCCTGGGCGACGGCTACTACGAGCAGCGCCTGATCCGCGAGCAGGTCATCGCCCTCGCCGGCAGCCGCTACCTCGGCAACTGGCAGAGTGACGAGGAGCAGTACAAGGGGCTGATGGACGCGGGGGTAGCCTTCGGCAAACAGTACCAGCTCACCCCGGGCGTGGCGCTGACGGCGCAGCAGATGGCGCTGCTGACCGGCGATATCGTCTGGATGGTGGCGCAGACGGTCACCCTGCCCGACGGCAGCAGCCAGCGGGTGCTGGTGCCGCAGGTCTACGCCACGCTGAAGCCGGGCGACCTCGACGGCAGCGGCGCGCTGCTGGCCGGCAATAACCTCAGCCTGAACCTGAGCGGCGACCTCAACAACGGCGGGCGCATCAGCGCGCAGCAGCGCACGCAGCTGCTGGCGCAGAACATCAACAATAACGGCGGCCTGATCCAGGGCGGCGACGTGGCGCTGCAGGCGCGCACCGACATCAACAACCGTGGCGGCACCCTCGCGGGCGACCACAGCCTGCAGGCCCTCGCCGGGCGCGACATCAACGCCACCACCACCACCCGCAGCGCGCAGAGCGGCGGGGGCGACTTTGCCCGCACCACGCTGGACCGCGTGGCCGGGCTGTACGTGCAGCAGCCGGACGGTAAGCTGGCGCTGCAGGCCGGGCGCGACGTCAGCCTGACGGCGGCGCAGGTGGTGAACAGCGGCGCAGGCGGCAGCACCACCGTCAGCGCCGGGCGCGACCTGAACCTTACCACCGTCGACACCGGCAGCACCGATAACCTCAGCTGGGGCGACAACTGGCAGCACCACGGCAGCAGCCAGCAGGTCGGCAGCACGGTGACCGGCGCGGGCAGCGTGGCGCTCGCCGCCGGGCGCGACGTGGGCATCACCGCCGGCACCGTCAACGCCGGGCAGCAGCTCAGCGTGGCGGCGGGCAACGACCTCCGCGTGCAGCACGGCACCGACGGCACCACGCTCGACCAGCACTATCAGGCCACCGGCAGCAGCGGCATGCTGTCAAAAACCCGCACCGAGTCGCGCGACACCGTCAGCCAGCAGACCGTCAACGGCAGCCAGCTCGGCGGCGACGGCGTGCGGATGCAGGCCGGGCACGACCTGACCGTCACCGGCAGCAGCGTGGCGGGCGCGCAGGACGTGGCCCTCAGCGCGGGCAACAGCCTGACTCTGGATGCCGCCACGGAGCGGCGCGACGAGTCCCACATGCTGCATGAGAAGAAGAGCGGCCTGTCCGGCACCGGCGGCGTCGGCGTGACGGCAGGCTCCAGCAGCACCAGAACCACCGACGTGGCGCACGCCCTGAGCAGCGTCGGCAGCACCGTGGGCAGCACCGGCGGCAGCGTGACCCTGAACGCGGGCAACAGCCTGACGGTGAAGGGGGCCGACGTGCTGGCGGCGAAGGACATCGCCCTGACGGGGAAAGAGGTGAATATCCTCGCCGCCGAAAACCAGAGCAGCCAGCGGCACGTGGTGGAGCAGAAGCAGAGCGGCCTGACGCTGGCGCTCTCCGGCACCGTGGGCAGCGCCGTGAATTCGGCGGTATCTGCGGCTAATGATGCCAGTAAAGAGAGCAGCGGCCGCCTCGCCGCCCTGCAGGGCATGAAGGCCGCGCTGACCGGGGTGCAGGCGGCACAGGCCGCCAGCCTCGCCGACGCCGGCGGCGCAACGGGCAGCATGGCGGGCGTTAACCTCTCTTACGGCAGCCAGTCCTCGCGCTCAGAGCAGACCTCGACGCAGACGCAGAGCCAGGGCAGCAGCCTGACCGCGGGCAACAACCTGACCGTTAACGCTACCGGCACCGATATCAACGTGCAGGGCAGCCGCCTGCAGGCCGGAAAGGACATCAGCCTCGGCGCGGCGCGCGACGTCAACCTCGTCTCCGCGCAGAACACCCAGCGCCTGGACGGTAAAAACGAGAGCCACGGCGGCTCGGTCGGCGTCGGCATCAGCGTCGGCCAGGGAGCGAACGGCCCGTCGCTCAACGCCAGCGTCAACAAGGGGCGCGGCAGCGAGACCGGCAGCGGCACCACCCACAGCGAGACCATGCTGAACGCGGGCAACACCCTCAGCATCACCAGCGGGCGCGACGCCACCCTCACCGGGGCGCAGGCCAGCGGCGAGGCGGTGAAGATAAGCGTCGGCCGCGACCTGACCCTGACCAGCCAGCAGGACGAGGACGATTATGACGCGAAGCAGCAGAGCGCCAGCGTGGGCGGCAGCGTCAGCTCCGGCGGCGGCAGCGGCTCGGTGAACCTCAGCCGCGATAAGATGCACAGCAGCTGGCGGTCGGTGAAGGAGCAGACCGGGATATTTGCCGGCAAGGGCGGCTTTGACGTCGCGGTGGGCGGCCACACCCAGCTGAACGGCGCGGTGATAGGCTCCACGGCGGACGCTTCGCAAAACAAACTGGATACCGGCACCCTCGGCTTCAGCGACATCCGCAACCGGGCCGACTACCGGGTGGAGCACCAGAGCGCGGGCGTCAGCAGCGGCGGCAGCATCGGCGGCCAGTTTGTCGGCAATATGGCCAACGGCCTGCTGGTCGGCGCGAACGGCAAAGGCAGCGACGGCTCAACGACGAAATCGGCGGTCAGCGACGGCAGCATCATCATCCGCGACAAGGATGCCCAGAAGCAGGACGCTGCCGACCTGAGCCGCGACGTTGAGCACGCCAACCAGACGCTCTCCCCTATCTTCGACAAGGAGAAGGAGCAGAACCGCCTGAAGGAGGCGCAGCTGATTGGCGATATAGGCAGCCAGGCGGCGGACATCGCGAGGACGCAGGGCGACCTCAACGGGCTGGCGGCGGCGAAAAAAGCGCTTGGCCCGCTGAAGGAGAATGCGACCGACAAAGAAAAAGCCGAATATCTGTACGCGCTGCGCAACTCGGACGTTTATAAAGCGGAGATGCAGAAGTACGGTACGGGCAGCGCCCTGCAGCAGGGTATCCAGGCCGCCACGGCTGCGGTGCAGGGCCTGGCGGGCGGCGATATCGCGAAGGCGATTGCGGGCGGCTCCGCGCCGTACCTGGCGGAGGTTATCCACAATATGACCACCGATCCGGCAACCGGGAAGGTGAACACCGAAGCCAACCTGATGGCGCACGCGGTGCTGGGCGCGGTCACCTCGGCGGTGAACGGCAACGCCGCGCTGGCAGGTGCATCGGGCGCGGTAATGGGTGAAGCTATCGCGCAACAGCTTTATCCTGGTACCAAACGTGAAGACTTAACCGAAGAGCAGCGGCAGACCGTCAGCGCGCTGGGTACGCTGGCGGCGGGCCTGGCGGGTGGCGTCGTCGGCAACAGCACGGCAGATGCAGTGGCGGGCGCGCAGACGGGCAAGAATGCGTCTGAAAACAACAGCCTTTTGTTACCAAGGCCAGTACCGCTGCCCGTTCCCGGGCTGCCATTGAGCCCAGGCGATAAAGTGGTTCAGGACGCCAACAATAAGATGGCATCGGAACTGGATAAAGCTCTGAAAGGAACAGGAAGCGAGGAAGATACGCCGCCAATTACTGACGGCCAATCAATCGTAGATGGGCGTGATGAGGCTGCTAAATCTCGAGATCCGAATGTGGCGAAGAAATTGTCTGATGCTGAAAAAACCGAACTGGGTGGAACGGGATCGGGAACGCCTGGCGGTTGGGGACCGGAGGATGAAGAGAATGCTAGAAATATTGAGGCTAGCCAAAAGCTGACAGCAGGTGAGAAAATCGGGAAATGGTCAGTAGATGAATTATCTGATGGTGCAAAACATTTAGATCCAGCATCGAAAAAAGGTGATTTAACTTTAGCCGGACGTGCTCTGCAAAAGCATGGAAGTCGTGACGGCAGCGCATTCCCTTCAGCGAAGGGGAATCCATCATCTATAAACGAGCAAGGTCAAAAAATAGTAGATGGCATTCTAAACGATCCCAATAAGTCGGTCATACAGAGTAATACTGGACGTTATGGTCAAGTAACTGATGTTATCTCATCAAGCGGGCGTGGATTACGTTATGACGCCCAAGGCAAATTGATAGGCTTTTTGGAACCACCAAAATCATGAATAAACTAACTGCACAAATCGCAAGTCTACCCGACAGAGAAAATGTCGTTTATGAGATCTACTATGGTAATGACCAAGTTGCAGAGATATCAAATGAGCCAGAGGATGGACTTCGTATAGAGATTTTTACCTGCCCTAATGGAGGGAGCTGGAACTTTGATTTTAATGAGTTTTCCTCCCTGATGGTTAAAGCTGAAACTAATATTTGTTAAATTAATCCCTATATTTGACAAGGAGAAGGAGCAGAACAGCCTGAAGGAGGCGCAGCTGATTGGCGATATCGGCAGCCAGGCGGCGGATATCGCGAGGACGCAGGGGCAGATAGTTGCCACCAAAGCGGCTAACGAAAAGATGAAAAACGTCACGCCGCAGCAGCTTGAGGCGGCGGAAAAAGAGTGGATGCCGGCCAACCCGGGCAAAACGCCAACGGCTGACGATATCAGCGGCCAGGCGTACACCACGCTGTATAACCAGGCCTTTGCGGACAGCGGATTCGGGACGGGCGGCAAGGTCCAGCAGGCTATCCAGGCCGCGACCGCTGCGGTGCAGGGCCTTGCGGGCGGCGACCTGACGAAGGCCATTGCGGGCGGCTCCGCGCCGTATATCGCCAACATCATCGGCAGCAGCGGGATGGACGACGCGGGCAAAGTGCTGGCCCACGCGGCGGTCAATGCGGCGCTGGCTGCGGCACAGGGCAATAACGCGCTGGTCGGCGCGGGCGGCGCGGCCACTGCCGAGATGATCGGCATGATCGCCACCGGTGCCTACGGCAAACCCGTCAGCGAGCTGAGCGAGGAGCAGAAGCAGACCGTGAGCGCGCTGGCCACGCTGGCGGCGGGGCTGGCTGCCGGCTTGATTGGCGACAGCAGTGCTGATACGGTTGCGGGAGCGCAGGCCGGGAAGACGACGGTGGAGAATAATGCGCTGAGCGTGCCGGACAACAAAGCGCGTGCTCAGGAAATGACTCAGTGCCAGGGTAGTGCTGCCTGTGAAAATGCTGTTATTGATAAGTACAAGAAAATCAATGCAGAACAGCATGAAAGCGTGGTGGGATGCAAAGGCGCTCAGGACTGTGTTAACAAAGCCAATGAGGTGGGCCAGTTACAGGCTGATTATGTCCGTCGCACCAATGAGTTGCTTGAAAAGGCTCGTTCTGATGGTGGTTTAAGCCCGGCAGAACAGAACGAATTATCTGTCCTTCAGGTGACGGCTATCCAGCTTGAGGCAGACAGAAACGCGGCGATCCATAATGCGCTGATGTCCGGTGATTCGTCTGAAGCGAAACAACTTGCGATAAACTCATTAGCGCAGGTGGCCGGAACCAGCGCAGCGGGGATAGCTGTTGGGATTGGGAAAGGAGGAAAAGGTAGCTCGCTACCTACACCAACAACCACCTTGGCAGCGAATGGTCTGAACTACCAGTCCAACCCGAAACATACCCCTGGGCAGCAAGGTTATAGCTTCAATGCTGGGACAGAACCTAAAAACTCTATCGAGCTTTTTGGCTCGTCAGTTGCTAGTGGCAAAAAAAGGTATTCGATTGATAACGAAGGAAATGTTCATCAATTTACGAATACAAATGATGGAACATGGCACTGGTCTGGAAGTACAGGAGATAAAACAGTTCCATTGAAAAAAAGCGATATTCCCAATAGTGTTAAAAAAGAGTTTGGCTTGCCTGGAAAGTGGAGATAATGATGATATTTGGTAATCCGTATCATTTTGCTATTTGGACTGACTTTGTTCCTGGGTGGAGTGAGTTATATAAGAATGGCCTTTTTCATTTGATTATTAATGGAAAACTGTATCCGGATGATATCAGGACATCAACATTATCCAGTGATCTTTATGAGATTACTGATAGTGATTGTGCTTTGATATCACAACCTCAAAACGATGAGATTTTTTATTTACCTACAGAAATTGCTTTTAAACGTTTGTTTGATCTGACTTACCCTGATCCATCTGAGCAAGATGAGTATCCTGAACAAATATTTGACCATTGCATCACGTCTTCAAATATCAGTAGTTGTGGTGGATGTTTTTTTGCCGTTTCAAATGATATATCATTGAGAGTTATTGGTGGGGTAATACAACAGCTTGTGAAAGATGAAAGTGAAGAAAAAAATGTTTGGGAATATATAAAGAAACCTTTGCTGCAAGATATCACCATATTAAAGCATGATTTAAATGAAATCATGAATAATGTAAGGGAGTACGCCGACTCTCTTTATAGCTGATTACGGGCTCTTTAACCGCCTCGGGTAAAGTGGAAAACGGGGAGCAAACCGCGTATCGAGGTGTTGCGTCCGGTTCAGCGAAACGCACCAAGAAAAACATGTTGTAAGCCACTGATATAAATGGATGTTATGTTTCGGTGGCAGACTTCGCAACGGATAAAGTTGTTGTGGAGAATAACTGGCTGAGTTCCAAAGAAGCGGAAAGGAAAACCGTTCTGGAGCGCAAGGAGAAAGCCGGAACCATCACGCCGGATGAAAAGCAGGAACTGTCGGGCATCAAGCGTACAGATAAGGACCGCGATCAGGCTATCACGGATATCTGCACTCAAGGCAACAAGTCTGGAGGAGCTTGCTCCACACTAGTGGCGGCAGCCAAAGATGCCTTGGACAGCTATGATGAAAGTGCTGCCAGCTACAGATTAATTTATAAAGATCTGTATCCCCAAGATGCTGCCAATATTGAAACCATCCTTAAAGGACTTGATCCAGACAGCATCACTCGCGATGCCGTTATTAAGGGGATAGTAGATGCTAACGGAGGAAAATTAAGCTGGGAAGACGCTGAGACTCGATACGATGCTATGACCGTATCGGTTGAAATCGTCCGGGAATTGGTAGGTGGAAAAAGTAAGACTCCCGACCGGGTTGGAATGGCTGGTAAGCTTCCAAATAACCGCATTGAGCAAATACTTAAACCCGAAAAAAATTGGGAGAGTGCTCGAAACAAAGCATTAGATGTTGTGGGTAATTTGGGGGCCGATTCAAAACCTGTTATCGGACGATTAGGAGTAAGTGCTGGGAATGGTAAAGTTATAGGGCGTCAATCTAACGACGGAAAAATTGGCTGGCGCGTTGACTATGATCCAGAAAAGGGCACATACATTAACATATGGGATTACTCTCAGGGTAAAGGGCCTGGAAAAGCCATTAAACAGGTCATACCATTTGAAGGCAATGAAAAAGCTTTCGAGTCCATATTGAAACAGCTTAACAGGTAGCGAAAATGACATTATTTGATGAGTGCAAACAGGTGCTTAGTGCAGATTTCAGTATAATCGATCGCAAAATTGAACAGAGTGTCATTGCTCTTTTAAATCAATTCCCAATTGCAATGGGCAATGTCTTATGGGATAAAATCGAGCATACAGATTACGAAAGTATGGATAAATTATTAAGGGAGAATGAATTAAAAAATAAAAATATTTTCGTAGTAGCTGATAATGCAGATATCCCAATTTTCAGAACGAACATTAATCTCTTTGCTGAAAATGTTTATGATGTCGTTGCATTATCACCAAAAATATTCATCTTTAACAACGAGATGATATTGCAACCGCTATTTCCCAGCGAAGAATTTCGATTAGGCATTAAATAAAAACCCCAGTCATGTGACTGGGGTTTTATCAAACCACTCTTCAGTTGCATCGTATATTGGAAAAATCCCACAACCTCCAGTAAACAACGCATATGCAGTGTGGGACCAGAGCATTAGCATCGGCGGCCAGTTCGCGAGCAATATGGCCAACGGCCTGCTGGTCGGTGCGACCAGGCAAACCAGAAGCAGGACACTGCCGACCTCAGCCGCGACGTTGAGCACGCCAATCAGACGCTCTCCCCCATCTTCGACAAGGAGAAGGAGCAGAACCGCCTGAAGGAGGCGCAGCTGATTGGCGAGATAGGCAGCCAGGCGGCGGACATCGCGAGGACGCAGGGGCAGATAGTTGCCACCAAAGCGGCCAATGAAAAGATGAAAAACGTCACGCCGCAGCAGCTTGAGGCGGCGAAAAAAGAGTGGATGGCGGCCAACCCGGGCAAAACGCCAACGGCTGACGATATCAGCGGCCAGGCGTACACCACGCTGTATAACCAGGCCTTTGCGGACAGCGGATTCGGGACGGGCGGCAAGGTCCAGCAGGCTATCCAGGCCGCGACCGCTGCGGTGCAGGGCCTTGCGGGCGGTGACCTGACGAAGGCCATTGCGGGCGGCTCCGCGCCGTATATCGCCAACATCATCGGCAGCAGCGGAATGGACGACGCGGGCAAAGTGCTGGCCCACGCGGCGGTCAATGCGGCGCTGGCTGCGGCACAGGCTATGAACGCGATAGGCTCTAATTCACCGACGATTATCAATGAGAGAAGCTATTCTGCTCATGCTATTGATCGAATGCAAGGTAGAGGAATTCCACCGTCTGCGGTAGAGAATGCGATAAAGACAGGAACCATATACCCAACAAAACCAGGTACTACAGGTTATTATGATCCAGAAAATAACGTGCGAGTTATCACTAATACAAAATCTGGTAACGTCGTAACAGTTTTACCGGGGGCGCCGACATCAAAATGAACAATGAAAATGAACTTATCTACCAAAAAGTCCGCCATATATTGCTCCATGAGTGGGATCCAATTGGTGTGGGCGATTTAGCTGAAGCTCAGGATGAGTATGACTCTTATGTGCAACCGGTATGTAACTTGATAAAAGATAAAAAGGAATTTATTGAAATATATGAGTATTTAAACTGGGTTGTTCATGATTATATGTGCCTTGATGACAATGACGATATTAATCTAATCGTTGCTAAAAAATTGGCCACATTATCTATAGTTCACTAAATGGCGTTAAATCCCGCCCTCATCAGGCGGGATCGTCGCTATTTCAGCTCCCGTGCATGATACCCGCTGTTGCGCGTAAACTTCGGCACGTCACAGGTGTTGTGTATCGCCCCCGGGAATTCCTTCAGCCACTGCGCCACCTTCCTGCGGTTAATCGGCACAACGCTTAAGCCCTGAATGCAGCCCCACAGCTCGCGGGTGTCCTGGGTGGTAATCACAATGCAGTCGGGCATCACCCGGATCTTAATCGGCATCCCCTGTAAAAATCCCGCCTGTTCCAGCCACTCGCCGCGTAAAAACAGCCCATGATGCATAGCGCTGCTGTGAAACTCACAGCGGTGGGTCGGTTGCGGAACTTCAGTTGTGCGTGGTTCTGACTTACAATCTCGCTTAGCCATGATAACTACCTCGTATAGTTGCTGTGGTCAGCGGGCTGCTGGTGTTGGCGCACCTTCAGTCCGCGCTTAATAACTCTTTATTACTCTATCTTTGTACCCATCTTTCGCTGTTAACTACTGTACAAATATACGCCTGAATTTCTGCAAAATCGCTGAAAACGCTGAAATTAACTGCGGCGCGTCTTCCATATTTTGATGAAAGTTTACTATTTTTTCGCGTGATTAATTTTTTGAAAAAACCACCACTTTCATACTAAGGATGTGCCGGTATCGGACGTGGCGCGCGCCAGCCAGACGCGCTTCCCCATCTTCGACAAGGAGAAGGAGCTTAACCGCCTGAGGGTGAGATGCGGCTTTCACTGAGTCGCCAACTGCCACCCGCAATCAACCTCCCTGCCGTTTTTATTTTCACCGCCTTATTGTTTTTGAATCGCTAATGATAATAATTGTCGTTATCTTTCACATTATCATAATGGCAATCATGAAAACGTTTACTTTTAAGCCGTGCCTTCTTGCCGTGCTTATCACCAGCATCTTCAGTTCTTCCGCTTTTGCCGCCAGCGCCGATGACACCCTCGTGGTCAGTGCCTCCGGTGACGGCTCCGCAGCCACCCTGCCGGCTTACACCAACAGCGCCACTAAGTCGGCAGTGCCGGAGAGTAAAACACCGCAGGTGATTAACAGCGTCAGCAGCAGGGAAATTAGCCAGCGCCATGCCAACTCGCTGAATGAGATCCTGCGCTATGCGCCTGGCGTGTCGACAGAAACCCGCGGCTCGACCAGCTATATGAGCGAGTACAAAATTCGTGGTTTCACCGTCGATAACACCTTCTACGACGGCTTGCAGCTGCCGTATAACGTCACCGGTAATACCAAAGCCAATATTGACCCGATTCTGATCGATCACGTGGATATCCTGAAAGGCCCGGCCTCTGTGCTGTACGGCAACGGGTCGCCGGGCGGCCTGGTCAACATTCAGAGTAAAAAACCGCAGCGCGAGCAGCAAACCGAAGTGGGCTTTAATTCGGGTAGCCGCAACCTGCGTGAAGGCTATATCGACAGTACCGGTGCGATTGCCGACAGCGACTGGAGTTACCGCTTTATCGGCAAGGCCAGCGCGGGCGACGATCAGCCACATTCCACTCAATCAGAAAATTATCTGCTGGCCCCTTCCGTGACCTGGCAGCCATCGGATAAAACGCGTCTGACCCTTGATGCCCAGTACCAGGATATCCCAAGCCTGACGCCGTCTAATCCGCTGCCAATTGCTTATCTGCGTTCGGGGCACGCTTCCCGCCGTGATTACTCCGGTGATAACTGGAGCGGCTTTAAGCAGCGCCAGTGGTCCGTTGGCTACAGTTTTGAACATGAGTTTGACAGCGGCTGGGGCTTCGCGCAGAAAGCACGCTACTTCGATGTCGATACCCATCAGCGCAGCATCTACGCCACCGGTAGCATGACGCAGACGGCGGACAGCATTATCCTGCCGCGCTTTGCCTACACCACGGACGAAGACCTGCGCAGCTTTAATATCGATAATCAGCTCACCAAACAGGTAGATATCGGCGACGTTAAAAACCATCTGATGGTCGGTATCGATCACCAGCGTCTGGACTCGCACTTTAACTATCAGTACGCCTCGAACACACCGGATATCGATATGCTGCACCCGGATTACAACCTGGTGTCAGAGTCCGCTCTGGGGTTGTATACCGCGCAGAAAAATCGCCTGAGCTACAATCAGACCGGCTACTACTTCCAGGACCAAATCGAGTTTGACCAGCTTAGCCTGATCGCCGGACTGCGCTATGACGACTACCGTTCAACCAATACCAACTCTCTGAGCAACAACGATAAGAGCTGGGTTGAACAGCATCGTCTGACCAAACGCCTCGGCGCGCTTTACACCTTCGATAACGGTATCGCGCCGTTTATCAGCTACTCCGAAGGTTTCCTGCCCGTGTCGCCAACCGGCAATCTGACCAGCGCCAAACCCACTACCAGCCGCCAGCTGGAAGGCGGTGTGAAATACCTGCTGGCTGACTATGCCACCACCCTGACAGCCTCGGTGTTTACTATCCGCCAGAAAAACGTGCTGACTTCCGATCTCAGCTATCTGAACTATCGCCAGACCGGGGAAGTGGAGTCGAAGGGCGCCGAAGTGTCGCTGAACGCCCGCCCAACCGACAATATCACTATCATCGCCAACTACGCCTATACCCACGCGCTGAATACCAAAGATGATAAATACCAGGGCAAGCGCCCTACCCAGGTGGCCGAGAATGCATTTAACGTTTGGGGGGATTACACCTTCGACAGCAGCGTGCTGCGCGGTCTGACCGTCGGTGGCGGTGCGCGTTATACCGGTCCGATGGAGATTTCGCTGGCCAACGATCAGGGCAAACTGGGCGGCACCACGCTGTTTGATATGGCGCTGTCCTACAATATGGCGGCAGTGGACGCAACGCTGTCGGGCGTCACGCTGAAAGTCAGCGCGCAGAACCTGACCAACAAAGAGACCTTCACCTGCTACGACACCAATAACTGCTGGATCGGCCGCGACCGCACCTGGCAGGCGGGCGTCAGCTACACCTTCTAATCACCGCTTAACGGGCGCTCCTGACGGGCGCCCTTCTATCTTCCCGGGTGCTGAGTCCCGCTCAGCGCCGGCATGACCTCTTTCATCAGCGCCAGAAACATGCGTAAACGCGCCGGGTAGTAGCGCGCGTGCGGATAAACCAGATAAACCGGCAGCGCGGAAGCCTGCCACTCGGGGGCCAGATGCAGCAGCTCACCGCGCGCAATATCCTCTGCCACCACCCACGACGAGGCAATGCCCACCCCCATCCCCGCCAGCGCCGCATTGCGCAGCGCGTACAGGCTGTCGGTCATCAGGCGTGGCTGAATATCAAAACGTTGCGTTTCCCCGCTCTGCTCATGGCTGAGCGTCACGCTGTGGCGATAGAAAATACTCAGCGACAGCCACGGCAGGTCCTGCAGCTGCTGGGGATGGCGCGGCAGCGGCCGCTGTGCCAGCAGCGCCGGGGTGCCGATCACAATACGCGGCACTTCCGCCACCAGCAGGGCCACCACCGACGGATCGGTTACCGGGCCGACGTGCACCGCGCAGTCGATACCCTCGGCAATAAAGTCCGGGCGGCGGTCGCTCAGCATCCAGTCGACGGTCATTTTGGGGTAACGCTGCAGATAGGATTGCAGCGGAGCGATCATCTGGTCCTGACCAAAGGCGTGCGGAGCCAGCACGCGCAGCACGCCCTGCGGCTCCTCGGTGACGCCGCGCAGATCGTCCTCGATCCCCTGCCAGCTCTCCAGCAGCGTTTTCGCATGCGCATAGCAGCGTTCGCCGTCCTCGGTCAGCTTCATGACGTGCGTGGTGCGCTGCACCAGCTTCAGGCCGAGCAGCTTTTCCAGCGCCTGCAGGCGGCGGCTGATGGTCGGCTGGCTGGTTTCCAGACGTGCGGCCGCCGCAGACAGGCTGCCTGCTTCAACGATGCGCACGAAGGTCTGCATCAGTTCTATACGGTCCGTGCCAGCAAGAGAAGATTTGTTCATACGCTCATCGTATAACAGTTTTACTCGCCAGGCGACTACCCAGCGTCACCTGCGCAGCGGACAATAGCGGCATCCACCACTGACTAACAGGCTACACACCATGTCGACCCTCTCCGGCGCATCACTCACTCCTCCACCGCTCAGCGGCCGCACCGTGCTGATGTTAGCCAGCGGCGCGGGCTTTAGCGTGGCATCCATCTATTACAGCCAGCCGATGCTGGCGATTTTATCCGGCGATCTGCACGCCAGCGTCACCGCCAGCGGCCTGGTGCCGACGCTGACGCAGATGGGCTACGCGCTGGGTATCTTACTGCTGGCTCCGCTGGGCGACCGTCACGATCGCCGCACCATCATCACCATCAAGGGCGTGCTACTTACGCTGGCGCTGCTGCTGAGCGCCGCCGCGGGCAACATCATGGTGCTGCTGGCTGCCAGCCTGGCCATTGGTATTACCGCGACCATGGCGCAGGATATTGTTCCGGCCTCGGCCAGCCTGTCACCGGAAGCGCAGCGCGGTAAAACCGTCGGCACGGTGATGACCGGGCTGCTGCTTGGCATTCTGCTGTCGCGCGTGGTGAGCGGGCTGGTCGCGCAGGTTTTTGGCTGGCGCGTGATGTTTATCCTCGCGGCCGCGCTGGTGCTGATGATGACGCTGATTTTATGGCGCCGCCTGCCGCATATCGCCCCGAGCACCAGTCTGGGCTACCCGGCGCTGCTGGCCTCAATGCGCCATCTCTGGCGCCAGCATGGCGAACTGCGCCGCGCCGCGCTGGCGCAGGGGCTGCTGTCGGTTGGATTCAGCGCTTTCTGGTCGACGCTGGCGGTTATGCTGCATAACCACTACGGGCTTGGCAGCGCCACGGCGGGAGCATTTGGCCTCGCCGGCGCTGCCGGTGCGCTGGCGGCTCCGCTGGCCGGCGCCATGGCCGACCGCCGCGGCCCGGCGCTGGTGACGCAGTTCAGCACCGCGCTGGCGACCGTCTCCTTCGCGGCGCTGTTCTTACTGCCGCTGCTGCCGGTACCTGCGCAGCTGGCGCTGATTGTCATCTCCGCCATCGGCTTTGATTTCGGCGTGCAGGCTACGCTGGTATCGCACCAGACGCTGATTTTCGGCCTGGAACCGGCCGCCCGCAGCCGTCTCAATGCGCTGATGTTCACCGGGGTGTTTATCGGCATGGCAATAGGCTCAGCGCTCGGCAGCCTGATGCTGGAAAAAGCGGGCTGGCCTGGCGTGGTGGCGCTGCTGACGCTGGCAGGCGCGGGCAGCTTTATTGTCAGGATGCAGGGACGCGCCGCGCGTTGCCCCACTGCACCATCAGCACCACGCTGAAAATCAGCAGCGCACCCACCCGCTGGCTGGCGTTCAGCGTCTGGTCGAGCAGCGCATAGCCGATGATCAGCGCCACCAGCGGGCTGAGCAACCCCAGCAGCGACATCACCACCGGGGGGTTTGACTCGGCGCCGGCAAACCACAGCCAGTAGGCGCACAGCGAACCGGGGATCGCCACCCAGGCATAGCCAAGCAGATTGGTCAGGGTCAGCGCTGCCGGCAAGGACTCCGTCAGCAGCGAATTCGATATTCTCGCTACCCTGCGCCGCAGCGGCGCGCCCTACGCACTGAACCCGTCGCAGATTGTCAGCGCCCTGATGATCAACAACAGCACGCTAACCAGCCGCCTCGATCGCCTGGAGAAGCACGGCCACCTTATCCGCGTGCCGATTGTTGGCGACCGCCGTTCGGTGCACGTGCAGTTAACCGACAGCGGGTTTCAGCTGATTGATGAGCTGGTGGGCAAGCATGTGGCAAATGAGAGAGCGATGCTGACCGCCCTGAGTGATGATGAGCAGCAGCAGCTGGTGGCGCTGCTGGCAAAGCTGGAACAGCACCTCGCCAGCGAGTAAGAGATCTACGACAGCTGCAGGCTACCGTAGGCCGCAGACCAGTCCTGATCGAAGCGCTGCAGCGCGCTGTCGACCGCCGGATCGAGCAGGAACAGCTCGGCCACGTCGGGATCGACGGTGATCGCCTGGCAGCCCGCCAGCATACAGTCGAGCACCTGGCGCGACGTGCGGAAGCTGGCCGCCAGCACTTTACTGTGCGGGCAGTGCAGCCCGAGCAGGGTTTGCAGCTCCTTCACCAGCGCAACGCCGTCTCCGCCCTGCGCATCGATGCGGTTCACATAGGGTGCGATATAGCTCGCCCCGGCCAGCGCCGCGTAAAACCCCTGTCCGGCACCGTATACTGCCGTGCCCAGGGTCGGGATATTCTGCTGCGTCAGCGCTTTAATCGCCGTCAGCCCCTGATGCGTCACCGGCACTTTCACCACCAGTTCCGGCACCGCTTCGCGCAGCTGCAGCGCCTCATCCACCATCGCCGCGGCATCGTGGGCGATCACCTGAGCAAACAGCGTACTGTCAGCAGGCAGGATTGAGACCAGCTCCTGCAGCACGCTGCTGAGCGGACGCCTGCTGCGTGCCACAATGCTGGGATTGGTGGTGACCCCTTTGATCGGCAGGATCGCCGCCAGGCGTTTCACCACGCCGACGTCAGCGGTATCTAAATAAAATTCCATCACACCCTCCGGGAAGCCAGTTTACCTTTCAAATGAAAGCTATTTTGTTTCACAGCAAGATAAATGAAATCCTGGGGGCTAAATTTGATCGCCATCACGCTTCCACATGCGCAAATTAAATGCGCGAATGGCGATGTATCTCTATGAAAATTAACTGATTAATGGTGTTACATCCACTGCCACCTGCAATAAGTGAAAGCGCGCTTTCATCTGCGGCAGGATTGAGTCACTCAGGCTACGTTTTATGAAAGCTTCAGGCTTTCATCACCGTCACGCCCTGCTGCGTCAGCGCCGTTTCGACGTTCAGCAGCAGGCCCGCATCGGTAATCACCGTGTCGATATCGCTGTGCTTCGCCACGTTATAAGGGAACAGCTTGCCGAATTTCGCCGACTCGGCGATGACAAAGTTCTGCACGCCTTTCTCAATTGCCAGGCGGATATTCTCTGCGCGCATAATATCGCGGCCGGTGAAGCCATAGTTCGGGTGGTAGCCATCAATGCCGATGAATACCTTGTTAAAATTGATGTTATTGATGCACAGATGCGTCAGCGGCCCGACGAGGCACTCGCTGCGTTTTTGCAGCACGCCACCGATCAGCACCACATCCTGATGGCAGTTTTTCAGTTCATTAGCCACATAAACGCAGGGCGTGACCACCGTGACATCCAGCCCGGAGCGGCCAATCTCACGGGCGAAATGCGCATTGCTGCTGCCCGCTTCAATAAACAGCGTATCGCCCTCCTCCAGCAGCGTCAGCGCCCGTTTTGCCATCGCCTCTTTGGTAGTAAAGTTGCTGCTGACGCGTTCGCTGAGGTCGTTCAGCGACACCGCATAACCGTGGGCGCGGCTCAGATAGTGCAGGCTCTCCAGCTCCGCGAGATCTTTACGGATCGTCACCCCGGAAACCCCGGACAGACGCGCCAGCTCGCTGATGCTGACTTTACCTTTCTCTTCTACCCGATCGAGAATGCGCCGCTGTCTCTCTTTCATTTCTGCTCCATGACGTGACAGGATGTTTCAAAATAAAGCGTGATTTTCATATTATGAAAGCCGTTGCGGATTCACAATCTCTTTCCACGGCGTTGTTCGATGCCTCTTTTTTTACTCAGATATTTCTAACCTATCCTCTTTTGCTGCTGATGCCCTGTCAGGGGGATTAAAATCGCTACCGGCGTCAGATAACAGCCTGTGTTGCGGTTGAAAAGGGGAAGCCATCGGCAAAAACGACCTCTTTTTCACTGTATGTTTTTCCCCGATGATAGGCAGGGTTTATCTTCTGTTTATTTCAACCTGGGGCTGGCGTGATGATTAAAATGATTGCTGTGGATATGGACGGCACCTTTCTCGACGATAATAAGCGCTATAACAAGGCGCGATTTTTGCAGCAGTATCAGCAGCTAAAGCAGCGGGGAATCAAGTTTGTGGTGGCCAGCGGCAACCAGTACTACCAGCTGATTAGCTTCTTCCCAGAAATCCGCGATGAGATCGCTTTTATCGCCGAAAATGGGGCGAATATCGTGGATAAGGGTAAAACGCTGTTTTGTGGTGCGCTCAGCGATGCGCATCTGCGGCGCGTGCTGGAAGTGCTGGCGGGCATTCCCTATATCCATGCCGTGGTGTGCGGACCGCGCAGCGCGTACATGCTTGATACCACCCCGCAACCGCTGCTGGCGCTGATGGCTAAGCATTATCATCGCCTTGAACTGCGAGAGAATTTTGCCGCGCTGGATGACACCATCTTTAAGTTCTCCCTGAATCTGAATGACGAGAAGATCCCCGAGCTGATGGCGCATATCGGGGATGCGCTGGAGGGTATCGTCACCCCGGTTTCCAGCGGCTTTGGCTTTGTCGACCTGATCATACCCGGCGTACATAAAGCCCACGGGCTGAAGCTGCTGCAGCGTCAGTGGCAGATTGCCGATGAGGAAGTGGTGGCGGTCGGCGACAGCGGCAATGATATCGAAATGGTGGCCCACGCCGGCTTTGGCTTTGCCATGGATAATGCCCAGCCCGGGGTGAAAAAGGTCGCGGGGTATCACACCGAGAGTAACAATCAGCAAGGTGCGCTCAATGTGATTGAGCGCGTGCTGGCCGGAAGCCATCCGTTTAACCTCTAAAAACGGGCTGACCGAAAAAGAAGGTCCGCCCCTACGAATGCAGTGTGTTGTAGGGGCCGACCATTTTTCCGCTCGCCCCGTGGTGGGCGTGCCCCTTAACGGAACAAATTATCGATTGAGTCCTGCTGCAGCTGCTGGTAAAGGCTGAACTCATCAATCACGGCCACGCCCAGCGCCCGTTCAAATTCCGCCTGGCTGGGGTTGCCGCTGCCCACTGAACTGGCATCGCCGCCCAGATTCGACTGGAAAATCCCTGCCGCACTCACCGGCAAAAAATCCTCGTAGATAATCGGCTCGGCCGTCACCGCGCCACGGGCAATCAGGCTTTCCAGATCTTCGCCCGGCTGCGCGCTGACCTGCTGATTACGCCGGTAGCGATACCACGCCAGCTGCTCGCGCCGTAAGGTTGCGGCATCATCCGGGAAGGCAGCGAACACCGCGCTGAGATGCTGCTGATGGCTGGCGTTATCGCTGTGTTTTTCCGCTGCGGCCTCGCGCAGCAGGCGGTCGTACAGCTCGCGTCCTTTACGGGTTAACGCCACGCCGCGCTGCTCAATCTCGCCAAAGCGCGCCGTATGCGTGCCGGCCGTGCGGTCGCTGAAATCAATCGCCTCGTTCAGGGCTTTAAAACTGGTCTGACGCAGCAGGATCGGGCAGCTGCGCGCTGGCGGTCCTTCTATGGTCTCCTTCGGCGTGATGCCATACTCCGGCATCAGCTGCTGCACGCGGTCAATATCCAGCGTGCGCGGCGTCAGATGGTTGATATGCGGCCCGCGGAAGCAGACCACGTCGGCGATCAGCCGGTGCTGCGCCAGCAGGGTGTTATAGGTGCTGAGATCGACCGAGGCCTGCTGGTGCCAGCGGAACGTTTCCAGCGCCTGGCGCACAAACTCATCGGCATCATCATCCCCCAGCCCGCCCTCCTGCTGCCACTGCGCCAGCAGCTCGCGCAGGCGCGGCGTAAAAATATCGCGCTGTTGCAGGATCTCACTGACCCGCTGGCGCAGCGCGTCATCGCTAATCAGCTCCAGGCGCAGCAGCGAGGTAAACACGCGAAACGGATTGATCTGCAGCGCGCGCTCTTCCACCGGGCGGAACGCGGTGGAGTGCACCGGCACGCCCGCCGCCGACAGGTCGTAATAGCCGACCGCCGACATGCCCATCACCGCAAACACCTGGCGCAGCGTCGCTAACTCCTGCGCGCTGCCGACGCGGATAGCGCCGTGACGCTCCACGCTTAGCCGCTCCACTTCCTGCTGCCACTGCACCGCTGCCAGCTGCTCAGGGTGCTGCTGTAAAACCTGTTGATTCACCTCACGCACCAGCTGCAACAGCGTGCCATATTGAGGAACTTCCGTCTGGTACATCGCCGACATCGCTTTGGAAAAGCGGTCACGAATATGGTCCGCGCTGATAAACCGGTCGCTCATTACTGTTCTCCTGAAAAGTCCCACCCGCAGGATAGTCATGCCGCTGCGAGCTAAGTGATAGTTTCATCACAGAATTTGATCTCATCGGGGGATGAGATAGCTAAATCACAAAAATGAAACACTGTTTTACTTTTACTTGAGCTCTTCGGCGGGCCGCACTACACTCACCTGACATCACGACCCGCTTAATCAGGAGAGACCGGATGAAAATTGCATTGATGATGGAAAACAGCCAGGCCGCGAAGAACGCCATCGTGCTGAATGAACTGCAGCAGGTTGCCGCCCAGCAGGACTTCCCGGTGTATAACGTCGGCATGAGCGATGAGCAGGATCACCACCTGACCTACATCCACCTGGGGATTATGGCCAGCCTGCTACTGAATTCAAAAGCCGTGGATTTTGTCATCGCCGGGTGCGGCACCGGTCAGGGCGCGCTGGTCTCTCTCAATATTCACCCCGGCGTGGTGTGCGGCTACTGCATCGACCCGGCGGATGCCTATTTATTTGCCCAGATCAACAATGGCAATGCGCTGTCGCTGCCGTTCGCTAAAGGTTTTGGCTGGGGCGCGGAGCTGAACCTGCGCTTTATCTTTGAGAAGGCCTTCGCCGGTGCCAAAGGTCAGGGTTACCCACCGGAGCGCAAAGAGCCACAGGTGCGCAACGCCGGGATCCTCAACCAGGTGAAGGCCGCGGTGATCAAAGATAACTATCTCGATACGCTGCGCGCCATTGACCCGGAGCTGGTGAAAACGGCGATTTCCGGGGAACGCTTCCAGCACTGCTTCTTTGAACACTGTCAGGAGAGCAGCATCCGTGATTTTGTGCAGGAACGTCTGCGTTAGAGAGAGAAGCGGACCAGAACGGTCCGCTCATGGTTTGGCGAGGTTAGCGCCTGCGCAGGCGCAGCAGCGCGAAGAGGAGCAGCAGGACCAGCACCACGCCTCCGGCAATCAGCCAGTTCATGTAACGCACAATCAGCGGCGCTTGCCCGCCCTGACGCAGCTGGGCCACCTCATCGGCCGTTAACTCATCATTAATTCCGGCAAAGTGGCTGCGCACATAGCGGGTGACCGAGGCAATCTGCGCGTTGTTCAGCTCGGTAGCAAACGCTGGCATGCCCACGTCCGCATCGCGGCTTTTACGATGAATGCCGTCAACGATGGTCATCACCAGGTTGTTCGGCGTGGCGGCGGAGACCGCGCTGTTGTGGGTCAGCGACGGGTAGAAGTTATCCTTCGTGCCCTCGCCCGTCCGGCCATGGCAGCTGGAACAGGCGCCGCTGTATAGCACCGCACCGTCGGTGGTGGCGCTGTCCGCCAGCGAAGCCTGGTCGCCCTGCCCGCTAATCACCGCGTTGATATCGGTTGCAGCCGGTTTATCAGCGGTGACCGCCAGCGGGCTTTGCTGCGCGGGGACCTGTTTGATCCACGCGGCAATTGCCTGCAAATCGTTATCCGGCAGGTACTGGAAGCTGTGCTCCACCGCTTCGCCCATCGCACCCGCCGCCTGCGCTTTGCCCTCAAGGTGGCCGGTTTTCAGATAGGTGACAATATCCTGCTGGCTCCAGTCGCCAATCCCTGATTTATCCGGCGTAATATTGGGGGCGTACCAGCCACCCAGCGGGCTGCCCGCCAGATAGCGGCTGCTCTCTTCCGCCATCATTAGGTTGCGCGGGGTATGGCAGGTGCTGCAGTGGGCCAGCACGTCGACCAGATATTTACCGCGATTGAGCTGCGCGCTGAGATCGGCCCGCGGTTTAAAAGGCTTATCGTCGCGGTACAGCAGGTTCCAGCCCCACATGATCTGGCGAATATTGAACGGGAACGCCAGTTGAGTTTTCTCCGCCGGAGCCTGCTCGACCGGCTTTACGTCGTGCATCAGGTAGGCGTACAGCGCGCGGATATCCTCATCGGTCATCCCCTGATAGGCGGTGTACGGCATCGCCGGGTAGAGATTACTGCCGTCGGCGGCCACCCCTTTGCGCAGCGCGTCGGCGAACTGCTGTTCCGTGTAGTTGCCGATGCCGAACTGCTTCGACGGGGTGATATTGCTGGCAATAATGCGCCCCATCGGCGAGTCGATGGCGTAGCCCCCGGCAAACGGCGCGCCGTTCTCAGCGGTCTGACGGTGGCAGGCGCCGCAGTCGGCGGCGACGGCCACGTACTTACCGCGGGCAATCAGCGCCGGGTCAGGCTGTGCATCAGCCGCCGCCGCGCTGAAAGCGCAGGTCAGCAGCAGAGTAGTCAGAAGCGTTTTCATCATCAGATCTCCCTCTCAATGATTTCCGCCATGCGGATACTCAGCGCCACGCCGGTCAGCGTGGGGTTGATGACTCCGGAAGCCGGAATAACGCCCGTCGTCGCAAGGAACAGATTGCTGTGATCCCAGCTGCGGCATTCGTGATTGACCACCGAATCTTTCGGGTCAGCGCCCATGATCACCGTGCCCATCAGGTGGTCGCGGTTCTGCCAGCCGGTGTTGTCCTCCACCACTTCTCCGCCCATCAGGCTGACGAAGCGGCGATAGTCGGCATCTACCACGTTTTTCGCCGCCTTGACGTAATCATCCACCTCGTAATGCACCGTCAGCATCGGGATGCCGAGGGCATCTTTGCGCGTGCTGCTCGGGCGCACGGTGTTGGTGGCGTGCGGCAGGATCTCAAATACCGTGGAGATATCCACCCAGCGTGCGGCCTGGTGACGGATCTGCTCGTCGAGCGCCTTACCGATGACCCCTTTGGCGATCAGCCGCTGCGCCACCGCCATATTCGGCACGTTGTTCGACATGGCGTGTTTGATGGCGGCGTGTTTTTTGCGGAAGTCGCCGTCGCGATAGTTGAAGATGCCGCCCTGCTGCACCGCTCCCCGGCCGGGCCACAGCGGCTCATCGGCAAGGAACTGCAGCCCCATGCCGGTGTGGTCCATCAGGTTACGCCCAACCTGATCGGAACTGTTGGCGACATCCGAGATCAGCAGCAGCTTGGGCGTTTCCAGCCCGTGTGCGGCAACGATAAAATATTTCGCCGTCAGGCGCGTATCGACACCTTTTGAACTGCGTACGTGCACCGCCACAATCTTACCGTCGGCGCCTTTTTCCAGCTTCCACGCGGTGGAGTCGGTCAGCAGGCGCGCCCCGGCATCTTCCGCGTGCTGCGCGTGCTTGTCGCCGCTGTACATCGAGCCAATCGGGCACACCGGCATGCAGTTGTTGTTGCCGCTGCACGCCGGGCGACCGTCATAAGGACGGGTGGCGCGGCCATTAGGCTCATGGATAAAGTTGTACCCGGCCGGGTTGAGGCGGCTTTTCAGGCGCTGGAAAATATAGGTTTCGCCTTCCGGCTCCATTGGGTACGGTTTTGAGCGCGGCGGGAAGGCGCTGCCGCCCTGGCCGCTCTGGTCGTCCGTATCGCTGCCGCACACGCCGAGCGCCTCTTCCGCCTTCTGGTAATACGGCTCCAGTTCGCTGTACTCCATCGGCCAGTCGCGACCGACGCCGTAAAGAGTTTTCAGCTTCATATCATTCGGCAGATAGCGCCAGCAGGCTGCCGCCCAGTGCCAGGTCGTGCCGCCCACCAGCTTCAGCATGCCGGGGCGAAAGTCGAACGAACCGGTATTTTCAATATACTGTTCGTCGTAAGATTGATGCGCCCAGGGCTCGTTCGGGTACGGCGAGTTATAGTTGCCTTTTTTTGGCGAATTACGGAAGTTTTCGACGATTTTCCAGCGCGGGATCTTCTCTCCGGCTTCCAGAATAATCACCGATTTGCCCATGCGGGCCAGCGTAGTGGCGGCATTACTGCCCAGCGCGCCGGAACCGACGACAATCACATCGGCATCGTATTGTTGGCTCATAGTGGTGCTCGCATTAAAAGAGAAAGAGTTAATCGTTTTTTATTGTTGCTGGCGGCTGGGTCCAGTAATTGGTATGACCACGGGAATACGTCGGGATGACGGTGGCATCCAGCGTCGGGGCATACATCAGCGCATCGGTGTAGGTGACAAAACGGGTATTATCAACGGCACGCAGCGCAACTGGCGTACCGGTGTAGCCGAGATACCAGGCTGAGATAATGGTTTTGATCGTGTCACCGCTGGCCCCCTGCATCAGCGCATGACCGTTAAGCTGGTCCGCTTGAGTGATGCCCGCGCTCTGCAACGCGCTGCTCAGCTGCTGAAGATGGGCTGGAAATTGCGCATCTTCCGCCGCCAGGCAGTGCAGTGCGCGCTCTGAAACCAGCGGGCTAAGCTGCGTGCGCCCGGTTAATAACAGCGAGATACGGTAAAAAATATGGCTGTCGCTCGAAGCGGCAGGCGCGGCGCCCCAGGAGAGGGACGGGTTGAGTACCGCCATGCCCAGCAGCGCCGCACCGGAAGTGATGAGTGTCCTGCGTGTTAACATAAATGGATGCCTGGTTTGAAAAATTGTGACCAGTTTCACACTACGCAGGCGGATTTGTAAATGGATTGTAAATTAGGGCAATAGTTAAGCGTGGCTGATACTCCAGTCTAATTTCAGCCCGCGGCTGATTGCAGGCTGAGGCAGCTTAAAACATCATCGCGAGGAGTAAATATGACCTATCCACGAGTGGGCGTTGGCGTCCTGATATTCCGCAATGGCCTGCTGTTACTGGGGAAACGCAGCGGCAGCCACGGTGCCGGCGACTGGTCAGCCCCCGGCGGGCATCTGGAGTATGGCGAGACGCCGCAGCAGTGCGCCGCGCGGGAGGTAGCCGAAGAAACCGGATTAACCTTAGGGAAATGCATTAATGGTCCCTTTACAAATGACTTTTTCAGCCGTGAGCAGAAACATTACGTCACGATTTTTATGCTTAATTACGACGCCGAAGGCACGCCGCAGCGCCTGGAACCGGAAAAATGTGAAGGCTGGCAGTGGTTTGACGTAGGCGCTCTGCCGCAGCCGCTGTTCGCCCCGCTGCAATCACTGCTGGCAGAAACCGATCTCAACGCGCTGAGCGAGGGCGACCCTACGAAAGCGAGGAAATGAAAATAGCGCCGGTGATAATCTGATGAAAAATCAGCCACACCCCGTAGCAACTCGTCGGGCAAAGCTTTACATTGGTTTATCCCCATTCTGCCGATGAGAACGCGATGAACCCTCTTGCCCCGCTGCTTAACCTCACTACCCACCCGATTGACGATGCTGACTATATCGCCCACTGCCAGCAGCAATTGGCCAGGGACGGCGCGCTGGTGCTGCGCGGTTTTCTGACTGCGGATGCGCTGGCCGCGATTAAGCAGGAAGGCGATGAAAATCAGCAGCTGGCGTTCTACGCTGCCAGCCAGCACAACGTCTATCTGCAAAAGCCCGATGCGCACTATGCTGACAACCACCCGCGCAACCGTCAGGTGGTCTCGTCGAAAGGCTGCATCACCGATGAAGAGATCCCGGCTGATTCCCCGCTGCGTACCCTGTACGACTCGGCGGTGTTTAAGGCCTTTCTCTGCGGGGTATTGCAGGAACAGCAGCTCTATCCTTATGCCGACACGCTCTCCTCTATCAACCTGCACTACGCGCATACCGGGCAGGAACTGGGCTGGCACTTTGATAACTCCTCATTTGCTATTACTTTGCTGATCCAGAAACCCGAGGCGGGCGGCGTGTTTGAGTACGTCAGCCATTTGCGTGATGCGGAAGCGGGTGAAATGAATTTTGCCGGGGTGGCCGAAGTGCTGGACGGGGAACGTGCGGTACAGCAGCTGGCGATTGAACCGGGGGATTTAGTGCTGTTCCGCGGGCGTAATGCGCTGCATCGCGTCTCACCAACGGAAGGCGATACCACGCGCATGCTGGTGGTGCTGGCTTACAATGCCCAGCCGGATATTGCGCTGTCGGAAAGCGCCCGCATGACCTTCTACGGGCGCCTGTAACCTTAGCCGATCAGGGCATCCCAACCGCGCTGGAAGATCTGGCGGGTGCGCAGTGCCGTTAGCGCTCGCCAGTCTTCATCCGCCGGATAGAACCCCTCAAACAGCTGCTTTTTCAGCGCGATGCCCTGCTCGCTAAGCGGCTCGCCGTAAAGATACAGCCAGTGATCGTCGCGCACCCGGCGATGCATCTCCCGCCCTTCGTAGGTGCCGCACTCTACTACCAGCTGCAGCAGTTCGGTGTCCGGTAACTGGTCGAGCATAAACTGTGACAGATAGCCGGTTGCCGTCGCGGTGACCCCGGTTTCGCTGTCGCGGTTGTCACCGGTCAGGATCACCGTCAGCCACTCGCCGAACAGCTGCTTAGCCTGCTCCAGCGCCGCATAAGGGCGCTCGGCAATGGCTAACAGCATCGGATGGCCGTAAGCCCCCGCGCCGGTATGCAGATCGAAGCTGATAATCCGCCGCGCCATTTGCAGATGATTCGCAATAATCTGACGCAGCGTGCGCTGCGACCAGCTGGGCTCGCAGCCACCGTAGAAAATGCCGTCGGCAAACTGATACTGGCCGGCTTCGACAATCCGCTTTACGCCGCTCCAGCCCATCTCGGCACACTTCTGCGCCATCTGCATATCGGCGGCAGCGCGCTCGGGGCCATCAATATCCTGACAGCGATAAATGCTGTGCAGCGGCGGGTACGCCAGGTTTTGCGGAATAGCCGCGCTGAAATCGATAAAGTTGCGGTTCAGGTCAGCATTATCTTCATTGACGCGGCGCAGGTGCGCGGTGCCCCAGGGATTGATCAGATGCACCATCACCAGCGCCACGTGCGGCGGCAGCGAACTGCCGTCGAGCGCATCGAGCCAGGCGATCTGGCTGTCAGAGCCATAATACCCTTCAACGCCGTGCGTGCCGGAAACCACCAGCATTACCTGCGGCGCATCGGCCCGGCCAATCACCGCCACCTCGGTTGAGAGTGCCTCGCCCTGCGGTCCTGCCAGCGGGTGCGGATAGCCAGTGATTGCCCCGCCCAGCCGCCCAACGGCCGCCAGGAAGCGCGCCCGCTGCTGGCGATAATCGGGCAGTGTTATCTGCGTCATGGTCTACTCCGGGCGGTGGTAAACATCAAAGCTGAAGTACTTTTTCGACAGCTGGTCGTAGGTGCCGTTTTTATGCAGCTCGGCCATCGCCGCGTTAATTTTGGCAATGCGCGCAGTGTCATCTTTACGCAGCCCAATCCCCACGCCTTCACCGAAGTATTTCGGGTCATACAGCGGTTTACCGGCAATGTGATAATCGGCACCCTGAGGGGTTTTCAGAAAGCCCGATTCGGCGGATGCCGCGCTGGTAAAGGTGGAGTCGAGACGCCCCGAAGCGAGATCCGGATAAATCTCGGACTGGTTGGGGTAGCTAATCACTTCCACGCCCTGGCTGCCCCACATCGCTTTCGCGTAGCCTTCCTGGGTAGTGCCCTGCGCCACGCCGACGGTTTTGCCCTTCAGCGATGCCAGCTCCGGCAGCAGCTTACTCTCTTTACGCGTCAGCAGTGCGCTCGGCGTGTTGTAGAGCATATCGGTGAAGGCCACCTGCTGGCGGCGCTTTTCGGTCATCGCCATGGCCGAGAGAATTGCGTCAAATTTACGCGCCTGCAGCGCCGGGATGATGCCGTCATAGCCGGTCTGCACCCAGACGCATTTCACCTGCATCTGCTGGCAGATAGCGTTACCCATATCGATATCAAAACCCTGCAGCGAGCCATCAGGCGCTTTAGATTCAAACGGTGGGAAAGTCGGATCGACGCCGAAGCGCAGCTCTTCAGCGGCAAATGCCGAAGCGCTAAACCCCGCCAACAGTGCCAGCGCGGTTAAAGTCAGTTTTTTCATGCCACGATCTCCGGGAGCTTTATAGGGTTAAGCACCAGTAATAGCATGATTTCACATCAAGAAATAAAGCATTTGTCTTATGAAAGCGCGGCCGTTTATAAGCCACTTTTATGATGCGCGGGGAAATTAAACGGGGCGACAGCGTGCCGCCCCGGGGTCATTACAGCTGTGGATACATCTCAAGCAGGCGGCGCGTCACGCCATTGGTCCAGCCGAAGCCATCCTGCAGCGGATACTCACCGCCGCCGCCCAGCAGCGCGGCATCACCGCTGATGTTGTACTTCTCCACCATCTTATGGTGCTGGTCATAGGTCGCACCGACGGTTTTCAGCCAGCGGCTGGCAATCTCCTGCGCCAGCAGCTCTTCGCCGTAGCTGTTGAAGCCTTTCACCGCCAGCCACTGCAGCGGCGCCCAGCCGTTCGGGCTGTCCCACTGCTCGCCGGTCACTTCCATGCTGCACAGCATGCCGCCCGGAGCCAGCAGATAATTCCGCACCGCTTTCGAGGTGCGCGTCGCCTGATCCAGGCTCGACATGCCGACATACACCGGGGTTACCGCAGCGGCAGAGAACGACGCCTTTTCGCCATCGCGCCAGTTATAGTCACGATACAGGCCGGTATCCTCTTCCCACAGATACTTATCAACGATTTCACGGCGCGTCAGCGCCAGCTGCTGATAGCGATCCGCAGTCGCCTGGTCGCCTTTGCTGGCCGACAGGCGCGCAATGGTGGTTTCCAGCTTGTAGAGGAACGCATTCAGATCGATCGGCACAATGCTGGTGGTCTGGATACTCTCCAGACGGCCAGGCTCGCTCAGCCAGCGCGAGGTATAGTCCCAGCCGGAAGCCGCCCCGGCACGCAGGTCGCGGTAGACTTCGCTCGCCGGGCGTGACGACTGGCGGGCCGTCTCTACATCCTCATACCAGGATTCGTCGCGCGGCGTGTCGCGGTCATCCCAGTAGCGGTTCAGCACCGAGCCGTCCGGCAGCATCACCACGTGGCGATAGGCCTGATTCGGCTGCAGGTTTTCCTGCCCGTCCATCCAGAACGCATATTCGCTTTTCAGCTGCGGCAGATAGTGCGCCGCTTCATGCACGTCGTTCTTCTCAAACAGCTCGACCATCATGGCGAACACCGGCGGCTGCGAGCGGCTGAGATAATAGGTCCGGTTGCCGTTAGGAATATGGCCGTACTTGTCGATCATCCACGCAAAGTTATCAGCCATATTGCGCATCAGATCGCAGCGCCCTGCCGCCGCAAAGCCCAGCATGCTGAAGTATGAGTCCCAATAGTAGGTCTCACTAAAGCGACCACCCGGCACCACATAGGGTTTTGGCAGCGGCAGCAGGGAGGAGAACTCACTGTGCTTCTGCGGCTGACGGGTGAGTACCGGCCACAGCGCATCAATGTGCTGCGCCATGGTGTTGGTGGGGTCAGACACATAGCGGCTGTCATAAGTCCCCGGCAGATCGAAATTCTCCAGCACAAACTTCCGCAGGTCGAACTGCTGCTGCTCGCGTTCCAGATAATAGCGATACAGGATGCGCTCCGGTTCAATCTTCGGCGCACAGTCGGCAAAGGTTTTGCTGTCGGGGAAAATACGCGACATCTGCACCGCCTCGAACAGATCCTGATAACGGTCTGACGGGGTGAGGATGTCCGGGGCGGGCAGCCCACGAATCGGCTCCGGCTGCGGTTCAACCCCCGCCTCTGGACCCGACTCATAATCATCATACCAGGCTTCATATTCAGTATGGTTATTGTCAATCAGCGTTTCGTTTTGGTTGAAAGTGATAAGAACCTCCTGATGCCGAAAAAGTCCGACAAAGTCGCTTGGTGAATAAGCAACCTATTATAGTACCGCAGTCTCGCGACGCAACCCGATGTTTCTATTACTCTTAATGAAGAGATATTTCAAAAAATAAACAGAAGGCGAATTTCCCTTAATTTATTGACAGCCAGGGGAAGTATTACGGGAAAATAAACATAAACTGACAATGTTAATCGTAGTGTTAATTTCAATGAATTAATTGATTTATTACAGCGAGTTATCCCGCTGAGAAGCCCAACTGATAAAACAGCGTAAATTCGCGCAGCGCGCCATAATCTTCAATATGAACAGACAATTAGTTCACATTCCGCTGAACAGGTCGAGATGACCCTTGCCGAGCCGTTACCCGCCCGCGTGTTACACCGGTGTAAAAGTTGCAAATCGGGCGCCGAACTGAGGTTTCAGACAATACTCAGCACAATCCTACATCTGAATCGGGATATTTCTTACGGCGGAGATTTACTTCTTATCGCCGGGAAAATAAACTATTGCGCCTTCGAAAGGCTTTACTCTGAACCCCATTCCCCTAACGCTGAGACTCTCAGGCAGAGGGTTGTAAATTAAAGGATTTTTTTCATGACGCTTCAACTCTGGCTGGCGTACACCGGTGTGATTGCCGCACTGATTGCCATTCCCGGCCCTTCGGCGCTGATCAGCATGACCCACGGCCTGCGCTATGGCCGCAGGCAGGCGCTGGCGACCGTCAGCGGTGGCGTACTGGCCGCAATGATGCTGATGACGGCCTCCGCGCTGGGTCTGGGCGCGATCCTCGCCGCCTCAACCACCGCCTTTACCGTGCTGAAAGTGGTGGGCGCTGCCTATCTGATCTGGCTGGGCATTGCTGCCTGGCGCGATAACAGCGAGCCGACGGCGGTCAGCACCAGCGAAATGGAAGAGGCGCCAGGGGCATTTCGTCTGTTCCGCAAAGGCTTCACCGTCGGCATCAGCAACCCGAAGGATCTGCTGTTCTTCGCCGCGCTGTTCCCGAACTTCATCGATGCCAGCCAGCCGCACGCCCTGCAGTTCGCCACGCTGGCCATCACCTGGGCGGTGCTGGATTGCAGCATTATGTTCAGCTATGCCTGCGCCGGTCGCCGCCTGTCGGGCGTCTTCGCCAGCCGCCGCCGTCTGCGCATTCTCAACCGCTCAACGGGCAGCCTGTTCGTCTTTGCCGGTGGCGCACTGGCCATCTCGGCGAAGTAATTTACCCGGCGGTTTTGATGCGTCCGCTGGCGCGGGCAAAGGCAAACAGCCCGCCCGCATCAACGATACTCGCCAGCTCCCCTACCGGGTCGATCGCCAGTTGCTCCCCCGTTGCCTCCAGCGTCACGCTCTGCGTGACGGTATCAATGGTTATCCGGTCGCCGGTGCATAACTGCCGGTATAACGCCTGGCCACAGGCCACCGGCAGTAGCTCCCCGGTGGCCACACAGTTACGGAAGAAGATACGCGCATAGGATTGTGCCAGCACCGCCTTTACCCCCGCCGCACCCAGCGCCACCACCGCATGTTCCCGCGACGACCCACAGCCAAAATTTTTTCCAGCCACGATGATCGGATAGGCGCTGCGCCCGCTGACGGCATCAATAAACGGCTGGGCACCTTCCGGCAGGCCGCACATCGCCAGTGCTCCCAGCTGCGCGTAGCCTTCCGGCGTGGAGGGATTGACCTTAAGAAATTCGGCACTCAGAATCTGATCGGTATCGATATTGTCACCCAGTACGTACACCGCACCCTGAATAATGGCGTTCATTGTGCTGCTCCTGTCATGCCCAGCGGGTTGGTAATGGTGCCCGTCACTGCCGCCGCCGCGACGGAATAAGGTGAGGCAAGATAAATGCAGGCCCGCTTGTGGCCCATGCGTCCGACAAAATTGCGGTTGGTGGTGGAGATCACCGATATCGGGTCATTCACCCGGCCAAAGGTATCGGCAGGGCCGCCGCAGCAGGCGGCGCATCCGGCTTCAGCAGAGAGCTGCACACCCGCGTCGCAGAGGATCTGATACAGCGACTGGCCGTCGATCTGAGTCGCGATCAGCTGATGGAATACCTCTTTGGTCGCCGGAACGGCAAAGGTGGGAATGCACACTTGGTGTCCTTTAAGTACCTGCGCAGCCGCGTGAAAATCCGCCAGCTTGCCGCCGGTGCAGGAGCCAATATAAGCCTGTGAGACAGCAACATTTTTCAGACTGTCAGCCGTAACGACGTTATCCGGCGAGTGCGGTTTTGCCACCAGCGGCTGCATGGTCGAGACATCAAACTCCACCACCCGGCTGTAGCAGGCATCGGCATCGGCCTCGACCACGTGATAAGGGATATCAGTGCGCCCGGCCAGATAATCCAGCGTCGCCTGGTTCGGCACCATAATGCCGTTTTTCGCGCCGCACTCCACCACCATATTGCACATCGTCATACGCTCATCGACCGACATCGCCTCCACCACGCTGCCGCCGAACTCAATCGCTTCATAGGTTGCACCGTCTACCGTGAGCTCCGCCATCAGCGCGAGGATCAGATCTTTCGCCTGCACGTGGGCGGGCTGTTCGCCGTGGTAGTTAACACGAATAGTGGAGGGCACTTTCAGCGGGATCTCGCCTGTGCCCAGCGCGTAGGCAGCATCGGTAATCCCCAAACCAATAGCAAAACAGCCAAACGCCCCGGCGGTTACGGTGTGCGAATCGGTGCCGAGCAGCACTTCACCAGGACGAGTATGCCCCCCTTCCGCCAGCCCGATGTGGCAGACGCCTTTGTACTGTGGCGTACCCACATCGTAGAAGTATTTAATTCCCTGCTCCGCGGCGAATTCGCGCATCACGCGGATATTTTGATTCGCCTGCGCATCAGCAGAATAGACAAAGTGGTCCGGGATCATAATAAAACGTTGCGCATCCCAGACTTTAGCCTGGGCGCCAAACTCTTTTTTAAATACGCTGGCGACACCGGGCGTGCAGGGATCGTGCGACATTAATATATCGACCTTTGCCCAAACTATTTCTCCAGGCGTGACGCTTTCGCGCCCGCTGGCTCGGGCGAGTATTTTC
Organism: Erwinia sp. V90_4; assembly: GCF_029967685.1. Classification (NCBI taxonomy): domain Bacteria; kingdom Pseudomonadati; phylum Pseudomonadota; class Gammaproteobacteria; order Enterobacterales; family Erwiniaceae; genus Erwinia; species Erwinia sp. V90_4. The sequence goes on along the minus strand of NZ_JASCAQ010000033.1, from coordinate 137,686 downwards.
TGGCTAATTGTCTGACCCATTAAATTAACTCTCTACGTTGTGAGATTACCGGGGAGTAAATGAATTTTAATCACCATAGCGCTTTTCCCTGCGCAGCAAACGTGGAATATGCTAATATCGCGCACTGTTTCCGCCTGAAAACAATCCGGGATAATAATGAGCGATTTTGAAAACCTGCACGGGATGATTATTTTTGCCAGGGTGGTGGAAACGCTGAGCTATACCGAAGCGGCAAAGACGCTCGGGCTGGCAAAATCCTCGGTGAGTAAAGAGATCTCGGCGCTGGAAGTGCGTCTCGGGGCGAAGCTGCTGCAGCGCACCACGCGGCGCATTCAGGTGACGGAAGTCGGTATGACCTATTACCACTACTGCTACCGCATTCTGCACGAGGTGAAAAGCGCAGACCTGTTTATCCGCCAGTTCCATGAGGAGCCAACCGGCAGCCTGCGCGTGGTGGCCCCGGTCACCTTTGGCTGCCAGTGCATTGTACCGGTGCTTAATAGCTTTGTGGCGGGCAATATCCACGTCAGCATTGACCTCGATCTCACCGACCGCCCGGTGAATCTGGAAGATGACCATTTTGATATCGCCATTGCCATCACCCGCGACCTGCCGGATCACCGCCACTACCGACCGCTCATTGATATTGCCTGGGGACTTTATGCCGCGCCGGGCTATCTCAGTAAGCTGAATGCCATCGCCAGCCCGGACGACCTGCCGCGCCAGGATTTTATTCTGTTCCGCGGCCCCGCCCACACCATTTCATTGCCGTTTCGTAAGGAAAAGCAGAAGAAAGATATTGAGGTGCGCAGCCGTTTTCGCGCCAACAACAGTATCGCCCTGTTAAATTCGGCGGTCGCGCAGACCGGCATTGCTTATTTACCGAGTTATATTGCGCAGGAAGCGGTAGAAAGCGGCAGGCTGGTGCAGATATTACCCGACTGGGAAATGGATATTTATAAATCGTATATTCTGGTGAAGAGCGATAATTTCATTTCGCCACGGGTGAGATTATTTATTGAAGATTTGCAGAAGGCGTTGCAGGAATAAAAGGGGCGATCACAAGAAGATCGCCCTCTACAGTAGGGGCTGACCTTCTGTTTCGGTCAGCCCTTTATTCATCTTCGACAGAAGATTAATAATAGTTGCCGTGACGGTAATCCCAGGTGGTAAAGATATCCGACATCATCGACATAATCTTATCCACGTCCAGACCTTTACGGATCAGTACCGGGCAAGGGGTAATATTGCGCTCGCCCTTCTGCTCTGGCACCAGTTTGCCATTATCATCAACCATCGCCACCATCACACCCTGCTCATAGCGGGTCTTTTCAGACTCGTTTGGCTGGATAGATTTCACATAGTCGTTGGCCGCGATAATCAGGTCAGCGTGCTGCTCAATGCGCTCACCGATGCCCTCTACCAGGCCACGGTTGCCTTTGCCTGACGGGTTGGCCGAGCTGGCGAAGGAGAATTTACCGTGGTTTTCCCACAGCTCTTTCGCCAGATTTTCGCCCGGGGTACCGAACTTAATCACGAAGCAGCTGGTCTGGCGGCGGTCCATCATCAGATCTTTAGAACCGTCATCCGGGATACGCGCAACCGCTTCTTCTTTCCACGGCAGGATGCAGCCCAGCAGCACGTCTTTGTCCCAGTGCTGCTGATACAGCGCTTCGATTTCCGGGTTCAGCTGCGCCAGCTCTTTCAGCTGCGCCAGAGAACCACACAGCACGACGCCCGGCTTGTTACGGTTACGCTGCTTGGCGTCAAATTTGCGCTCCAGACCTTTGGCATCGGAAGTCATGATGATGTAGCCCACTTTGGTTGGGCAGACGATCATGCCGCCTTCAGCAGACAGGATCTTCACGGCTTCCGGCTGTAAGCCACCATTCCAGTTAACAACTTTATCGTTCATAGCAGACCCTTAATTCAGATTCGTTTCAATATAAGTGGGTAATCACCCGTTGAAACCATCCTGCCACAGCCAGTTTTCAGCGCAACAATAAACTATCAAAGCGCACGATTGTTTCCATCAGGAAACAACCGTTGCCTCTCAGCGCGGGATCAGCTGCTCGGCTTTCAGGCGATCGAACAGTTCGAAGAACGCCTCACGCGTTGGCTGATAGCCAGTGAACCCGGCCTGACGGCTTTTGCTGACGTCGGTGAACACTTCCATCGGGCGACCGAGGTCGGCATCGGTGTGCCACCAGGAGGCCAGCTTAGTCACATCGTCCTGCTTGAGCCCGTGCTGCTGCGCCAGCGCCTGCCACTGAGCGGGGGCGTCGTTCATCCGGCCTTCCAGCGGCTGCATTTCGCCACTGAACGGCGCGGCTTCGATACCGAAGTAGTCGGCAATTTCGCCCCACATCCACTGCCAGCGGAACACGTCGCCGTTGACCACATTGTAGTCCTGATTCTGCGCCGACGGCGTGGTCGCGGCCCACAACAGCTGGTCGGCCAGCAGCCGTGCGTCGGTCATGTCGCTAACCCCTTCCCACTGCGCTTTCGAGCCAGGGAAGATAAACGGCTGCCCGCTCTGTTTACACAGGCTGGCATACACCGCCAGCGTCTGGCCCATGTTCATCGCATTGCCGACGGCGAAACCAATTACCGTATGCGGGCGATGTACGCTCCAGCTGAAACCGTATTTCTCTGCGGCGGCAAACACCTCATCTTCCTGCGCGTAGTAGAAGTTTTCGACCGGCTGACGGCCCTGCTCCTCACGGAACGGCGTCTGCGGCACTGCCCCTTTACCGTAGGCGTCAAACGGGCCAAGGTAGTGTTTCAGACCGGTGATCAGCGCCACATGGCCGCCCTTCAGCGAGTCACCCAGCGCGCTCAGCACGTTACGCACCATGCCGCCGTTGACGCGGATATTCTCTTTTTCAGTTTCCTGGCGCGCCCAGGCGCTGAAGAACACCTTATCCACTACCACGCCCTGTAATGCGGACTGTACGGAAGCGGCATCGGTCAGGTCAGCAGTCAGCGATTGCACGCCTGCAGCGACCGGAGTCCGCCCGCGCGACAGCCCGTAAACCGCCCAGCCCTCAGCCAGCAGACGTTCCGCCAGCGCACTTCCGGTGACGCCACTGACGCCGACAATCAAAGCTCGTTGTTGCATAGGTTCTCTCCTGTTCGGTTGATGGGTTAAGCTTAATAGAGAATATAATTCTCATCTCAGGTATAAATTCACAGGATTAATGAACTGGAGGAATGAATGGCGCTATCTGACGATCGTCTGCGCGGGATAACCCCGTTTGTTGCCACCGTGGAACACGGCAGCTTTACCGCGGCGGCGGAGAGCCTGCATCTGACCAGTTCGGCGGTGAGTAAGAGTGTCGCGCGGCTGGAGGAGCGGCTCGGCTCGCGGCTGTTCGAGCGCACCACCCGCAGCCTGGCGCTGACCGACGCCGGACAGGCATTTTATGATACCTGTACCCGCGTGCTGAACGAACTGGCGGAAGCCGAAGCGGTGCTGGCCGCCCAGCGCACCATCCCGGTCGGGCGCCTGATGCTGACGGTGCCGCACACTTACGGCCGCCTGCACGTGCTGCCGCTGCTCAACCAGTTCTGCCTGCAATACCCTGAGATGCAGCTCAGCCTGTCGTTCTCCGACCGCTTTGTCGATCTGTTTGAGGAAGGGGTGGATGTGGCGATCCGCATCGGCGGGCCGGGCAACTATCCCCCCTCCCTCAGCGTACGTTACCAGGGCTGCGAGCGGCTGATCTTCTGCGCTTCGCCCGCTTACCTGGCTCAGCACGGCACGCCGCAGTCGCTGGCCGAGCTGGAGCAGCACCGGGCGATTGTCTATTACCGCGGCGACGGCAGTACCAGCCCGTGGCACGTCACCTCACCGGACGGTCGGGTCACCACGCGCACCGTGGCGCACCGCATGGCTTTAGGGGATGGCGAAGCGCAGCGCGCAGCGGTAATGGCGGGTTTGGGGGTGGCGCAGATGGCAACGTGGCTGATGGAAGAGCAGTTAGCCAATGGCGAGCTGGTGCCATTCCTGCCGGAGCTGAGCGTGCCGGGTTTGCCGCTGTACGTGGTGTGGCCACGTAAAAAGCAGCTGACGCCAAAGGTGGATGCCCTGCTGAACACGCTGGAGAAATTAAGAATTGAATAAAGCGAGGCGACCGCAACACGGGCCGCCCCGGGATGATGCGTTAACCGTGGAAGCCCAATTCGGCGGAGATGGCTTTGGCGGTCGCCACCACCGGCGCCATCAGTTTTTTCACCCCAATCTGCTGCAGTTTCGCCGTCGGTAACGATACCGATACCGCGAACGGCACCCGCTGCTGAATATCAAACACCGGCGCGGCAATACAGGAAACGCCCAACTCGTTCTCTTCGCGGTCCATCGCCGTCTGCTGCTGACGAATATTTTTCAGCTCGTCCAGCATCTCTGGCAGCGTGGTGATGGTATTTTTCGTTAGCGGCTGGATAGTGTCCTGATGGCTCTGCCAGTACTGCGCGGGATAATCTTCGCTGCCCCAGGCCATAAAAATCTTGCCCATTGCCGAGCAGTAAAGCGGCATATGCTGGCCAATATAGGCGCGGGTCCGCATCATGCCGGTGGTCGGTTCCAGCTTGTAAATCAGGATCACATGGTCATCTTCGCGGCTGGAGAAGTTGACGGTTTCACCGACCTCAAGATTGAGTTTTTCCAGATGCGGCGCCGCAACGTGGATCACGTTCAGCGACGAGAGCGCCTTCTGCCCGACGGAGATAAATTTAGTGGTCAGACGATAACTGCCCGGCGACGGTGCCTGAGTCACATAGCCGCTGCTGTGCAGCCCCTGCAACAGGCGGTGTACCGTACTTTTATTCATCCCGGACAGCTCAGACAGAGTGGCCAGCGGGCAGCCGTTCGGATAGTTGCTTAACAGTTCAATCAACTGAAGGCCACGAAACAGGCTCTGGGTGCCCAGCGGCTTGTCTTTCTTATCGTCCTTCACGCTCATCCACACTTCCCCTTAAGTTCCTGCCCCGCAACGGGGAGTGGCCCGATGTTACCCCATGCACCCTGCACTGTGAACATGGAACCCTGTTTCAGCGCCGTTTTAGGCAGAATTTCACCCGCAGGCGCCCGCTGCAGAAGTGCGCTGTCCATCACAATTCCACAACATCAAAAATAACCTGTTGTTTTAATTACACAAATAAAACAGCCACTCCTTTGCTTTCCGTTTCAACTGAGAATAGTATTTTTGAAACTCGATTTCGCATATTGAAATATTGCGGTGATTATTTCCCAATCACGCCGCGTTGAATGCCCACCAGGAGTTGCAGGAGGCTGTCATGCAGCATACACCCGGTACGCCGGTTCTTACTCTGAGCCATATCACCAAACGCTTTGGCGGCAATATCGCTGTTAACGATGTCAGTCTGGAGGTTTTCCCTGGTGAAGTGGTCGCCCTGTTGGGGGAAAACGGTGCCGGAAAGTCCACGCTGATCAAAGTGCTGGCCGGAGTCTATGGCCGCGACAGCGGGGATATCCGTTTTCAACATACCAGCATCGCTTCTGCTGCCAGTTTAAAAACCGCACGCCAGCAGCCCATCGCTTTTATCCATCAGGATCTCGGGCTGATTGAGTGGATGACCGTGGCGGAGAATATGGCGCTGGTGATGGGATTTACCCGCCGTCTGGGGCTGATTGACTGGCGCGCGGTGCGTGAACGTTCGCGTGCGGCGCTGGAGGAAGTCGGCATCGCACTCGATCCGGACGCCCGCGTATTTGAGCTGTCGCGTACCGAAAAATCCCTACTGGCGATTGCCCGTGCCGTGGCGGTCAACGCCGAAGTACTGGTGCTGGATGAACCCACCGCCTCGCTACCCGCCAACGACGTGCGCCACCTGTTCAGCGTGATCAACCATCTGAAAAGTAAGAAGGTCGGGATGATTTACGTCACTCATCGTCTGGATGAGGTGATAGAGATTGCCGATCGCGTCTGCGTAATGCGCGACGGCAAACGGGTGGCGGGCGGGATGACGGCGCAGTATACCCTGCGCAATCTGGTGGAAATGATCGTCGGAGAAGCGATCGACGGCGATCGGCGTGAAGCCCTGCCGGCAGGCAAAGATCCGGTACTGGCTCTTGACCAGGTGTGTATTGATGAGGTCGGCCCGGTCTCCTTCAGCCTGCAACCCGGCGAGATGCTGGCGCTGGCCGGTCTGCGCGGTGCCGGGCAGGAAGAGATTGGTCGCCTGCTGTTTGGCCTGCGCCAGCGCAGCGGCGGCAACATTCAGTTCCGGGACAAACGGTATGACGCGCAGTCGCCGCAGCAGGCGATGGCCGCAGGTATCTCTCTGGTGGCAGGCGACCGTACTGGCGAAAGCCTGGTGATGTCGATGAGCGTGCGCGAAAACCTGTTTATTAATCCCTGCGCCAGCGGCCATGCCCTGCTGTCACGCTACGGCCGCCGCGCCGAAATCGGGGCCAGCTGGTGGAAAGTGCAGCTGTTCGATGTCCGTCCGAAAGACGTCAACCTCGACATCAGCGCCCTCTCCGGCGGCAATCAGCAAAAAGTGGTGATGGCGCGCTGGATGCACCTCAATGCCCCGCTGCTGATCCTCGAAGATCCCACCGCTGGCGTCGATGTCGGCGCACGGGAAGAGATCTACCACCTGCTGAATAAAGCGCTGGCCGACGGCGTGGCGGTGCTGGTGATCTCCAACGACTTCGAAGAGATCGCCCATATCTGCAACCGCGCGCTGGTGTTTAACCGTGGTCAGGTGGTGGGTGAACTGAAAAATGAACGCGTCACCTTTGCCAACTTACTCGAACTGGCCTCTGCCAGCCACGAAACCCCTGTCGCCACCGCCTGAATGATTAACGCCACCTCGCAACGGTGGCAGGAGAAGCTGCTATGTCCAAAACATCCGTGAAGTCTACCGCGCTTGAACAGCGGGTCAGCCTCAGCGAGCACGGCCCTGCCGCGTGGCTGATGCAGATCGTCACCCGCTACGGCCTGCTGCTGCTGTGTATTTTGCTCACCCTTCTGTTTTCCTTACTTTCGCCCTCATTTGCCAGCATGCTGACCTTACAGGCGATCCTCGCCAGTAAGGCCAAAATTGCCCTGCTGGCGCTGGCCGCCACCATTCCGATGATTGTTGGCAAAATCGACCTGAACGTCGGCTTTGGTATTGTGCTTTGGCATATCCTCGCCATCACCTTACAAGTGGAATATGGCTTCTCCTGGCAGATGGCGGTGCTGACCGTGCTGGCCATCTCCGCCGTTTACGGCTTGCTGAACGGCATTCTGGTGGCGCTGGCCGATATCGATAGCTTCGTTGCTACCCTGGGCTCCGGCACCGTGCTGTACGCCGTGGCGCTGTGGCACTCCGGCGGCCGCCAGATCGTCGGCGATCTGCCTGATGCTTTTACCGCCCTGCATCATACCGAAATCTTCGGTATCCCAATCGGCGCATTCTACGTGCTGGCCGTGGCCATTATCCTGTGGCTAATTACCGAACACACCCCGCTTGGCCGCTGCATGTATGCCGTAGGCGGTAACCCTGCGGCGGCGCGGCTGAACGGTATTGCGGTGAATAAATTTACCATCGGTGCCTTTATCGCCTCCAGCGTGCTGACCGGCTTCAGCGGGGTGCTGATCGCCGCCGAACAGGGCGTTGGTCAGGCCAGCGTCGGCATGGATTACCTGCTGCCTGCGCTGGTGGGTGCATTCCTCGGCAGTACCACCATTCGCCCGGGACGCGTGAATGTCTGGGGCACCGTGGTCGGCATCGCCATCCTGGCCATCGGCATTGCCGGCATCCAGCAGTTCGGCGGCGACTTCTGGGTTGAACCGCTGTTTAACGGCGCCACCCTGCTGCTCTCCATCACCCTCGCCGGTTACGCCCAGCGTCGCCGGATGTTGAACCAAAAGGCCGTGGTGCGCAGTCAAACCGCTCCGGCTACCACTCCTGACAATAACCAGAAAACCCTCACTCCAGGGAGTACCTTATGAAACGTCATCTTCTTGCTCTGACCCTTGGCGCCCTGCTGGCAGGTTCGCTGCCCGCCTGGGCCGACAGCTATCTCGATCGGGCCACGGCGGCGGTCACCAAAGCCACTGCCAGCGTCACCGAGTGGGACGGCCCGACGACCGGCCCGACCCTGCAAAAGAATAAGAAGGTGATTTTTATCGCCTCTGATATGAAAAACGGCGGCGTACAGGGCGTGCAGCAGGGGCTGAGTGAAGCCGCGGCGGCGGCGGGCTGGAAGCTGGAAACCCTCGACGGTGGCGGCTCGGTGAAAGATCAGCTGGCGGCGCTCAATCAGGCGATCGCCCAGCGCCCTGACGGCATTGTTATTGGCGGCTGGAATCCGAACGTGGCGAAAATTCCGCTGAAAAAAGCGGTGCAGCAGAAAATCGTGCTGATGGCCTGGCACGCCGAACCGCAGCCGGGGCCGATTGCCAAATATAACGTGGTCGCCAACATCACCTCAGACTCTAACGAGGTCGCCCGCCTTGCCGCGCAGTATGCGGTGGTGCAGTCCGGTGGCAAGGCGCAGGTGCTGATTTTCACCGATTCGCTGTATCAAATTGCCCTGGACAAGGCCAACGCGATGAAGCAGGAAATTGAGAAATGCAGCGGCTGTAAAGTGGTGGAGTTTATCGATACCCCGCTGGCCGATACCGCTAACCGTATGCCATCGATGACCTTCAGCCTGCTGCAAAAATACGGCGACAACTTCCAGTACGCGCTGGCGATCAACGACCTCTACTTTGACTTTATGGCCCCGGCGCTGAAGACCGCCGGCAAAGGCGGCAAAAACGCGCCGTTTAATATCTCCGCCGGGGATGGGTCAATCTCTGCCTTCCAGCGTATTCGCAACGGCGACAGCCAGATTGGCACGGTGGCCGAGCCGCTGAAACTGCACGGCTGGCAGCTGCTGGATGAGTTTAACCGCGCCTTTGCCGGGCAGCCGCCATCAGGTTACGTCACCCCCGCGCATCTGATCACCCGCGATAATATCGGCAGCGACGGCGGGCCGCAGAACCATTACGACCCGCAGAATGATTATCAGGGGCATTACAAAACTATCTGGGGCGTGAAGTAACGGAGGCGCTATGCAGACCGATAATCTGACGCTGGAAAAACTCTGCTCCCCGGCCATCTGGGCTGAGGGGCCGGTATGGCTGCCCGGGCAGGATGCGGTGGTGTTCAGCGACGTGAAGGGTAACCGCATGTTCTGCTGGCAGCGCAATGGCGAAGTCAGCCTGTGGCGGGCATCGTCGCACTACGCCAACGGCAATGCCCTGGATAATGAGGGCCGGGTGGTGAGCTGCGAGCATGGCCGCCGCGCCATCAGCCGCACCGAGCATGACGGCAGCGTCAGGCTGCTGGTGGAGAAGGTGGACGGCAAGCGTTTCAACTCGCCGAACGACGTCGTGGTGCGATCCGATGGCACGATCTGGTTCACCGATCCGCCCTACGGCATCGTCAGCGACGAGGAGGGCTATCACGCGCACAGCCAGGTGATCGGCTGTTATCTCTACTGCTTCGATCCGATCGAACAGCGGCTGACCATCGCCGCCAGCGATCTGCAACGCCCCAACGGGCTGGCCTTTTCGCCCGATGAAAGCCTGCTGTATGTCGCGGATATGTCGGTGGTTGACTTCCCGACGCTGGGTCGCCGCCAGCTCAGGGTCTATCCGGTAGATGGCCGGGAGCTGGGCAGCGGGCGGCTGTTTGCCGAGGTGGCCCCCGGTTTTCCGGATGGCTTCTGCGTGGATCCGCGCGGCAATGTTTACTGTAGCTGCGCCGACGGGGTGATTATTTTCGACAGCAAAGGCGTGACGCGCGGCAAGATCGCGGTGCCGGAACGGGTGTCAAACTGCACCCTCGGCGGCCCGCAGGGTAATGAGCTGTATATCACCGCCACCACCTCGCTGTACCGGGCGATCATCGGTTAACGGCCGGGCAAGGCGTGCCACGCCCTTACGGTAAGGGATGGCCGCGATGCGTTTTTTTGTCGGGGTCAGGCATGCCTGACCCGGCTTCCCCACGCCACGATTTCACTCGATGTGTTACCGATCACAGAACCCAACACTATTTTTATCCCACTGTTTTATAAAGACAAAATCACAGCTCATTTCTTTGACTTGTCCTCGTCAGGCGCATAGGATTTATTTGGAACGACATTCCATATATTGAAATAAAGCCATCTCCGGGGAGAAACAGCAGTATGAGAATCAGCTATCAGCAGTTGAAACAGGAGTTTCTGCGGGTGTTACTGGCGCGCGGTGTGCCAGCAGAGAAAGCCGAAAGCTGTGCCACCCTGTTCGCTGACACCAGCGAGAGCGGCGTTTACTCCCACGGGGTGAATCGTTTTCCCCGCTTTATCCAGCAGCTGGACGCCGGGCATATCGTGCCGCAGGCAGAAGCCGAAAAGATCCTCTCGCTGGGGGCGATCGAACAGTGGGATGCGCACCGTGCGATAGGCAATCTCACCGCCCGCAGCATGATGGATCGCGCCATTGAACTGGCCGACGGCCACGGGATCGGTCTGGTGGCGCTGCGTAATGCCAACCACTGGATGCGCGGCGGCAGCTACGGCTGGCAGGCAGCAGAAAAAGGCTATATCGGCGTCTGCTGGACCAACTCCATTGCGGTTATGCCGCCGTGGGGGGCCAAAAGCTGCGCCATCGGCACCAACCCGCTGATCGTTGCCGTGCCGGGCGAACCGATCACCATGGTCGATATGTCGATGTCGATGTTCTCCTACGGCATGCTGGAAGTGAACCGCCTGGCGGGCAAAACCCTGCCGGTCGACGGCGGTTTTGACAATGATGGCCAATACACTCGCGATCCCGCCACGATAGAAGAAAATCGCCGCATTTTACCCATGGGCTACTGGAAAGGTTCTGCGCTCTCAATCGTGCTGGATATGGTCGCCACCCTGCTCTCTAACGGGGCCTCCGTGACCGCAGTGACCGAGGACAACGGCGACGAATTTGGCATCTCCCAGGTCTTTATCGCCATCGATGTCGATCGCCTGATCGACGGCGCCACCCGCGACAGCAAGCTGGCGCGCATCCGCGCATCGATTACCGCTGCCGATCGCGCCGACCAGCAGGCGATCCGCCTGCCGGGCCACAAGTTCCCCGGTATTCGCGCTGAAAACCAGCGCCTCGGCATTCCGGTGGATGAACGCGTCTGGGCACGCATCCAGGCACTGTAACGGGAGTACACACCATGATTTTTGGCCACATCAACAACACCGATGCCCGCCACTATCCGCCTGCGATTGCGCGCGCCATCGACTATTTAGCCCGCCACGATCTGGCCACTATGGCCGCCGGGCGTTACCAGGACAGCCAAACCGGCTGGCAGGTGCAGGTGCTTGACCTGCAAACCGCCCCGCACGGCGACAACTACCCGGAGGCGCACCGGCACTTTATCGATGTGCAGTACCTGGTCTGCGGCAATGAGCTGATGGGCGTCTCCACCGGGGGAGCGGAACCGGCGATCCACCAGCCGTATGATGACGTGCGCGACATCATCTTCTACCAGGATGCCCCGAATGAAACCCTGGTGCTGATGCAGCCGGGAAACTTCGCGGTGTTCTTCCCGCAGGATATTCACCGCCCAAACTGCGCGCTGCATGCCCCTGAGGCCATCCGCAAGGTGGTGGTAAAGGTCCCTGTGGCCGATCTCGCTGACTAAAAGAGGATCGCTATGAGCCTGACGTCTACCACCCTCGCCCGCGAAGGGATCCCGTCTCTGCGCTGGCTGCGGATCATTCCGCCAATCCTGATCACCTGCATTATTTCCTATATGGATCGGGTCAATATCGCCTTTGCCATGCCGGGCGGGATGGATGCCGATCTCGGCATCAGCGCCTCAATGGCCGGACTGGCCGGGGGCATCTTCTTTATCGGTTATCTGTTCTTACAGGTGCCGGGGGGCAAGCTGGCGGTCTACGGCAACGGTAAACGCTTTATCGGCTGGTCACTGCTGGCCTGGGCGGTAATCTCCCTGCTGACCGGCCTCGCCACCAATCAGTATCAGCTGCTGGCACTGCGTTTTGCGCTGGGGGTTTCCGAAGGCGGGATGTTACCGGTGGTGCTGACGATGATCGGCAACTGGTTCCCCGATGCCGAGCGCGGCCGCGCCAACGCCATCGTGATCATGTTTGTGCCGATCGCCGGGATCCTCACCGCCCCGCTCTCCGGCTGGATTATTACCGCCTGGGACTGGCGCATGCTGTTCTTCGTTGAGGGTGTGCTGTCGCTGTTTGTCATGGGACTGTGGCATTTCACCATCAGCAACCGCCCGCAGGAGGCGAAGTGGATCTCCGCAGCGGAAAAACAGTATCTGATCAAAACCTTGCACGACGAGCAGCTGCTGATCAAAGGCCAAAACACCCGCAAAGCCTCACTGCGTCAGGTGATGCGTGAGCCGGTGATGTGGCGGCTGATCCTGGTGAACTTCTTCTACCAGACCGGGATCTACGGCTACACCCTGTGGCTGCCCACCATTCTCAAAGGGCTGACCCACGGCAATCTGGAGCAGGTCGGCTGGCTGGCGATCCTGCCCTATGTCTGCGCGATTTTCGGCATGTTCCTGTTCTCCGCGCTGTCGGATGCCACCGGACGCCGCAAACTGTTCGTCGCCCTTCCGCTGGCCGGTTTTGCCCTGTGTATGGCGCTGTCGGTACTGCTGAAAGCGCATATCTGGTGGTCTTACGCAGCGCTGGTCGGCTGCGGTTTCTTTATCCAGTCAGCGGCTGGGGTGTTCTGGAGCATTCCTCCACGCCTGTTTAATGCCGAAGTGGCCGGCGGTGCGCGCGGGGTGATTAACGCCCTGGGCAACCTCGGTGGCTTCTGCGGCCCCTATATGGTCGGGGTGTTAATCGTGGCGTACAGCAAAGATGCCGGAGTCTACAGCCTGGCGATCGCGCTGGCGATTGCCTCACTGCTGGCGCTGACGCTGCCAGCCCGCTGCGATGCGCAGCAACGGGAGGCCGCATGAACTACTGGTTAGGGCTGGACTGCGGCGGCACCTTTATTAAGGCCGGGCTGTATGACGCAAAGGGCGGCGAGCGCGCGGTGGCACGACAGACGCTGCCAGTACGGGTACCGCAACCGGGCTGGGCCGAGCGCGATATGCCGCTGCTCTGGCAGCAGGCCGCACGGGTCATCGCAGAGGCGCTGAAACGCAGCGGGCTGGATGCGGCACAGATTGCCGGAGTGGGCATTTCGGCGCAGGGCAAAGGGCTGTTTCTGCTGGATAAACAGCAGCAGCCGCTGGGTAACGGCATGCTCTCCTCCGATCGCCGGGCGCTGGCGCTGGTGCAGCAGTGGCAGCGTGACGGCATGCCGCAGACGCTTTATCCGCTCACCCGACAGACGTTATGGACCGGGCATCCCGTGTCACTGCTGCGCTGGCTGAAGGAGCATCAACCGCAGCGCTACGCGGCGATCGGCAGTGTGCTGATGGCCCATGACTATCTGCGCTACTGCCTGACCGGAGAGCTGGCCTGTGAAGAGACCAATATTTCCGAATCCAACCTGTACCACATGCAGCAGGGCGGCTGGACTGCCGCGCTGGCAGAAACTCTCGGCATCGGCGACATTCTGCCTGCCCTGCCGCCGATTGTCGGGCCGACGGACATTGCGGGCTATGTCACCGCTGAAGCGGCCGCCCTGTGCGGACTGCGTGCCGGGACGCCGGTGGTCGGCGGGCTGTTCGACGTGGTGTCTACCGCGCTGTGCGCCGGGCTGCATGACGATACCCGGCTAAACGCCGTCATGGGCACCTGGTCGGTGACCAGCGGGATTACCGACCGCATCAGCGACGAAGCCGATTATCGCTTTGTCTACGGCCGCTATGCCATTGACGGACAGTACATTATTCACGAAGCCAGCCCAACCTCGGCCGCCAATCTGGAGTGGTTCTGCCAGCAGTGGGGCATCGATGACTACCACCAGCTGAATCAGTGGGTGGCCGAACTGCCGCCAGCCGCGAGTTCCCTGCTGTTCCTGCCGTTCCTCTACGGCTGCAACGCCGGGGCTGACCTGCACGCCGGCTTCTTCGGCATGCAGGCGGGCCACCAGCGCGGCCACCTGGTGCAGGCCATCTACGAAGGCGTGGTGTTCTCCCACCTCACCCATCTCAATCGCATTCTGACACGCTTCCCGCAGGTCAAGGCCTTGCGTCTGAGCGGGGGGGCGACGCGCTCGGCAGTGTGGATGCAAATGTTTGCCGACGCCAGCGGCCTGCCGGTGGAGATCCCTCAGATCGAAGAGAGTGGCTGCCTGGGCGCAGCGCTGGCGGCAATGACCGGCACCGGGGCATATGCCTCGCTGCAACAGGCACAGCAGGCGCTGGTACCCGAAATCCTGAGCTACCAGCCCGATAGCGAGCGTCATGCGCTGTATCAGAAAAAATATCAACGTTATCAGCAACTACTGGCGGCGCTGATCGCCACACAAGGAGTGACATCATGAGCCGTTCCCGGGTTCCCCAGCTTCAGCTGGCCCTCGACCACACCCGGCTGGATGCCGCGCTGGAGACGGCACAGCGCCTGCATCAGCAGGTCGATATTGTCGAAGCCGGCACCATTCTGTGCTTCAGCGCCGGGATAGACGCGGTGCGCCAGCTGCGCCAGCAGTTGCCCGCTAAAACCCTGGTGGCCGATTTTAAAGTGGCGGATGCCGGGGCGACGCTGGCGACGCTGGCGTTTGAAGCCGGGGCCAACTGGATGACGGTGATCTGCGCAGCCCCGCTGGCGACCTTTGCCAGCGCGCTGGAGGTGGCCCATCAGCATCAGGGCGATATCCAGATTGAGCTGTTCGGCCACTGGACGCTGGCTGAGGCTAAGCGCTGGCGCGAGCTGGGGCTGACGCAGGCCATTTACCACCGCGGACGCGATGCCCAGGCCAGCGGCCAGCAGTGGAGCCAGCAGGATCTGGACGCGATGAAAGCCCTGTCCGATCTGGGCTTTGCCCTGTCGGTCACCGGCGGCATAACCCCGGACGAGCTGCCGCAGTTTAAAAACATCGACGTGAAGGCATTTATCGTCGGGCGGGCACTCAGCGAAAGTGCCGACGGGCGCGCGGCCGCCGCCGACTTCCATCAGGCCATTGCCAGCATCTGGGGACAATAACTATGCGCCAACATCCGCTAGGAATTTATGAAAAAGCCCTGCCGCCTCATCTGAGCTGGCCGGAACGTCTGGCCCTGGCAAAAGCCTGCGGTTTCGACTTTGTCGAGATGTCGGTGGACGAAACCGATCTGCGGCTGTCGCGCCTGCAATGGAGCAAAGAGCAGCGCCTGTCGCTGGTGAACGCAATGATGGAAACCGGAGTGACTATCCCGTCGATGTGTCTCTCGGGCCACCGCCGCTTCCCGTTTGGCAGCCACGACCCGGCGATCCGCCAGCAGGCCTATAGCCTGATGGAGCAGGCGATCCAGCTGGCAAAGGACGTTGGCATCCGCACCATCCAGCTGGCGGGCTACGACGTTTACTACGAAGCGCATGACGAGGGCACGGTGGCACGCTTCGCGCAAGGGCTCGCCTGGGCGGTCGATCGCGCCGCAGCCGCGCAGGTGATGCTGGCTGTCGAGATTATGGATACCGAATTTATGAACGCCATCAGCAAGTGGAAACACTGGGATAAGCAGCAGGCCTCGCCGTGGTTCACCGTCTATCCCGACGTCGGCAATCTGACCGCCTGGGGCAATGACGTCGCCGCCGAGCTGGCGCTGGGCATTGACCGTATTGCCGCTATCCATCTGAAAGACACGCAGCCCGTCACCGCCAGTTCGCCGGGGCAGTTTCGCGACGTACCGTTTGGTGAAGGGTGCGTCGATTTTGTTGGGGTGTTCCGCACGCTGAAACAGCTGAACTATCGTGGCGCGTTTCTGATTGAGATGTGGACAGAAAAAGCCGAGGAGCCGGTGGCTGAGATTGTGCAGGCACGGCGCTGGATTGAACAGAAAATGCAGGAAGGAGGCTTACAATGAGCTTATCAACACTGAAACAGCAGGTTTTCGCGGCCAATCTGGCACTGCCACGCCACCGTCTGGTGACCTTCACCTGGGGCAACGTCAGCGCCATTGACCGTCATCGCGGGCTGGTAGCGATCAAGCCTTCCGGGGTGGAGTATGACGGCATGACGGTTGACGATATCGTGGTGGTAGAGCTGGAAAGCGGCCGCACCGTGGAGGGCAGCAAGAAGCCCTCTTCTGATACCGCGACCCACCTGGCGCTGTACCGTGCGTTTAGCGATATCGGCGGCATTGTTCATACCCATTCGCGCCACGCCACTATCTGGGCGCAGGCCGGGCTGGATCTCCCCGCCTGGGGCACCACCCACGCCGACTATTTCTACGGCACCATTCCCTGCACGCGTCTGATGACAGCGCAGGAGATCGCAGAGAATTATGAGCACAACACCGGTGAGGTGATAATTGATACCTTCCAGTCACGCGGCATCAGTCCGACGGCGATCCCGGCGGTGCTGGTCAACGCCCACGGCCCGTTTGCCTGGGGCAGCAGCGCGGAGAATGCGGTGCATAACGCGGTGGTACTGGAGGAGATTGCCTATATGGGGATTTTCTCGCGCCAGCTGACGCCGGGGATGCGCGATATGCAGCAGGTGCTGCTGGATAAGCATTATCTGCGTAAACATGGGACAGGGGCGTATTACGGGCAATAGCGTGCCCTTTGACGGGCGGACCGAAACAGAAGGTCCGCCCCTACAACGGCCGGGTTTTCCGAACCGGAAATGCCCACGAACCGTAGGGGTCGATCATCTTTTCCGATCGACCCGCAAGGCCAGCTCAACGTTATGGCGTCAACTTCTCCACATCAACATTGCCCTGCTGATTGACCACCGCTTCATCCTTGCGCACTTTCGCCACGTCGCTGGCTGACACCGCAGACTTCGCGGTATTGCCCCAGCTGGTGCGGATAAAGTTCACCACGTCTGCGACCTGCTGGTCGTTCAGACGCCAGCCGAAGGCTGGCATGGTGATAGTGGTAGGCGCATCCTTGACGCCCGGCAGCTGTGCGCCGCTCAGCACAATATGGATCAGCGAAGTCGGGTCTTCCGCCAGCACCACCGGATTACCGCGCAGCGCCGGGAAGAAGCGCTGGTAGCCGCTGCCGTCGGTTTTATGGCAGGCCGCGCAGCTGTCAACATAGACTGATGCGCCAGTTTTGCTGTCGTCGCCCTTCCACAGCGCTTTCGCCACTGCATCATCCGGCGTGAAGCCCACCTGGTTGGGATCTTTAGCCCCCAGCGATTTCAGGTAGCGTGCAATCGCGGTCGCATCTTCCGGCGTCAGATGCTGCAGGCTGTGCTGTACCACATCGGTCATACCGCCAAATACCGCGGTGCGATCGTTACGGCCCATGCGCAGGAACTGCACCAGGTCATCTTCACTCCAGCGGCCCAGCCCGTCGCGGCCATCACCGCGCAGATTGCTCGCGGTCCAGCCGTCGATGGGCGCGCTGCTGCCGGAGAGGTAATCACTGCCTTCCTCGTTGTTCAGCGCTTTTTCCTGCATGGTGATGCTGCGCGGCGTATGGCAGGCGCCGCAGTGGCCCAGGCCCTCAACCAGATACTGGCCACGCGCCAGCACCGGGTCCTGCCCTTTGATCGGCTGGAAGGCCTTCACGTCCGGCGCAAACACTCCGCGCCAGATCGCCAGCGGCCAGCGCATCGACAGCGGCCACGGAATGTCGCTCTCTTTGTTCGCCTGGTTCACCGGCTTAACGCCGTGCATAAAGTAGGCGTAAAGCGCCTGCATATCCTCGTCGCTGACCACCGTGTAGGACGGGTAAGGCATCGCCGGGTAGAGCGTGTCGCCGTTTTTCGCCACGCCGTGACGCACCGCTTTCTGGAAGTCGTCATAGCTGTAGCCGCCAATCCCGCTCTGCTTGTCCGGGGTGATATTGGTGGAGTAGATGGTGCCGATAGGCATTGCCATCGCCAGGCCACCGGCAAAAGCTTCGCCGCCCGCTTTGGTGTGGCAGGCCACGCAGTCCCCGGCGCGCGCCAGATACTCACCGCGCTGAATTTCAGCCGCCGCGCTATCATCGGCCAGCGCGTTAAACGCCAGCATGCCCGGCAGCAGGGCAATAAGAAGTAACTTTTTCATCTGCTTATCCTTATGCCTGCACCAGTGGACCCGGGTTTTTCAGGTACTGTTCACGAATCGCCTTCGCCGACCAGTAGGTCAGCGCCGCCACCATACCGGTCGGGTTGTAGCCCAGCCCCTGCGGGAAAGCGGAGGCGCCCGGCACAAAGACGTTCGGCACGTCCCAGCTCTGCAGATAACGGTTAATCGCGCTGGTTTTTGGATCTTCACCCATGATCGCGCCGCCGTTCATATGCGTGGTCTGATATACGGTGGTGTCGAAGTGCGCGCCCGGCATTTTTGGCGCACCGCTGATCAATTTCGGGTTCATCGCTTCGGCAATCTTGTGCATGCGACCGTGCATAAACTGCGACATTTTGATGTCGTTTTCCTGCCAGTCGAAGGTCATACGCAGCAGCGGCTGGCCGTGGATATCCTTGTAGTTGGGATCGAGGTCGAGGTAGTTATTGCGGTACGACTGATGCGCGCCGTGGGCATCCATCGACACGTGGTGAGTGTAGTGATCGGCCACCGCCGCTTTCCACTTGCTGCCCCAGTTCGGCGTGCCCGGAGGGGTCGGCAGGCCGGAGATCGGCTTGACCCCCGCCTGGTTCACCCACATCGGCGAACCGCCAACGAAGCCATACTGCGCGTGGTCGAAGTTGTCGCCGTTGAAGTCATCCACCCCAACGCCCGCGCCGCCTGCACCGATAAAGTTATTGGTAAACACGTCTTTATCGAAGAACGCTTTGATGGTGGAGATGTTCTGATAGGCGAAGTTGCGCCCGACGGTGCCTTCGTTCGTCACCGGATCGTACGGCTTGCCGATGCCGGACAGCAGCATCAGATGCACGTTGTGGAACTGGAACGCGGAGAGGATCACCAGGTCAGCAGGCTGTTCGTTTTCACGCCCCAGTGCATCAACATAGGTGACGCCGGTCGCGTGCTTCTTGTCGTCCGTCAGGTTAACGCGCAGGACGTAAGCGTTATTGCGCAGCTCGAACTTCGACTCCTGGCGCAGTGCAGGCAGGATGTTGACGTTCGGCGAGGCTTTGGAATACATGTAGCAGGCATAGCCGCTGCAGTAGCCGCAGAAGTTGCACGGCCCCATCTGCGCACCGTAGGTGTTGGTATACGGGCCGGAGGTATTGGCAGAAGGCAGGTCGTACGGATGGTAGCCAATGCTTTCCGCCGCCTGGGCAAACAGCTGCGCCGAGTAAGTGCGCTTCTGCGCGGGCAGCGGGAACGGGCTGGAGCGGTCCGGGGCAAATGGGTTGCCTTTGCCGCCCTGACCGACCACTTTACCCTTTACGCTCCAGGCTGAACCGGAAGTGCCGAACACCTTCTCGGCCTGGTCGAAATAGGGTTCCAGCTCGTCGTAAGTGACGCTGAAGTCCTGGATGGTCATCCCTTCCGGGATAAAGTTTTTGCCGTAGCGCTCTTCATAATGGCTGCGCATGCGCAGTTCCATCGGGTCGACGCGGAAATGCACGCCGGACCAGTGCAGGCCCGCGCCGCCGGTGCCGGTACCGGGCAGGAATGCCGCCAGCTGACGATACGGCTGCGCGGTCTGCGCGGAGTTATGACGGATGGTCACGGTGCTTTTTGACAGATCCTGGAACAGCTTTTTACGAATGTTATAGGTCAGTTCGTCAATCACCTGCGGATACGCACCGTCAGGATAGGTATCGCGATGCGGGCCGCGCTCCAGCGCCACTACGTTAAGACCGGCTTCGGTCAGCTCTTTGGCCATAATCGCCCCGGCCCAGCCGAAACCGACGATTACCGCATCTACTTTCTTCTGTACGTTTGCCATGGTTATGCTCTTTCCCCACGAATTGACACCGGCGGCAGCGGATACTGCTCGCCGCGCTCCACCCAGTCCATAAAATCAGCGCGCGCGCCGGGGAAGTTAATCAGCTGCCAGCCGACCAGCCCCTGGTTGCCGCCGTGGATCGGGTCGCTGAAGAACCCTTCGCGGGTGTTCTGCAGCAGGAAGGAGAAAAAGGTTTTGGCAGGCAGCTGTTTCAGCTCCACGCTGCCCGCTTCCAGCGCCTGTAACAGCGCATCCTGCTGCTCGCCGCTTAGCGCAGCAAACACCTTGCCATGCTGCTGTTTTGCCAGCGCATCGGCATCGGCCAGGCCCAGGCGATAGATATCACGCGGGGTCAATGGCAGCTGGTAGCCCAGCGCTTTATCGGCATCCGGGTGGAACGGCCCCTGCATGTACCAGTTGGCGCCGGTGGCATACGGGGTGTTCATCTGGCGGTCGATATACTCGGGCACGCCCGCTTCCAGCGCGCCAGGGCCGCGTTCATCGGCCGGGATCAGGCGCGCAACGGCGGCCTGCAGAAAGGCATACTCTTCGGGGGTGAACCACGTTGGCTGGTACTCGCGCGCCTGCTGTGGCCCGGTTTTAGCGGCCTCTTTCGCCACGGCGGGCGCAGCGGCGGCCAGTGAACCCAGCCCTGCGGAGCCAATCGCCATCGCCGGGGCGAGGGTGATAGTTTTCAGCAGAAAGTCTCTGCGCGTGCTTCCGGTTTTTTGCTCTGACATGACATTGCCTTCTCGAACCAGCACAGGGGGCTGATTAAAATGGGGGGTCGATTTTTTAATGATACAAAGTGTAGGGACAATAGTGAGTCGCCGCCTGCTTTTTTACCAGGTCGGTATCTACCGGCAGTTTGTTACCGGTAACAATCATGCAGATTGTAACAGTAACCGGGGAAAAGCGTGAGGGTATGGAAACAAAATGGCACAAAATCATTAACAACTGCGCAAGCTTCAGTCTGAACGCCTGGCGGAGGAAACAGGAAGAAATAGCAGCAAAACGGCCATTGCCATTTTTTATGCTTATTTTTCTGCTTACGAGGCGTAATTCAAAATTTAAATTTTACTGCTAACTATTAGCATGGAAAATTATTTTACCGTGCAATGATTATCAGGAACGTAACATGAGTGAAGCCTGCGCCCCAGGGATGCCCGAACCGCAACAAAAACCCTTTAATAACAATAAATTATCTGAACGCATCGATGCCCTTCCCGCTTCTGCCGGGCTGTGGCGCTTTATTGCCTTACTCTCACTTGGCGGTTTTTTCGAACTCTACGATCTGTTCCAGACGGGCTATATCAGTTCAGGTTTAATCGCAGGAGGCATATTTCATGTTGGCGATCTCGGCGTATTTGGCATATCTGACCAGGCCGCATTTGCTTCCGTGACCTTCCTCGGGCTGTTTTTCGGGGCCAGTCTGCTGGCCCCTTACGCCGATCGCTTTGGCCGCCGCCTGACGTTTATGTTTGCCCTGGCGTGGTACGGCTGTTTTTCACTGCTGATGGCGTTTCAGAATCAGGCGGAGTGGATCATCTTCTGCCGCTTTCTGGTCGGCGTCGGGCTGGGAATTGAGCTGGTGACCATCGATACTTATCTCACTGAATGTGTCCCGACGCGCCTGCGCAGCAAAGCCTTTGCCTTCGCCTTCTTTGTACAGTTTTTATCGGTTCCGGCGGTGGCGCTGATGTCCTGGTGGCTGGTGCCGCAGACCATTCTTGGCCTGACAGGCTGGCGCTGGGTGGTGATAGCCGGTGCGGTCTGCTCAATGATTATCTGGCTGGTACGCAAGAACCTGCCGGAGTCTCCGCGCTGGCTGGCGCAGCAGGGGCGCCATCAGGAAGCGCATCAGGTGGTCAGCGCGATGGAAATTCGCTGCGGCGCGGCGGACAGCGCCCCACATCCACAAGAGATTGAAACGGCAGAAATCAGCCAGCGTAAAGGCCGTTTTCGCGATATCTGGGCGCCGCAATACCGCCAGCGCACGCTGATGCTGGTGGTGATGAATATCTTCCAGGCGATTGGTTTCTTCGGCTTCGGCAACTGGCTGCCCGCGCTGCTGTCCGGCAAAGGCGCGAGCATCACCCACAGCCTGCTGTACGCATTCTTTATTACCCTTGCCTACCCGCTCGGCTCGCTGATTTGCAGCCGCTACGCCGATAAGATTGAGAACAAGTGGCAGATCGTTCTGTCGTCGCTGATGACGGTGGTGTTCGGCACGCTGTTCGCGCTGCAGAATAATCCGCTGATGCTGATCCTCTGCGGCTTCTGCATTACTTACTCCAATGCCTGGCTGACCTACAGCTATCACGCTTATCAGACCGAGGTGTTCCCGACCTATATTCGCGCCCGTGCGGTCGGCTTCTGCTACTCCTTCAGCCGCCTGTCGACGGTGTTTAGCAGTCTGATTATCGGCATGATTTTGCAGGCGGCGGGCACCCAGGGGGTGATCGCATTTATCGTGGTCAGCATGCTGATCGTGATGCTAACCATCGGCATTTTCGGGCCGAAAACGCGCGGAATTAACCTGGAGAATATCTAAATTTCACTGGCGTGGCACAGTGCCCGACTGGAGGGGGCGTGGCACAGTGCCCGACTGTAGGGGTCGGGCATGCCCGACCCGCAACAGTTAAAACTGCTGCAAACGGCTCTCCGACGGCTGCGGGCGGCCAAAATAGTAGCCCTGGAACAGGGTGCACCCTTCCGCTTTCAGCCGTTCGAACTGCTCGTTGCTCTCCACCCCTTCGGCGGTGATTTGAATATCCAGGCTGCGGCTCATGCCGGTAATCGCCCGGATAATCGCCAGCGCTTCCCGACTGTCATGCATATCATTGATAAACGACTTGTCTATCTTGATCTTATCGAACGGGAATGAGCGCAGGTAGCTGAGCGATGAATAGCCGGTGCCGAAATCATCCAGCGCAATATGCACGCCCAGCGCCTTAAGCTTTTGCAGAATATGGATATTGACCAGCGTGTTATCCAGCAGCACCGATTCGGTGATCTCCACCTCCAGACGATGCGGGGCCAGCCCGGAATCTTTCAGCGCCGCTTCCACCACCGACACCAGGGCGCTATTTTTAAACTGCAGCGGCGACAGATTGACCGCCACGCTCTGATCGCCAGGCCAGGTAGCGGCCTCGCGGCAGGCTTCATACAGCGCGTAAGCCCCCAGGCTGTGGATCAGGCCGGTCTCTTCGGCTATCGGAATAAAGTCCATCGGCATGATGGTGCCCTTTTGCGGGTGATGCCAGCGCATCAGCGCTTCATAGCCGATGATCTCCTGATGCAGATTGTTAGTGATCGGCTGATAGTAAAGCTTGAGCTGGCGGCTGGTGAGCGCCTCGCGCAGGTCGCTCTCGATGACCCGACGCTTCTGCGCCATATCGCCCATTGCAGCGGTGAAGTGTTCAAAGCGGTTGCGCCCGTTGCGCTTGGCTTCATACAGCGCCATATCCGCGCAGCGCAGCAGCTGGTCCGGGGTGGTCATGCCGCTGTCGGCGATGGCAATACCGATGCTCGGCCCGACGGAGAGGTTGTGCCCGTCCACGTTAAACGGCGGACGAATGGTTTCGATCAGGCGGCTGGCGACCACTTCCGCCTCCTGCTGATGCGACAGCCCCGGCAGCACGACAGAGAACTCATCGCCGCCGCTGCGCGCCAGCGTATCCTGGTCGCGCAGCACCGAGTGCAGACGCACCGCCACCGAACGCAGCAGCTCGTCGCCGACCTGATGGCCGAGCGCGTCGTTAACGTTTTTGAAGTTATCGAGATCCAGCCCCAGCGTGGCGGTCAGCCGGCGGGCATCGCGATCCTCGCGCAGCGCGGCGGTCAGGCGCTGGCTAAACAGCACGCGGTTCGGCAGGCTGGTGAGGTTATCGTGGTGCGCCATATGGTGGATGCGCGCATCCGCCGCACGCTGATCGGTGACGTCGTCGGCGATCAGCAGCACGTAGTTATGGCGTTCGTCGTTGCCGCGAATAATGGTGGCGGTGGTATTCAGAATACGCTCGCCGCCCGGCGTGTTCAGCAGACGTTCGTTGCGCTGCATCCCCTCCTTGCGCTGCGCCGCATCGGAGAGCTGCATAAAATATTCGCCCATTTCTGCCGTCATGCAGTCGGGCGCGCGCTTGCCAATAAACTGGCGCTGCGTGCCGCCAAGCAGCTGCTGCGCCTTGCTGTTGATCAGCAGGATCTCGCGCGAGACCACATCCTCAACAATCACGCTGGACGGAATATTGGCGACGATAATGTCGAGGAATTTTGACAGCGAGGCCATTTTTTCACTGTTCTGCTCGGCCAGATTTTTCCCACGCAGGATCTGCTGTTCGTACTCGCGCACCTCGGTGCAGTCGCGGGTGATCTTGGCGTAACCAATCAGCTTGCCGTCATCATCGCGTACCGCATCAATGACGACGTTTGCCCAAAACGCGCTGCCGTCTTTACGGTAGCGCCAGCCCTGCTCTTCAAAGCGCCCGGTTCGGTAAGCGGTGGCCAGATTCTTCTCCGGTACTTTGTCCAGCCGATCCTGAGTGCTGTAGAAACAGCTAAAGTTTTTCCCGACGATCTCATCAGGGCGGTATCCTTTGGCGCGTTGCGCGCCCGGATTCCAGTTAGCGACGTTACCTTCTGGCGTCAGCATATATATGGCGTAGTCAACCACGCTCTGTACCAGTAGACGGTACATGACATCAGAGTCTTCATTCATTATTATTTTCGCCTGGGCGCTGGCCGTCATTTTCCCCACAGTAGAAAATATGCGCAACGCTGCAATACGCCATTAACTGACGTAAAAATTACCGTCCCGCGCGCTCTTTCACCGCAGGTACCCTGTTTTATGTGTGTTAAAACCACACGGGTATAAACCGAAAACATCAGCCAATTCAAGCAATTTCCGCTTCAGCACTGCGGTTCATTGATCGTTATCGGCTTTGTTTAAAAAACATTCAGCGCTGAAAAAAAATAAACTTGCCGCTGCGCTTATATTTATGTGGGAAATTTGTCTGTTGGCTTTTATAAAATAAATGAAATTGAGTTAAAAAAGGTATAAATAACTTATTCAAACGTTCAGGCTTCACCACTGAAATTAATAGATACAACCGCAGTGAGATTACTCACAGTCAATCAGGGTATAACCATCAAACATTGACAGCGGAGTGCCTATGTTTAAATCCTTTTTCCCCAGGCCAGCGCTGTTCTTCAGCAGTGCGGCAATCTGGAGCCTGCTGGCGATACTGCTGTGGTTCGGCTATGCCGACAGCCTGTTCGCTCACCTGATGCATTTCTCCCCGGTTGCCGACGGGCCTTTACCGAATGACGTTTCACGCTTTATTGCCCCATCGATGCTCGCAATCTACAGCTACTACCTGCTGGTCACGCTGCTGTTTGCCGGTTTCTGGTTTATTGCCAGCCCGCACCCGTGGCAATACTGGTCAATACTTGGCAGCGCGCTGATTATCTTCATTACCTGGTTTTCGGTAGAACTGGGCGTGGCAATCAACAGCTGGTATGAGCCTTTTTTCGATCTCATTCAGCAGGCGATGGCGCATCCCAATACCGTTAAGGTGACCACCCTCTACGCGTTAACCAGGACGTTTCTCTACATCGCCCTGATTTACGTAACGATTAACACGATAAATCTGTTCTTTATCAGCCATTACGTGTTCCGCTGGCGCACGGCGATGAACAATTACTACATGCAGTACTGGCCGCGCCTGCGCCACATTGAGGGTGCCGCCCAGCGTGTGCAGGAGGACACGATGCGTTTTGCCTCCACGCTGGAGGATATGGGCGTCAGCTTTATTAACGCCATTATGACGCTGATTGCCTTCCTGCCGGTGCTGGTAACGCTGTCGGTGCATGTGAAAACCGTGCCAGTTCTGGGCAGCATCCCTTATGCATTGGTGATTGCCGCCGTGCTGTGGTCGCTGTTCGGCACCGGGCTGCTGGCCATCGTCGGCATCAAACTGCCGGGGCTGTCGTTCCGCAATCAGCGGGTGGAGGCGGCCTATCGTAAAGAGCTGGTCTACGGCGAGGATGATGCATCGCGGGCGCAGCCGCCGAAGGTGCGTGAACTGTTCCTTGGCGTGCGCAGGAACTATTTCCGCCTCTACTTCCACTATCTCTACTTCAATATCGTGCGTATTTTCTATCTGCAGGTGGACGCGGTATTTGGCATGTTGATGCTGTTCCCGTCGATTGTTACCGGTGCGATCACGCTTGGGCTGATGAGACAGATCACTAACGTGTTCGATCAGGTACGTGGATCATTCCAGTACCTGATTAACTCATGGACCACGCTGGTGGAGCTGATGTCGATCTACAAACGTCTGCGTGGCTTTGAGCGCACGCTGGATGACGCGCCGCAGGAAGAGCATATCACGGTGTAACCGAGCGTTATTTCTTGCGAGGGAACGCGAGGAATCTCTCTTCATCTCTGTTCATCGCCCAACCCATTACGCAGGATAAAGGAAATCACGGACCGTTGACAATGGTCAACACTCCTCTTATCCTGTGGACGTCATTGAGGGCGCGATGAAGGAACATCCCAATAAACATATCCGTGCCGCTATTGAGTATGCTCTCAACAGAGGCTGGATTTTTCATCCTGCCAGCGGGCATGCTTTTGGACGGCTGAAATGCAGCATCCCGGAGCATCAGCAACATCAGATGAGCGTCTGGTCAACGCCAGCGGTGCCTGAACATCATGCCAGCCAGATTAGGCGAAAAGTCGATAGTTGCCTTGCAACACACTAAGACAGGGAGAAAGCGATGCCACTTTACCACTTCACGCTGCTGCTGAGCGGCGTCACATCAGACACGCCAGAACTGGAAGAGCAGTTGTTTAAACGCGGGTGCGATGATGCTCTGGTCTGCTTTTACGGCAGGGCGGTTTATCTGGAATTTGACCGCTACAGCGACTCCTTCGAGCAGGCGATCCTCAGTGCCATCCACGCTATTGAAGCCGCACCGCTGGGCGCCATCGTCTCTGCTGTTGATGCCAGTCTGGTCGGGCTGAGTGATATCGCGGAACTGAGCCAGTTAACGCGCCAGTCGATAGCATTGTTGAAAGATGGCTCGCGTGGCGCGGGTGATTTCCCCGCGCCTGTGCAGCGCATCAGCGGTAACTCGCCGCTATGGCGCTGGGCCAGCGTGGCAGACTGGCTTCAGAAACATGGCAAAATTGCCGCGCCGCTGGCTGAAAATGCCCGTACGCTGGAAGAGATCAACCTCGCGTTACAGCTTCGCAACGTCAATCCCAGCCAGCTGGAGCATTTCAGCCGTGCGCTGGCGGCCTCTCCGCTCGATTAATTCCGAGCGGCCAGCGCAGCGAAGACGCTCTCCACCGCGAAAGCCCCCGGATCTTTAACGTCCTTCAGGCTCTCCTGATTGAGATAGGAGGAGCGCCCGGCGGCGGCGCTGAGCATCTGGCGAGTACTGTCTGCGCCCTGCTTCGCTGCGGCAGCGACAGCGGCCAGATTTTTGCCTGCCGCTAACGCGGCAAACGCCGGATCGAGTGCGTCGATCATCGTGCGGTCGCCCACGCCCGCTCCACCGTAATGCTGCATGCGTTCAAGGCCAAAGTTCAGCGCCCCGGCCAGCGATTTACCCTGCTTCAACTGCTGCCCGGCAGCGGTAAACATAATCGACATCAGCACGCCGCTGGAGCCCCCCATCACGTTCGCCAGCTTTTCGCCCACCACCGTAAGCAGCGCATCCATCTGGTCGAGCGGCAGCTCCCCGTTCTGGCTGGCTTCCAGCACGCTGCGCGCTCCGGCAGAGAAGGTGGATCCGGTATCGCCATCGCCTACTTTGGCATCCAGCTGGTTTAGTTCGCTCTCCAGTTCAATCAGCGTCTGGCACAGCGTGTGAAGCGTTGCGGCCACGGCCGCATTATTTGAAGGCGTAAAGCTCTGCTGCTGCGCGACGCGTTTCGCTTCCCGCTCTTTTGCCGGCTGGGGTTCAAACGCACGCACCCAGCCGCTGGTCTCTACCGGGGCTAACAGCGCGGCTTCCAGCTCATCATCAAGCTGCAGGGTGGAGAGTGAGAAGCCTTTCATATCCAGCGCGCTGACCAGCGTTGCCGGGCCAATCAGCAGCTTCACCTGTTTACCCAGAGCAGATTTCAGCGTTTCGCGCGTCAGGATAGCCATCTCCAGCGCGGAGAAACCGCCCAGATTATTCACCAGCAGCGCCAGCTTACCGCTGCCACTTTTGCTGGCTAAGCGCTGCGTCAGCTCCGCTACGATCTCCGCGCTGTTCTGCGTTTTCAGCGTCGAGGCGCCCGGCTCGCCGTGGATCCCCATGCCCAGCTCGCTGCATCCCGGCTCGACGCGATGATCGTCACGATCCTCCCCCGGCACGTGGCAGGTGGTAAAGGCCAGCCCGATAGAGGCAGTCGCATCAATTGCCCGCTGCGCCAGCGCGCTGACGGCATCCAACCCCTGCCCCTGTTCAGCGGCAAAGCCAGCGACCTTATGCACCAGCGCCGTTCCGGCAATCCCGCGCGGCTGCGGATTATCCGGCAGGGCGATATCATCACGCACCATCACCATCTCAACGCGATAGCCCAGCTGTTTGGCTTTTTCCGCCGCAAGGCCGAAGTTGAGACGGTCGCCGGTGTAGTTTTTGACGATCAGCAGGCAGCCCGCTTCGCCCGTGACGTTAATAATGGCGTGCAGCACCGCATCCACGCTGGGTGAAGCAAATACATCGCCGCAGACCGCCGCGGTTAGCATGCCTTTGCCAACAAAACCGATATGGGCCGGTTCATGGCCAGAGCCACCGCCGGAGATCAGGGCAACCCGCGACTTATCCCAGTCGCTGCGTACCACCACCCGCATCTGCGGCCCCAGCGCCAGCCGCGCCAGATTGTGGCTGGCCGCGCTTTGCAGCACCCCTTCAATCGCCTCATTGACCAGATCCTGCTTCTGATTCATAAAGAACTGACTCATTGTCTCTCCCTCTTGTGCATGAGTAATATCTGTTACCTGTACATCTAATAATTAATAGCCTGCTAACGTCCAGTTATAGCCTTTTATTCGTCGTTTGCACGCGTGATGAAAGCGAAAAATAACCTTCGCGCTACTGAACTCAGAAAAACCCCACAATCAATAACACCAACCAATTGAATGATATACATTTTTTCTTAGTGGTAATATTTAAACACATATTAGTGGCTGCATGGCGTACCAAATGAAATTGCAGTATCAATCACATTTTGCTATTAATCTTTCTGCACTGATGAGAAAAGACGCTTATAACCTTCAGTGTCAGATCCACTGACATAATAAAGCACGCCTATATCTCCATTAAAGCAGCAAGGATATAATGAGATATTTCTATCAGCCTTGCTGGCAGTGATCATTTATCCGCAGATAACAGACCTATCACGCCACCACCAGGGCGTTACAAGGGGCAAACTTCATCGTTTGCTCTTTTTTTTATGGGTTGCAGTCGACGTGGATCATCAAGGATGGGTGGGGAGTCAGCACAGCAGATGTTTAGCGGGTCGGGCATGCCCGACCCCTACGGAATTGCCGGAACATGCCCGGCCCCTACGCAATTAACGGAACACGCTGATCGCTTCGACCAGGCGAGTGGCCTGGCGGGTCATGCGGCCGGAGGCCTGCGCGCCCTCTTCCACCTTCGCGGCGTTCTGATGGGTGATGTTGTCGAGATCTTCCACTGCCAGGCTAATCTCACCGATGGCAGTGGCCTGCTCGGCGGTGGCGGAGCTGATCTGGGCAATCAGCGCGGTGACGTTTTGCACCTGCGAGACAATACTTTCAATGGTTTTACCGGCCTCGTTAACGTGCAGCGTACCGGACTTCACCTTCTCGGCGCTGGTTTCCACCAGCTGTTTGATCTCGCTGGCGGCCTTGGCGCTGCGCTGGGCGAGACTGCGCACTTCCCCGGCGACCACGGCAAAACCTTTACCCTGCTCACCGGCGCGCGCCGCTTCCACCGCCGCATTCAGCGCCAGGATATTGGTCTGGAAGGCGATGCCGTCGATCACGCTGGTAATATTGGCGATTTTCTTCGAGCTGTCGGTAATTTCCGCCATCATCGTCACCATATCCGCCATCGCTTCTCCACCCTGCACCGCCGCACTGCTGGTGCTGGCTGACAGGGTTTTCACTTCGGCGGCAGTTTCGGTGTTGCTCTTCACCGTCGCAGTCATCTCGTTCATGGTCGCCGCCGTCTGCTGCACGTTGGCCGCAGCCTGTTCCGTGCGGCGGCTCAGCTCGCTGTTGCTCTGGGCAATAGAATCGCTGGCGCTCAGCACGTTGATCGCCTGGCCGCTGACGTCATCCACCAGCCAGCGGAACATCAGCCCCAGCTGACCAATGGCGCGTAGCGTCGTGCCAACTTCATCTACGCGGTCCATCTGCTCCACTTTATGATCGGCCCCGGTCGCCACGCGCAGCGCCTGGCGGCAGACGCGCTCAATCGGCCGGGAGACCTGCATCTCCAGCCAGGCCGAAGCCAGCAGCAGCAGCAGCGCCATGCCGCCAGCAAACATCGCCAGCGCGGCCGGGCTCAGCCCCAGCCCCCAAACGCCAAGCGTTGACAGCGGCAGCAGGGCCAGCAGCGCCGAGCGAATACGCCAGCGCAGCGACAGGGTTTTGAAAATCGAGCGCCAGCGCATCATGCCGGTGCGGACAATCAGCCCTTTATGAAAACGCAGCCCTTTGGCTTTGCCCTCGCGGAAGTTCTGATACAGGCGTTCGGTGTCGCGCACCTCCTGGGGGGTTGGCCTGGTGCGCACCGACATATAGCCCTGTACCACGCCGTCGCGCACCACCGGAATGGCGTTGGCGCGCACCCAGTAGTGATCGCCGTTTTTGCGGCGGTTTTTTACCAGCGCGGTCCAGGGTTCGCCCTGCTTCAGGGTCGCCCACATATCGGCGAACGCTTCCGGCGGCATATCCGGGTGGCGCACCATATTGTGCGGCTGACCGTTAATCTCCTCCGGCGAGAAACCGCTGGCCTCAATAAACGCATCATTGGCATAGGTGATATGGCTGTGGGTGTCGGTGGTTGACATCAGGGTGGCGCGATCGTCAAACAGGTACTCTTGCTGTGTAACGGGCAAATTATTACGCATGGGTTAAATCCTTAAAGGGATCAACAAAGGTTGGCGAGGAGAATATTAATTACGTTTTTTTATATTTTCGGCGTGAGTTCGTGGATCTTTAGCCGGCGTTCGCCTGATTTTGCGATCGCGCCAGCAAAGCGCGCAATATTGCGGCATAACGACATTTTGGCGGGGAGAGGCGGAAAAGAGCCAGCTAAGACGCCTTTTGAGTCAGCGCTGACTCTAAAGGCAACGTTTATAATACTGCTGATGCATGTTTAGTACGGCGGGCTGCGTGATACAGCCCGCCTGACGATCAGAAGTTCCAGCGCACGCCGACGTTATAGCGCCAGCCCTTGGCCCCGTTGTCGTCGATCTGCTTGCGGTAGTCAGTTTCCGCATACAGCGAGACGTCGTTTTTAAAGGTGGTGGTGCCACCGACGCCCAGTTCCCACATCTGGCCAAAGTTGCCGCCGCTGAAGGTGTTACTGACGTCGAGGTTTTCCGCACCAATGCGGGTTTTTGACTCACCGCCCCAGCCGCGATAGTAGTTAGCGCGCACGTAAGGCGTGTACTGACGGTTGCTCTCATCGGTCCAGGTGCGATCGAGTCGCGCACCGAGGCGGCCAATGGTCTGGTTGTAGCTGTCATACTTCACGGTCAGCTGGTCTTTATCGGTGAAGTCATCCATCCCCAGGTGCATGTACATTAGCTGCGCCTGCGGTTCCAGCCGCACGCCGTTATCAAACTCAAACGGGTAGCCGCTCTCCAGTGATGCCGTCCAGCCTTTGCCTCTCAGCTTCGCCACATCCTTCTGGCGCGGGATATCGGTTTCGCCACGGTGCCAGTCATACGACAGTGCGCCATCCAGGTAGAAGCCGCTTTCACGCTGCCAGGTCATATAGAGCGCCAGGCTGTCGCTGTCAAAGGTGGTGGAGCTGTAACCGTCCGCCGCATCCGGGCGCAGGCGGGTGTTGCCGCGGGTATAGGCCAGGCCCCCGCGCAGGCTGTCTTTCTCGCCGTCGAGCCGCAGCAGGTTACCGCCGATTTGCAGCGCGCTATAGTCGAGGTCGAAGTCATAGCCGAAGTCTTTAAAGCTCTTATTACTGCTCCAGGTCAGGTTGGAGCCAATATAGCGCGCGAACATCTCGCCGCTGTCGCCCGCCTGCTGGCTCTGCTGGTGGCGCAGCTCGCCAAGGCGTTTATGCAGGTCGTCGATAATCGCCGCGGTGTAGTAGGCCAGGCCGACCGGTGCAGAGATATAGGAAGGCACCTGCGGCACCACCGCCGGGCGGCTCTCCTGATTCGGCGCGAGGTAGTTGTTAAAGGTGGTCAGACAGGCAGCACCGCCTGCGCAGACGTAGTTATTTGCCAGGCGATAGTCCCAGAACTGATTATCGCTGCCCCCGGCAACGCGCCGCTGGCTGGCATCACTGGTGCCCGGTGCGAAGCTGTACAGCCCGTAGCTCCAGGGGCCGGCGGCCAGGTAGCCATCCTTCAGCGCAAAGCTATCTCTGCTGGCATTACCCGCCACCTGCGCCAGTGAAATCCCTTCATTACTCTCAATTGAGTTGCTGAGGTCGAGGTCGGTCAGCGCCCCCGTGCTGAGCGCGGTGGGGGTGACATCCAGCAGCGTGGTGCCGCTGGCATTGCCGGTCACCCGCAGGTTATCGCTGAACTGATTGCTCAGCGCGCCGCCTGCGTTGAGCTCGGTATTTATTTTCACCGAACCGCCTGCAGAGGCGAGATTGCCGTTAATCGTCAGCGAGTTGCCCGGCGATCCGCTGCCGTTGGTCAGGTCAATCAGCCCGCCGTTATTCACCGTCAGCGAGTTGCTGCTGCCGCCTGCCAGCACCGGATTAACGCCGTTCCCGGCATACAGCGTGGAGCCGCTGTCGATATTGACGGTGCTGTGCGCCAGCTGCAGATTATCGGTCAGCGTCCACTGGCTGTTACTGAAGTTAATGGTGCTCCAGCCCGAGCCGAGGTTGGTGCCTTTACTGATATCATCCGCGCTAAACGAGCCACCGCGCGCGCTGATATTGTCAAAGGTCAACGCACCGCCCGTTGCTCCGCCGTTAGTGATGTGACGCGTTTGCGCCAGGTCAACGCCCTGGATCAGGGCGCGGTTATTCACACCATTGCCCAGCGTCAGGCTGCCGTTCAGCGTACCGCCGGTCCACTCAAGTGCATCGGTGCCGCCGCCGGTATTGATATCCCCCAGCACGTCACCGTTAGTCAGCAGCACCACATCGTTGGCGTTGCTGCCCGCCACCGCCACGCCCTCAGGCGAGCCTGGCGTGATGGTGCCACGGTTTTCAAACACCGCCGTGCCGCCGCGTAAATCCACTACCGGCGCACGGGTGCTGGCGGAGACCAGCGTCCCGGTGTTCAGCACCGAGCTGGCGGTGCCCGCTACCAGGGCCGAACCGCCGCTGGCGCTGGTGATATTGACGTTGGCCGCCGACTGCACCGCTCCGGTGGTATTGGCGCGGATCCCGGTGCCGACCGCGCCGCTGACGTTAAACTGATAGCCGCTGCCGAGGATCAAATCGTTGGTGGTTGCGCTGCCGTTGGCCTGGGTGAAATTCAGCCCGGTGCCGCTGCCGCTGACGTTAGTGGTCACCGTCGAGGCGGGATCGAACGGTACGGCGGTACGCAGGCCGCTGCCGTCGGCGACGTTGACCGTCAGGTTATTTAGCGTCACGCTGCGCGTCTCGACGCGGTTTTCAATACCGTTGCCGCCGCCGTTAACGTTGATAGTGGCATCGCTGGCATTCAGCGCCGCCGCCCCGCTGTCGAGCAGAATGCCATGCGCGCTGCCGTTGGTAGCGATCACCGTGTCGCTGCCGCTTAGCGCAAGGCTGGAGCCGGCGCTGATACGCACCCCGGCCACGCCGTCCGCCACGTTAATCTCACCGCCTTTCGCCAGCGTGGTGCCGCTGCCGCTGATATCCAGCCCGGTGCCGTTGGCAACATTCACCACGCCGTTATTGGTGATGTTGCTGCCGCTGCGCGTGCGGATACCGATATTGTTGGCGCCGTTCATATTCACCGCACCGTCGTTAACCAGCGTGGCGCCGTTGGCCACGTCATAGCCGATGCTGTTGGCACCTGTTGCGCTCACGCTGGCGCTGCTGGTGACCAGGGTGGGCGCTGCACTGCCATCCAGCGCATTGCTGAGGTCGGTACGCAGATTATTCACCAACACGCCAATGCTGCTGGCGCCGTTGAGCGCCACGCGGGTGCCGCTGCCGAGCGTGGCGCTGGCACCGCCTTCGACGCGCAGCGCATTCGCTCCGTTGCCGTTAACGTTGAACTGGCTGCTGCCGCTATTAAACAGGCTGTCGGGGCCGGAGGCGATCACGCCACTGCTGCCTGCCCCGCTGAGGGTAATATTGGCCGGCGCGCCAAAGTTCAGCGCGGCGGCATCGTCAATGCGGTACAGCGAGGAAAGATCGGTGGTGACGTTGCTGGTTGCGCTACTGCTGTTGATGGTTGAGCCGATGCCCGCGGCGTGATAGGCGATCTGATCGCTATTATTAAACGCGGGCGTTGCAGCGCTACCCACGTTAACCGTTGCGCCGTTCAGCGCCTCGGCGCCTATCGCTCCGCGTCCGTTCATATTGATGGCCCCCGTCAGGTTTGCCACCGCCCTGGTGCCGGCCGCGCTGACGCCGCGCGTACGCTGGCTGGTCGAGCCGCCTTCCACATTAATCGTGCCGCTATTGTTCGCCGTGGTCGCCTGGCTACCGCTGCCGTTGACGCGCATGCCGAAGCCGCCATCGGTCACCGAGATATCGCCGCTGTTGGTACCCGTTGCCCCGCTCTCCACCAGGATGCCGGTGGAGCCGGCGCCGGTGAAAGTGATATTCCCGGCGTTGGTGAGCTGCGCCCGGTTGCGGGCAATCAGTCCGGTTAGCCCGGTCTGGCCGGAGCTGAGGGCAGCCTGCGAGGTCAGCGTGGTGCTGGCCACCGGGCTGCCGCTGGTGCGCCCGGCCAGGGTGTGTTTCTGCCCGTCGGCAATCGCCCCGACAGCATTAACGCCGCTGAGGTTGATGGTGGTTCCGGCATCAATATTTCCCACCGCTCCCCCTTCAATAATGACCGCGGTGGCACCACTGCCGGAAACCTCAAAGCTGGCGTTCTGCGTGTTGATCTCGGTGCCCCCCGTTCCGGTCCCCATCACCCCGACGGAGTTAGCGCCGGAAGCGGTTAGCGACAGGTTGTTACCGGCAAAGTCCGCGCCCTGCTCCAGACGGAACAGGGTCGAGCCGCTGGTGGTCACGTCAAAGGCGTTATTATTGGTCACGTCGATCCTGGCATTCGGGCCGTAAGCGAAGAAGGCGATCTGATTGCTGCCCTGGCTGAAGCGCGGTACGGCGTCGCTGTTGACCAGCACCGTCGCATTGCCGCGCGCATGGACACCAATGGCCCCGTTACCGGTCAGATTGATCGGGCCATCGACATTGGCCGTGGCCGTACCGCTGCCCTGGCCTTCCGCCCAGACGCCGAAGTTGCGCGTGCCGCTGTCGGGATCCGCGCCGCCCGCAACGTTGATAGTGCCGCTGGACTGCGCTGCCGCCGTATTGCCGTTGGTGGCCAGCACCTTCAGCCCGGTGGCGTTGACGCCGTTGAGGTTAATGGTACCGCGGTTTTCAATATTGCCGCCGCTGCCCGCATTGAGCACCGACATGGCGATATTTTCCCGCGGTACAGCCGCCGCTGCGCCGTTGACGGTAATCACGCCGTCGGTATCGTTAATCAGGGTACTGTTAGCTCCGCCGCTGGCCAGCATGCCGGCGCCGTTCTGTACCCTGCTACCCATAATGATCTCACCGTGGTTGATGGCGCTGCCGTTGCCGCTGACCGAAATGCCGCTGGTGGTCCCACTTTGATTCAGCGCGGTTTCTGCTGTCTCTTCACCCAGGCTGTTCTGCGGGCCGCGACCCAGGTAGATCGTCCCGCCGCGGGCGTTGGTAAAATCAGAGCCGGTATCCACCGCCACGCCGCTGGTGGTGCCGCTGGCGCTGGAGCCATTAACGCCGACGTTGATGTTGCCGCTGTTGGTCGCCGTGGCAGAGGTCAGATTAATCGCCGCCGTCGAGCCGCCCGCCGGGTTGCCGCCGCTGGCGAAGTTGACAATCCCGGCATTGTCGAAGGTGCTGCCCCCCGCCACGTTAACGCCATTCGAGTTATAGCCGGTTGCCCCGACTCCGGTACCGTCGACGCGATTGTAAAAGCCGCCGTTGATCACCCCGGTAGCGGAGTTGGTGCCGCGGCTGCCGGTATTCAGGCTCAGCGCCGCGCTGTCGGAGCCCAGCCCGCCGGAGCTGGAGACTTTACCGTTATTTGTCACGGTCGCCCCGTCGGTGGCGCGAATGGCACCGCCGTTGGCGCCGACCACTTCCAGCGTGCTGCCCGCCGCAATATTCACCTGCGCACTGGCCCCGCTGGCGCCGATCACCACCCGGTCGCCAATCGCCTGCGCCACGTCATCGTTCGGGTCATCCGCGCTGATGGTGTAGTCGATATTCTGGTTGGTTTTACTGAAGGCTTTGTTAAATTCGGTCAGGTAGGAGGCAGTATTGAGATTTCCGCTTTTCAGCTGGGTAATCAGCCAGTCGTTATAGCTTTTTAGCCCGGCAGCGCTGGTGACGTTAAACGCGTTACTTTTGCCATCAAGGGTGGTGACGCTAAATGCGCCCTTGTAGGTAGCGACGTTGGTGACCTGGAACTGGCGCGGCACCGTGGGGTCTGCGGCTGCGCCGGTAAAGGTGATGCGGTTGTTCGAATTCCAGTTTACCGTTGAGCTGTTGGTGGTACCGTCAACGTTGAACAGCGTGCTCTGCTTGGCCGCCATGGTCCAGCCATTGGTCGCGGCGGTCGAACGTGCCCCGCGCTGCCCAATATCGACGTTTAGCGTGCCGTTTGTGACATCGGCAATACGGGTATTGATGTACTGATCGTCACCCACGTTGACGATATCCGGTACCGCAGTGCTGGCGCCAACCGGGGTTTGCGCCACCAGACTGGCGGGGTTATATACCTGGAAAGTGGTGTTGCCGCCGGTGGTCGCATCGGGGATGGTTATCGCGAAATTCTGCGGGCCGGGATCGAGGCGCTCGGCACCAATCGCCCCGTTGTCGTTAACAATACGCCCGGCGCTTTGTAATGAGCCCAGCGTGGTATTGACTGCACCATTGGTTCCGGGCTGGAAGCGTTGATTACCGGTAATAGCGCCGACGGAACCATCATTAATTACCGCCTGTCGGTTAGCAAGATTATCGTTCGTTAGCGGGGAATAAATTGATAGCACATCGGCAGTAGCGAAAGGAATACTAAAAGTGGCGAGCAGGCCTGACAATACTGGATTTAATCTGTAACGCATATTTCCTCCGGGCGAATGCAGTCCCCCTAAGTCCATACAGGGTTTATTGCCGGGCCTTGGGAAGCAGCAGACTCATCCATCCGTGCGGAGTGACATCCCCAGAAAGGCACCTGTTAATAACAAGGATAAATATTCAAATAAAATAAATGATAAATAGAATCTCTATAAATAAATGGCGCTAATATCAATAATTAGTCTCATTAATACTTTTGCTGATAATAATGTCTATTCATCTATAGTTTTTGATTTATTTTCTGGCAACTCATTATTCTGAATTTTTTTATGAAATTCACGGCAAAGATAAAATAGTGTTACCAACAGCGACACTAATAGCAGCGAAAAATTCTCAGCTAACTTACTGATGATAAATCGTAATAGTAACCTTGCGGTATGAGATGCCCGCTTCACAGATCGGAACTGAACGCCAGGGCACTTAAATCAAACTTACGGAAATTTTTGCGAGATTTGTGAGGTAGGATCCAGGGCTAAACTGGAGAGTGGAGGCAAAATGGGCAGGTGACGCATCACCCGCCCGCGATTTTTACTGGCCCGTAGGCTGGGCTTTCAGCTGTGCTTCATAGGCGAGCGCCTGCTTCGCATCAAACTGATCTTCCCACTTGGCAATCACCAGCACCGCCAGCGCGTTGCCCACCACGTTCAGCGCGGTACGTGCCATATCGAGAATACGGTCAACGCCAGCGATAAACGCCAGGCCTTCCAGCGGAATTCCGACGCTGCCAAGAGTGGCCAGCAGCACCACGAAGGAGACGCCCGGCACGCCAGCAATCCCTTTTGACGTCACCATCAGCGTCAGCACCAGTACGATCTCATCGCCCAGCGACAAGTCAATGCCGTATAGCTGCGCGATAAAGATGGCGGCGATACTTTGGTACAGCGTCGAACCGTCCAGGTTAAACGAGTAGCCGGTCGGCACCACAAAGCTGGTGATCGACTTCGGCGCGCCGTAGGCTTCCATCTTCTCCATGATACGCGGCAGCACGGTTTCAGAGCTGGCCGTGGAGTAAGAGAGGATGAGCTCATCCTTGAGGATACGTATCAGCGTGGTGATGCGCAGACCGCAGAAGCGCGCCACCCCACCCAGCACCACCAGCGCGAAGAAGAAGATAGCGGCATACACCAGTATCACCAGCTTTGCCAGCGGCCACAGCGAGGCAAAACCGAAGTTTGCTACCGTCACCGAGATCAGCGCAAACACCCCAACAGGCGCATAACGCATAATCATATGGGTCACTTTGAACATCGCTTCTGACGTTGAGCGGAACACTTTCACCAGCGGATCGCGGTGTTCAGACGGCAGTGAAGAGAGTCCAAGGCCAAACAGCACCGAGAAGAAGATAATCGGCAGCATGTCACCCCTGGCAATCGCCGCGAAGATATTCTGCGGGATCAGCGACAGGATAGTGGTCACCAGGCTATGCGGGCCGCTCTGCACCTGCTGCGTGGTCGCTTCATATTTAGAGATGTCCACCGTTGCCAGCGTCGACATATCAATGCCGGAGCCGGGTTGGAACACGTTCGCCAGAGTAATACCTGTCACAATGGCAATGGTGGTAATCACTTCGAAGTAGACGATGGTTTTAACGCCAATACGCCCCAGTTTTTTCGCATCCCCGACGCCGGCAATGCCGACAATCAGCGTGGAAATGACGATAGGCACCACGATCATTTTAATCAGGTGGATAAAGATATCCCCAGCCGGCGTGAGTACGTTAGTGACTAACCATTCACGGTTTTCCGGCTGGTTATGCAGTATCGCCCCGACGGTGATCCCCAGTACCAACGCCACCAGAATTTGCCAGGCGAGGCTGAATTTTACAGCTTTCATATTGTATTTTTCCTTAACAAAACCTGCTTTCCGCGTACTGCATGCGGAGTGAATAACACTCGAAGGAGGATGACCGGGATCGGGCAATTCGCAGGTAATGGATGGTTGATTCCTGTTTTGCAGGCGCGTAATCAGTACCATTTTCAGCGGTAAGAATGCAACCCTACGCGAGATGTGTCTATTTAATGCTCAGTAGACAGGATAAAGCACTGGCTGTAGCCACTTAAAATAAACCTTTGTTATAAAAGGTAATATTCTTAGGGCAAATAGCATAGACATGCAAAAAGTGAACAATTACCCGTAACAACGAAATGGTCTGGTTGCGCTTTTTTTGCGCACCTTAGCGGGCGTTTTTCTAAGATTGTTAGCATCGCCTCTTCTCTTTTGAGCAAAGTGATATTGCCATTTCATTACATTCCGTTATGACGTGATCTGCCGCGCAAAAAGAAAACAAAGCCAAACGCGCATCTTCACTTAACCATTGATTGACATATTATTAACATCTTCAAGGAGACCAGCCATGAGCCAATCACACGTATACCCGGTGCCCGCGAACATCGCGGAAAACACCCTGATTAATGCCCAGCAGTACCAGTCGATGTATCAGCAGTCGGTACAGGACCCAGACGCATTCTGGGGTGAGCAAGGCAAGATACTTGACTGGATCAAACCCTACCGCACGGTGAAGAACACCTCTTTCGCCCCCGGCAATATTTCCATTCGCTGGTATGAGGACGGCACGCTAAACCTTGCCGCTAACTGCCTTGATCGCCATCTGCAAACGCGCGGCGACCATCCGGCCATCATCTGGGAAGGTGATGACGCCAGCGAAAGCAAAACCATTAGCTACCGTGAGCTGCACCGCGACGTGTGCCGCTTTGCCAACACCCTGAAAGAGCTCGGCATCAACAAAGGCGATGTCGTGGCGATTTACATGCCCATGGTGCCGGAAGCGGCCGTGGCGATGCTGGCCTGCGCGCGCATTGGCGCGGTGCACTCGGTGATCTTCGGTGGCTTCTCGCCGGAAGCCGTCTCTGGCCGGATTATCGACAGTAACGCCCGCCTGGTGATCACCGCCGATGAGGGCGTGCGCGCCGGGCGCAGCATCCCGCTGAAGAAGAACGTCGACGACGCGCTGGCTAACCCCGCTGTCACCAGCGTAGGTAAAGTGGTGGTGTTTAAACGCACCAGCAAAGATGTCGGCTGGAACGGCGATCGCGATCTCTGGTGGCACGAGCTGATGAACAAAGCCAGCGCCCACCACCAGCCGGAAGAGATGAACGCCGAGGACCCGCTGTTTATCCTCTACACCTCGGGTTCCACCGGCAAGCCGAAAGGCGTGCTGCACACCACCGGCGGCTACCTGGTGTACGCAGCCACCACCTTTAAATACGTGTTTGATTACCATCCGGAAGATGTCTACTGGTGTACCGCCGATGTTGGCTGGGTCACCGGTCACAGCTACCTGCTGTACGGCCCGCTGGCGTGTGGTGCCACCACCCTGATGTTTGAAGGGGTGCCAAACTGGCCGAAACCGAGCCGGATGGCCGAAGTGGTGGACAAACATAAGGTCACCATTCTCTACACTGCGCCGACCGCCGTGCGTGCACTCATGGCAGAGGGCGACAGAGCCATTGAGGGCACCGACCGCTCCAGCCTGCGCATTCTCGGCTCCGTCGGTGAGCCAATCAACCCGGAAGCCTGGGAGTGGTTCCACAAGAAAATAGGTAACGGCAACTGCCCTATCTCTGACACCTGGTGGCAAACCGAAACCGGCGGCTTTATGATCACCCCGCTGCCGGGTGCCACCGCGCTGAAACCCGGCTCGGCGACCCATCCGTTCTTCGGCGTCCAGCCCGCGCTGGTGGATAACGAAGGCAACGTGCTGGAGGGCGCGACCGAAGGCAACCTGGCGATTGTCGACTCCTGGCCGGGTCAGGCGCGCACGCTGTTTGGCGATCACGAGCGCTTTGAGCAGACCTACTTCTCCACCTTTAAAAATATGTACTTCAGCGGCGACGGCGCGCGCCGTGATGAAGATGGCTATTACTGGATCACCGGGCGCGTGGATGACGTACTGAATGTCTCCGGCCACCGCCTGGGCACCGCGGAGATTGAATCTGCGCTGGTCTCCCATCCGAAAATCGCCGAGGCCGCCGTGGTCGGTATTCCACACGGGCTGAAGGGCCAGGCGATTTATGCCTATATCACGCTGAACAGCGGCGAAGAGCCGTCGCCGGAGCTGTATAGCGAAGTACGTAACTGGGTACGTAAAGAGATCGGCCCGATTGCCACGCCGGACGTGCTGCACTGGACCGACTCACTGCCTAAAACCCGCTCGGGGAAAATTATGCGCCGCATTTTGCGCAAAATTGCCGCCGGTGATACCAGCAACCTCGGCGATACCTCAACTCTCGCCGATCCAGGCGTGGTGGAGAAATTACTCGAAGAGAAGCAGTCCATTAAAATGCCATAACTCCGTGGGGGCCTCTCAGCGCCCCCATTATTCTCTCAATCCTAACTGCCACAGAGCAGCCCTGCCGTATTACGTCTTAATTTTCAGCACCGTGAAGTTATAAAAAAAATACTCACCCTCTCTACCTCTGGAGATGCTGCAATGAACGATGTCTTATATGAAAGAATAGAAAAAAGCGCACGCTTTAAAGAGCTGGTGAGAAAACGCCAGAGCTTTGCCACCCTGCTGTCGATAATTATGCTGGTGCTTTACGTCGGCTTTATTTTACTGATTGCCTTCGCGCCCGCGTGGCTGGGTACGCCGCTGCACCAAGGCACCAATGTGACGCGCGGCATTCCCATAGGCGTTGGCTTAATTGTCATCTCCTTCCTGTTGACCGGTGTGTATGTCTGGCGCGCGAATGGTGAATTCGATCGCCTGACCCGTGAACTGCTGAAAGAGGTGAAGGGATGAAATCACGATATCTGTTACCGGCTCTGGCGGTGTTACTGCCGGGCGGCGTGCTGGCGGCCGATGCTATCAGCGGGGCGGTTGAGCGCCAGCCGACCAACGTCGAAGCGATTATCATGTTTCTGATATTCGTCGCCTTTACGCTTGGCATCACTTACTGGGCGTCCAAACGCACCCGTTCACGCAGCGATTATTATACCGCAGGCGGCAATATCACCGGCTTCCAGAACGGGCTGGCGATGGCCGGGGACTTTATGTCGGCGGCCTCTTTCCTCGGGATCTCCGCGCTGGTTTACACCTCCGGCTATGACGGGCTGATCTACTCGCTCGGCTTCCTCGTCGGCTGGCCAATTATCCTGTTCCTGATTGCCGAACGCCTGCGCAACCTCGGGCGCTATACCTTTGCCGACGTCGCCTCTTACCGCCTGAAGCAGAAGCCGATCCGCGTACTGTCGGCCTGCGGCTCGCTGGTGGTGGTGGCGCTGTACCTGATTGCGCAGATGGTCGGCGCGGGCAAACTTATCCAGCTGCTTTTCGGCCTCGACTATCACGTTGCCGTGGTGCTGGTCGGTATTCTGATGGTGATGTATGTGCTGTTTGGCGGCATGCTCGCCACCACCTGGGTGCAGATTATTAAAGCCGTGCTGCTGCTGTTCGGCGCCAGCTTTATGGCAATTATGGTGATGAAGACCGTTGGCTTCAGCTTTAACACGCTGTTTACCGAAGCAATGAAGGTGCACCCGAAAGGCATTGCGATTATGAGCCCCGGCGGGCTGGTACATGACCCGATATCCGCGCTGTCGCTCGGCCTCGGGTTGATGTTTGGTACCGCCGGCCTGCCGCATATCCTGATGCGCTTCTTCACCGTCAGCGACGCGCGCGAGGCGCGTAAAAGCGTGTTCTACGCCACCGGCTTTATGGGCTACTTCTACTTCCTGACCTTTATTATCGGCTTCGGCGCCATCCTGCTGGTCGGGGCTAACCCGGCGTTTAAAGATGCCACCGGGGCGCTGATTGGCGGTAATAACATGGCGGCGGTGCATCTGGCCGATGCGGTGGGCGGCAGCCTGTTCCTTGGCTTTATCTCCGCCGTGGCGTTTGCCACTATCCTGGCGGTGGTCGCCGGGCTGACGCTGGCAGGCGCTTCTGCCGTTTCGCACGATCTCTACGCCAGCGTGTTCCGTCAGGGCCAGGCGAGTGAGAAAGAGGAGCTGCGCGTCTCGAAGATTACCGTGGTGATCCTGGGCGTGGTGGCGATTCTGCTGGGGATAATGTTTGAGAAGCAGAACATCGCCTTTATGGTCGGCCTGGCGTTCTCCATCGCGGCCAGCTGTAACTTCCCGATTATCCTGCTGTCGATGTACTGGTCGAAGCTGACCACGCGCGGCGCGATGATTGGCGGCTGGCTGGGGCTGCTGACGGCGGTGCTGCTGATGATCCTCGGCCCGACAGTGTGGGTGCAGGTGCTGGGGCACGCCAAAGCGATCTTCCCGTATGAGTATCCGGCGCTGTTCTCAATGCTGGTGGCGTTTATCGGGACGTGGCTGTTCTCCATCACCGATCACTCGGCATCCGGCGCGCAGGAGCGCCTGCGCTTCCGCGCACAGTTTGTGCGTTCGCAGACCGGTATTGGCATTGAGGGTGGGAAAGGACATTAACTGCGGCATTGAAAAGGGCCGACCAGAAAAAGCGGTCGGCCCCTACAACGGATCCATAGGGGCGGACCCTTTTTTTCGGTCGGCCCCCATAACGGACCCGTAGGGGCGGACCCTTTTTTTCGGTCCGCCCGACAACGAACCCGTAGGGGCGGACCCTTTTTTCGGTCGGCCCCGACAACGGACCCGTAGGGGCGGACCCTTTTTTTCGGTCCGCCCGCGCCGTTAAAGATTAGAAATGCACTGCGGCGCCAACGTATGGGCCATCGGCCACCACGTTGTCTTTACGGCCATCTTTACCGTTCATCGTCATGTATTTGTAACCCACGCTGACATCAACCAGCGAAATCGGCTGGAAGCTCACGCCCGCTGACGCTTCCTGGTAGTTGTCGATATGGCTGGAGAACGAATCCGGCGACCAGAAATATTCACCGTATACGTTGAACATATTGGTAACCGGAACCTTCACGCCGCCACCGATAGCAATACCGTAGCCATCTTTGGTGTCTTTCGGGTTGGTGGACATGGCTTTCACGGTAGGTGACAGGAACACATCACCGACCGCGACGTTGTAGCCCAGACCCAGGCTTTCAACGTTACCGTCGTGATCGCTGCGCAACCAGTCACCGGAAAGGGCAAAACCAGGTGAGTTAGTCCCCAGGCCTACGTGTACGTCAGTGTAATTTTTG
Organism: Erwinia sp. V90_4; assembly: GCF_029967685.1. Taxonomy (NCBI): domain Bacteria; kingdom Pseudomonadati; phylum Pseudomonadota; class Gammaproteobacteria; order Enterobacterales; family Erwiniaceae; genus Erwinia; species Erwinia sp. V90_4. Next base: position 93,172 of record NZ_JASCAQ010000033.1, on the reverse strand, counting down.
CCCACATTCACGCCACCTTCGATAGCCTGAGCAGAGCCTGCCAGCGCCAGCAGCGCCAGTGCGCCCGTTGTCATTGCCACTCTTTTCATTTTTTTCTCCTGATTAATTTTACTCACGCCGAAATGCGGCGGCTGTGCAGAGTAAACCAACCCAATACGGATTTATATGAGAAAGAAACCAATTGAGATGAATTTGAGTAACATTACAAAACATCGCGCAAGTGAATGTTTCAGGCAACCGCCCACATAACATGGCCAATCGCCGGGGCAATAACCACGGTCACCACGCCTGACAGCATCATCACCAGGCTGGAAACCACCCCCTCCTGCTGGCCGATCTCATAGGCGCGTGCCGTTCCCGCCCCGTGCGATGCCGCGCCAAACCCGGCACCTTTTGCCAGCCCCTGCTTGATCGCCAGGCGCAGAAACAGCAGGTCACCGACCGCCATACCAAATACCCCGGTGATCACCACGAACAGCGCCACCAGATCCGGCTGCCCGCCGAGCTGTTTCGCCGCCGCCAGCGCAAACGGTGTGGTGATGGAGCGCACTGCCAGGCTGCGCTGGATCTCCTCCGGCAGCGTCAGCAGGCGCGCCAGCCACACCGAGCTGCACACCGCGACGGTAGTGGCGGTGATCACCCCGGCGCTGAGCGACAGCCAGTGGCGGCGGATAATCGCCAGGTTCTCATACACCGGCACGGCAAACGCCAGGGTGGCCGGGCCGAGCAGCCACAGCAGCCAGCGGCTCTCGCCAATGTAATCCTGCCAGGAGATATGCGTCACCAGCAGCAGCGCCACCAGCACCATTGGCGTCATCACCAGCGGCATCATCAGCAGTCGGTGCCAGCGGCGGTACAGGCGTTTGTTGAGGAAGTAAACCAGCAGCGTGGCCAGCAGGCAGGCGATACTCAGCAGCAAATCACGCATCGCGTTTCTCCTGTTTGCGCTGCGCCAGCCAGATTTCAAAACGATAAACCCGCTCGACCACCAGCGAGGTCGCCGCCAGCACCAGCAGCGTGCTGAGGCCAATCACCAGCAGAATGCGCCAGCCCTCAAGACGCAGCAGCTCGGCGTAATTAACCACCGCCACCACCGCAGGAACAAAAAACAGCAGCATTTCCGCCAGCAGCCAGCTGGCCCCGGCCTTCACCCAGCCGAGCGGCATCACGCGGCAGATAATCAGCGTCAGCAGCAGTAACATGCCGACGATATTGGCCGGAAGCGGCAAATGGAACCAGATAACTAGCTGTTCTGAAAAAACAAATAGCCCAATGTACAGCATCACCTGTAGCGGAACCTGTAACCTGTGCAGCCAGCCCGTTCTCTGCGGGCTTATTGCCAGCGCCATGATGTTTACCCCATCGCCAATTGTTTTTACTGCAAACATTATAAAGCGGTAACAAAGGGTGAAAAAAATGACTTAATATTATTCAAACTATGCCAGACAGGAATGATTATGGACGTTCGCGCCCTGCGCTACTTTGTGGAAGTGGTTCGCCAGCAGAGCTTTACCCGCGCAGCCGAGCAGCTGTACGTCACTCAGCCGACGATCAGTAAGATGCTGCGCCAGCTGGAAGACGAGCTGGGCTGTACGCTGCTGATCCGCGAGGGCCGCAAACTGCATCTGACCGATACCGGCCAGGCGGTGTATCAGCGCGGGCTGACCATCCTGCAGGAGTTTAAGCAGCTGGAAGCGGAGATCAGCGATATTAACGAGCTGAAAACCGGCGAGCTGCGCCTCGGCATTCCGCCCATGGTCGGGATGCAGATTGCCGGTTCCATTTCGGCCTTTCGCCAGCGCTATCCTGGGGTGAAGCTGAAAATTTCCGAATTTGGCGGCCTGACGGTGCAGCAGGCGGTGCTGTCTGGCAGCCTTGATATCGCCATGACCGCGCTGCCGGTAGCCGACGATTTGCCGCTAAACTCGCTGGCGCTGATGAGCCACCCGCTGTGCGTACTGGTGCCGCGCACCGAGCAGTGGCTGCGCCGCAGTCATCTGCCGATCAGCGAGCTGGCCGGGCTGCCGATCCTGATTTATAACGAAGAGTTCTCGCTCAATCGCCAGCTGATGCGCGCCTTCCAGGCCAGCGGCTTTACCCCACAGATTGCGGTGCGCAGCGGGCAGTGGGATTTTCTGGCGGCAATGGTGCAGGCGGGAATGGGGGTGGCGATCCTGCCGGAGCCAATCTGTCAGCGGCTGGATAAAAGCCAGCTGCTGTGGCTGCCGCTGGAGTCGGAGCTGGTGTGGAAACTGGGCTTGATCTGGCGGGAAGGCAGCTATCTGTCGCGCAGCGCCCAGGCGTGGATCACCTGCTGCCGCGAGTTCTGGCCGGGAGAAGCGCCGCGGTTATCGTTGTAACCCCGGCAAAACCAGGGCGAGGCATGCCTCGCCCCTGCGAAATCGCGTAGGGGTCGGGCATGCCCGACCCGCAATCCCTTTATTCCTCTTTCTCAATCAGCAGCGTTTCCAGCAGGTCGAGGTCGTGCAGCAGTTTCTGCATGGTTTCGTTGCTGATCTGCTGCGTGGCGCGCAGATGATACAGCTCGCCGCGCTCGGCACGCAGGCCGCTAAGGCGGAAGCGGCGTTCGAGGTTCTCGGCATACAGTGCGCGCTCCAGATCTTCCTTGCCGTCCACGCGGCGGCGCAGGTTACCCACCACGCGCGAACTGATCTCTTTCAGCAGCTCCGGGTCGATATTCTCTTCCGTATCCGCCGCCAGGCGCTCTTCCATCTTGTACAGGCTCTCGATCGCCGTGCCGGCCATCACCGCGCGCGCCATCTGTACTTCGCGGCGGTGAACGGTTTTATCAATCCCTTCCACCCCGCGCAGCAGCAGCGGCAGCACCACGACGCCGACCAGCAGTGAGAACAGGATCACCCCGGTGGCGAGGAACACCAGCTCATAGCGCGCCGGGAAATCATCGCCGTTGGTCAGCAGCAGTGGAATAGAGAGCACACCGGCCAGAGTAATCGCCCCGCGCACCCCGGCAAAGGAGGCAATCAGCAGTTCACGCGTCGAGTAGCTGGAGAACTCCATCGGACGCTTTTTCAGCGCGGTGCGGCTGATGAGGCGCATGGTCCACAGCCAGCCAAAACGTACAATCATCAGCGCGACATAGATCATCACCACGGAAGCAAACAGCGCCCACAGCTCAACGTTGGGATCCGCATCCGCCTGGTGCACCGAGATTTCAAGTATGCCCGGCAGCTGCAGGCCCAGCATCAGGAACACCATGCCGTTAAAGACAAACTCCAGCATCTGCCAGACGCTGTTGGCGCGCAGGCGCATCGCCAGCGGTGCCTGGCGGATAATGCCGGAGCGCGAAATGGTCATCCCGGCTGCTACCGCCGCAAGGATACCGGAGACGCCGATATGTTCGGCAATCAGATAAGAAGCAAACGGCAGCAGCAACAGCAGCACGGTCTGGGTGGCCGGATCATCCCCGCTCCAGCGGCTGAACAGGCGCAGCGATTTACCGTACAGCCAGCAGATGGCAATACCCGCCAGCAGACCGCCGATCGCCACTTTCAGGAACTCTATCGAGGCGCCGGAAACGGTAAACACCATGGTGCCCATCGCCACCGCAACGGCAAATTTCAGCGACACCAGGCCAGACGCATCGTTCATCAGCGCCTCGCCCTGCAAAATCGCCATGATCTTTTTCGGGATGCGCCCCTCGCCGACGATACCGGAGAGCGCCACGGCATCGGTGGGTGACAGTACCGCCGCCAGCGCAAAGGCGGCCAGCAGCGGAATGCCCGGCACCAGCCAGTAAATCAGATAGCCGATACCGACCACGGTAATCAGTACCAGCACCAGCGCCAGGCCGAGGATCTCGCGCCCGTGGTGCAGAAACTCACTGGTTGGGGTTTTCCAGCCATCGGCAAACAGCAGCGGCGGGATAAACAGGACTAAAAACAGCTCCGGGTCAAAGTCGACATGCAGACCAAAGGTCGGCCACGCCAGCAGCGCGCCCATGGCGATCTGCACCAGCGGCAGGGGAATTTGAAACGGAATGATGCGTGCAGCAACGCCGGACAGCGAAACAACCAGCGTCAAAATGAGGATGGTGAAGAAGATTTCCATGCTTTCCTTTCTTTATACGTCTTCCGGTGGGTAAAAAACAACCACGAACATGATGATGATCATGCCCTGAATGATAGTAAAACAAATTAAGAAAATGTTTAGAAACAGGATGTGCGTATAGAGGAGAAATTCAGTGACATCTGAAGGTGGGGCCGACGAATTCGGCCCCGAAACAGGATTAAATCGCCCAACCGCCGGCATAGAAAGCGACCAGGGCCACGGCAATGATCACCGTGCCCGCATTCAGCTTGCGCCACTCACCGGCAAAGATACGGCCGATGACCAGAGCGCCGAAACCGAGCATGATGCCGGTGACGATGTTACAGGTCAGCACGATAAATACCGCAGCCAGCAGGCCGGACATCGCATCCACGAAGTCGCTGAAATCAATTTTCGACACGTTGCTCAGCATCAGCAGGCCAACGTACATCAGCGCAGGCGCCGTGGCATAGCCAGGGACCAGATAGGCCAGCGGCGACAGGAACAGGATCATCAGGAACAGCACGCCAACCACAATCGCCGTCAGACCGGTTTTACCGCCCGCCGCCGTGCCCGCTGCCGATTCGATATACACGGCCGCAGGTGCGGCGCCGACCAGACCGGAGAAGATGCTGCTCAGTGAGTCGGTGGTCAGTGCCTTGCCGCCGTTAATAATCTGGTTATCTTTGTCCAGCAGATTTGCCTGGCCAGCCACCGCGCGGATGGTACCGGTGGCGTCAAACACCGCCGTCATCACCAGCGCCAGCACGCTTGGCAGCACCGCCGGTTTCAGCGCGCCAAGAATATCAAGGCTGAACAGCAGCGAGTTACCCTGCGCATCGCTCAGGCTTGGCATCGCGAACAGCCCCTGATAGCTCACCGCCGGGTCGAAGATCAGACCAATCACCGAGATAGCAATAATCGTCAGCAGGATGCCGCCCGGCACGCGCAGTTTTTCCAGGCCGAAAATCACCGCCAGACCAAGCAGCGTCATCACCACCGGGAAGGAGGGGAAGTGACCCAGCGTAACCGGCAGGCCTGGGCCCGGGTTTTTCACCACCAGGCCAACGCCATCCGCCGCAATCAGCAGCAGGAACAGGCCAATACCCACGCCGGTGCCGTGCGCGACGCCCATCGGCAGGTTACGCAAAATCCACGCGCGGATACCGGTGGCGGAAATCAGCGTAAACAGCACCCCCATCAGGAATACCGCACCGAGTGCCACCGGAACGCTGATATGCTGGCCCAGCACCAGGCTGAAGGCGGTAAATGCCGTCAGTGAGATAGCACAGCCAATCGCCATCGGCAGGTTGGCCCACAGGCCCATCAGCAGCGAGCCGAAACCGGCCACCAGGCAGGTCGCGACGAACACGGCGGTCGGTGGGAAACCGGCTTTGCCCAGCATTGAAGGCACCACGATCACCGAGTAAACCATCGCAAGGAAGGTGGTGAGTCCGGCTAAGACTTCCTGGCGCACGCTACTGCCGCGCGCAGAGATTTTGAACCAGGCGTCTAAAGAGCCGCTGGCCGGTTGAGAAGGAGTCGACATAGTAATCCCCTGAGCTTTCTTATGAGTTATCGCTGCGCAGTACCGCTGTTATCCAGCGGCGTCCAACATTTGCATCCCTGGCACAATATACGCGGTACAAAAAACCTCAGGGCGAGGCACTGACCGGATAAAGGCAAACGTTTTCTATTCCACGCAAAAAACCGCGTAATTGCAGTGCTTATTTGTGAGCAAACGATTATCCGGTGTTTATTGGTGCATTTTCAACACCTGTTAAGCGGATCTCAGCAAAATAGTAGCGGGGGAGCGTGCCTGCATCGTCATAGCGCTTTCTTATGGCTATGGCACGATGCAGGCTGGGTGAAACCTTTATGCGTCAGGGGGAGAAAAAAATTCAGGAGAGGTTGATTTCGCCACCCTGCTGCAGAGCGCGCTGCCAGGCGGCACGCGCCTGCACTTTTTGCAGCCATGCCTGAATCGCCGGGCTGTCGGCGGCGCCTCCGCGTGCGGTCAGCGCCTGTAGCGGAAAGCTCATTTGCACATCGGCAATGCTGAAGCGGCTGCCGGCAAACCACTGATGGCTGGTCAGGTGCTGCTCAATAAACTGGCGGTGAGTCGCGATCTGTGGATTGAGATAGCCTTTCTGTACCCCTTTGCCAAAGGCGCTGCCGATCGGGCGCAGCAGCCACGGCACCGGAGCCTGCCCCATGCGGCTGAAGATCAGCTTCATCACCAGCAGCGGCATCAGTGAGCCTTCCGCGTAGTGCAGCCAGTAGCGCGACTGGATCACCTCCTCCTCATCGAAAAGTTTCAGCCGATTTTCTGCGTCATAGTGGGCTTCCAGGTATTCGAGGATCGCGCCGGACTCGGCCACCACGCGATTTCCGTCGGTGATAACCGGGGATTTCCCCAGCGGATGCACTTTTTTCAGCTCGGCGGGGGCCAGCATGCTGGCTTCGCGCTGGTAACGCTTGATCTGGTAGGGCACTTCCAGCTCTTCCAGCAGCCACAGCACACGCTGCGAGCGCGAATTATTCAGATGATGCACGGTGATCATAGCCACTCCTTCAAGCGGTGAACAAACTCTAAGTATAGGAGTTTATGGCCCTTTCACATCCAGCAGGATCGCGCCGGTGCCCTGCTCGCTCAGCCTGTCGCCCGGGTTGCGCAGCGGGCAGTCCTCCATCGACAGGCAGCCACAGCCGATGCAGCCGTCGAGGTCGTCTCTGAGATGGGTCAGCGTCTCGATGCGGCGATCCAGCTCTACACGCCACTGCTGCGACAGCACCGCCCACTCTTTTGGCGACATGCGTTTGCCCGGCGGGTACTGCATCAGACTGTCGCTGATGGTCGCCAGCGGAATACCGATGCGCTGGGCAATCTTGATCACCGCCACGCGCCGCAGCACGTCGCGCGTGTAACGCCGCTGGTTGCCGGGGTTGCGATAGCTGCTAATTAATCCTTTGCTTTCATAGAAGTGCAGCGTGGAGACCGCCACGCCGCAGCGCTGCGCCACGTCGCCGGGGGTCAGTTCTCGCTTGTTGGGATTGTTGAGACTTTTTTTCATTTGGCCCTTTACCTCAAGTTAACTTGAGGAATTATACTCAGCAACCATTGAGACCGCGACCGTTTGACGCACAAGACCTGGGAGAAAAAGGAATGCATGACGACATCATCAACACCCTGACCCACTGGATTGATAACAACCTGGATAAGACGTTGTCGATAGATGAAGTGGCGGCAAAATCGGGATATTCGAAATGGCACCTGCAGCGTATGTTCCGCACCGTCACCAGGCAGACGCTGGGCAACTATATTCGCGAACGCCGCCTGACGCTGGCCGCAGAAGCCCTGCGTCAGACCCAGCGCCCGGTGTTTGATATCGCTATGCAGTATGGCTATGACTCGCAGCAGACCTTCTCACGCGTGTTCCGCCGCCAGTTCTCACAGACGCCGACCGCTTATCGCCACGCTATGCGCCGCCAGTCTTTACAGCGCAGCAGCTGGAACTTCGACTGCAGCGACTACTCAAGCAGCGGGCTGCGCAACTGAATCAGCGCGACGCCACTGCGATTGACGGTGGCAGCCCCTGCGCCTCCTGCCCCCAGTACGAGGGCGACAGGTACCAGCCACCGCCCATCTCCTTGATGTGATACATCGCCGCATCGGCCTGCGCCAGCAGCGACTCGGCCGAACGGTGATTTTTAGCCAGCGCCACGCCGATGCTTAGCGCCTGCCTTACCCGCGTACCTTCCGGCAGAGGGATCGGCAGCGCCATCGCATCAAGGATGTTGCGCGCCACCTGAGCCACCTGCTCCTCACGCTCCACCGTTGGCAGCAGCACGGCAAACTCATCGCCGCCGAGACGCGCCACCAAATTATACGCGGGTAAACTGGCGCGCAGCCGCTGCGCGGTGACGGTCAGCACGTAGTCCCCCGCCGCGTGGCCGAAACGGTCGTTGACCTGCTTGAAGCGGTCGCCGTCAATAAACAGCACGCCAACCTGCTTGCGCGCCAGCGCATCCTGCATCAGCGTCGCCAGCTGCTGCTCAAACGCCTTGCGGTTGGGCAGGCCGGTCAGGGAATCGTGCAGCGCCTGGTGGGCCAGCGTGTCATTTTCACGCTTCAGATGGCGCTGCCAGTTATCCAGCTCGTCGAGCAGGCTGTTAAAGTCGCCGCTTAGCTTGTTCAGCTCTGCAATCGACGATGACGGCACGCGCAGGGAAAATGCCCGTCGGCGGCGCACATCGTGGGCAACGGAGGCGATATTTTGCAGGCCCAGGAGGATCCCCGCATGCATGCGGTTCGACAGCGCACACGCCACCAGCGCGGTGACAAACAGGCTGCCGCTTAGCCACAGCAGTGCCTGCCACAGATAGTGCAGCACGCGAGTCGCATCGCCGCTGATCCACACCCGGCCAATTTCCTGCCGATGCAGCATCACCGGCGCGCTAACCGGTTGCGGAAACAGCCAGCGCGACACGGCAGCGCTCAGCCCGCTGTGCTCTGCCTTGCCCGGCTGCTGCCAGCTGGCGAGCAGCTGCAGGTTCGCGTTATAAATGCGCCCGGAGGCAAATTCTGCCTGGTTACCGATCTCGCGCAGGATCTCCTTTGCCGCTGCTGCATCATTCTGCGCTACCGCCATTTGCGCGCTGTAGCTGACGCTGGTTGCGACCAGCTGAATATTATTCTCGGCGTAGCTGCGCAGTGCGAACATCGACAGCGCCGACAGCGATGCACCGCTGAACAGCAGCGATACCACGATAATGATCAGGTGAATGCGCTGAAAAGACTCGCGCATGGTCGGCAGTTCGCGCGCGGCCACGGTTTTATTTCGCTGGTGTAAAAGGCTGGATAGCCAGGAGTTACCATTAAATGACACGCAGGCTCCTTATTATCTTCTGCCCCTGATTAATTATTTTTGCTTGGATTTCGGCAAGCGGAAACCCTCCAGAATAGATTTCTGGAAATTAAGATTAGGAGCAGCATTGATAAAAATCCTACAGGTCATCGCCAGGCTGCACAACTTTAAACAGCGTGAGATTCATCTTAAACCATCAAGTTTGACTTAGCGGTAAGTCAAATCACTGAGAGCTAACTAACGTTTTTCGCCAGAGGTTACGGTCACTTTTGATACTAAAAAAACTACCATACCAGGTATAAATATTGTTCAACTTTTAAAATCGAGTGATATAATGTGACCGCCGTCACACTTTAATGACCTGCGCGTCAAGGCGAAACGGAGCCTACCTGGCAGCTCCCGTCCGCTCATGGTGATGATGCATCCGTTTGTCAGGACCGATCACCGTGGAGTTTAGATAAGATGGCTACGATTACCACCAGCGTACTACTCATGAGATGGGAACTGCTGAGTGCAGTGATGATGTTTATTGCCAGCACCTTTAACGTGCAGTGCCGAAAAGCCAGTCGCAATGCGATGGCTTTCATGTTTACTGGTATCGGTATCGGTATGTCATGCTGGTTTGTCACCGGGCTGCTGGGTATTACGCTGAGTATGGAAAATCTGCACAACTTCTGGCATATCACCAAAGATGTGTTTGTCGAAGTGATGAGCCGTACACCCGCTGACTGGCCAATGCCGTAAGCGACACCTGCATGGCGAGCTGACCCGGCTCGCCGTACAGGGTATTATTTGCCACTCTTTAAATCTTTTTTAGCACCGCCGGTAACGGCACATCTTCGGGCTCTTTGCTTCCCGGCAACGCTTCTGATTTACGGTCCTGCAGCCACATATCTCCCATCAGCTGATTCAGTCCGTTATCCAGACCGGTCACCAACCCCGCGCCTGGGGTAAACGTCAGTTCGCCAAAGTAGATATGCCCTTCATGGATGTACCAGTCCACGCGCACATAGTCAAAATCTGCCGCCAGCTGTTTGCTGAGGGTTAGCGCACGTTCCAGCGTCTCCATATCGCCGCTGATATCAAAACCGGTATCGCGGATTTTGTAGAAGCAGTTCTTCAGGTTGTTAACGTAGAAGTTCATCGACAGCGCCGAACAGCCTGCGCGGTTGTAGATCACCTGCAGCACATACTCAAAGTTGCCGTCTTTCTTGTTGAACATATGGAACTTGTAGTCAACGGCGGCAAACTTGCCATCCCCGACGTATTGCTCAACCAGAATGCGCGGCTTGATATAGCGATAGTGGATCTCACGCGCATGGTGCGAGAAGTCCTGATGCAGCCACTCATCACAACGTTTAATCAGCAGCTGCTTCTGAATGCAGTCGGGCTCTTCCAGCACGATTTCGACCATCCCTGAGCCATGGTTCGGCTTGATCACGGTATTTTTCAGGCTGCCCAGGCTGAGCAGTGAAATCGGATCGTCAGTCTCATGAATCAACGGAATCAGATACTCTTCGCCAATAACGCGGGCAATATAATCTCTTACCAGCAATTTATCTGAAAGATTGGCATAGCGTACATGATCGCCGGTCACATATTTACGATACAGAACTTTCTCATTGAATAACTTAGGTTCCCGGATGTTAGGTATACTTCTGAATTTCTGAAAGTAATAAACTTTATCCTGGTAAGACCAAGGCATCTTTTTGAGCAGGTAAACAAAACCTTTTCTCAATTCTGCTTTGAGCTTCAACATGATTTACCTCATCTGTAGGTTTTGTAGTTGAGTGAGGAAAGCTGTATTTTAAGAATGACGCCATTCTTAAAGAAATAATTCATTATCGTCAGGGATAAAAGCTCAGTAACAAACACGCTCCAGGCTGCGCCTGTTAATCCCCAGGAGTGGATAAAGAAGTAAGACGTTGCCAGACCAATCACCACCAGTAAAATGACTTTCACCAGTAAGTAGTTGAAACCGCCCTCTTTAACCATGTAGCGATACGCTACTGTTCCCATTGCCGAAAAGCAGGTTGCTAGCGACAACAACGTAATGAGGTTTCCCGATTGTGTGTAGTCTTGCCCATAAAGGCTGTTGATGATCCTGTCACCAAACAGCGTGACAAGGGAGAGCATCAAAAATGAAACTGCCATTACATATCCGTACAGTCGTGAAGCCAGTTTTACTGCCACATCACCGCGTTCCCGGAAAATCTCAGAAAAGCACGATGTAATGATTGCGACCGGAATAAAAATCCATGAAGCAGAAATGGTGTTTGCTGCGGTGAACAACCCCAGCTCATGCGCTGAGCCAACCCCAACCAGAAAGAACTGTGCCGTCTTTACCTGGATAGAGATAAACACGCTGGAAATCGCCAGTGGCAAACCCGCATGCAGTAAATAACGTAAATAATTCCTGCGCTTGCGCCGCGGCGGTGGGCTGATGCTGTTGGTCTGATAAAAGCGGCTGCGCTTGATCAGATACGGTACCAGCGTAACCGCAACAATCGACAGTGACAGCAGCAACGGGCTGAGTTTGAACCAGGCAACGCCAAAGCTGATGGCGAAACTGAGTATCATCCCCGTGGCATTGGCCACCGTGTTCATTCGCGATTCAAGGCGCGCATTGTTGTATACGCTAAAGATATCCTGAGTAACGAACATGGCCGAAATAAATGAAGCCACGGCAAAAACAATAAAATTTTCACGCATGGTCAACCAGACATACAGCAATACCGGTAACGACAGCACCAGTAATAATGTCAGGCGCAGTGATTTCGCCACGGCCATCAACCGCATTCCTTTCGATGCACTTTTGCTGATGCTTTTGAAAAGAATGGTTTCAGTACCAAAAATGGCAATAGTCTGAACAATTGAAAAAAGTGATGCAGAAAATGCTATTTGGCCAAATATGGCTGGACCGAAAGATTTGGCCACATAGGAGGTGACAAAAATTACACCAAAAACCGAGACAATCTTTTCAGACATCATCCAGGCAGCATTAGACATCACACTGTATTTCATCGAAGCATCCTTTGTGTTTCCAACACCCTAAAGCCACTAACCAACACATCCTTGTCCACAACTGATTCAATAACGCACAGTGATACCTGGCGACAAAGCGAAAATTAATCTGCTAATCAGGCATCGGCGTGCCTTTTATTAAATCATGCCATTTATTTTTGAGACGGTTTTTTTAACCGTGCCACATTCTCAACTGCTGCGAGTGTAGTTAACTCTGGTCTTATTCATACTGTGACCGTTTTCACAAAAATGCTTAAGTCGGGAGCAAAGTTAGCACAGTTTTTTTTCCCTGCCCGCTGGAGTTTTCCTAATTACTGCCTGGTCTTGTACTGGCATGAGACGAATTTATATCAAAAAAACCAATATCGAAAGCTAACAAAACCCTTTTGAAATAAAATAGGAGAAATCCCATGATGTTATTTCTTCATAATCCCTTAACTTAAAGCCTGCCATTCCAATCGCGTACTTTTAAACACTGCGCCAATATCTGTACAAAACAGATCCATTGATTAATGCAGTTATTCTCATCCCAATATTGTTAAGAAAGGTAATAGCATTATGAGAAAGTCACGATATACCGAAGAGCAAATCACCAGTGCCATTAAAGCTTCTGAGAGCGGCATTAAGGTGAAAGAGATTTGTGATGAACTGGGGATTTCTGAAGCAACTTTCTACAGTTGGAAAAAGAAATATGCTGGCCTCTCTTCAGAAGAAGGGCGAAAAATCAAAGAGTTGGAGGAAAAAGTACACACTATGGAGCGGGAACTGCAAACCCTGTCATCGGACAAAGAGATGCTGCAAAGCGTATTGAAGAATTTCTTTACCACCAATGACAAGCGCCAGGCCGTTAATTTTTTGCAAGATACTTACGACATCGGCACGCGCCGCAGCTGTCGCCTGCTGGATATCAGCCGTAGCGTCTATCATTACCCGTATAATCTCGAAAATCAGTAATCGTTTTAAGCTGTTTGTTATGTATTAACAGGTCCAAATTAAAATATTCTCAATACTTATTGAAAAGTACCGGACGTTTTTTTGGCGCGGATTTTTACTGATGAATTATTCGTAATCCCGCCCAGTAGTTTGGCCGTAACTTACTCAGTCACCAGCTAAAAACTCAGTAGCATCAAGGCTTTCAATGCGCGTTTATCTTTGCAAGCAAAGATAAACGCGCCGAAAGTGACTTAACAAATTCTAATAATTCCGCCAATACCCGCCGCTAATGCCCCTGCCACGATAATCATTCTCGCTTAATCACTGGTTCATCAAACTGATTTATTGTGGGCGCTCCGTCGCTGAGCTTATGTTTAACGAAATGTGCTGCCACGCGCCTTTAAGGGCATCAGAATGTGAGTAGCATCATGCTACAAGTGCGCTTTTACATTATCAGAGTTAAACATTACAGGCTTAACCCACGCCTTCACTACTGTTAAATGATGTTTTATCTTATCAATCCTTCCTCTTCCCATGGGGAAAACCTCGGGCGACTTATCAATTTTTGACTCATTTTTTCGATTAAATAGTGGTATCCGCAAGATAAATGCGTCTCAAAAATGGAGAATTTAACATTCAGTAGGAGGGATTCACTGTCCAAAAAAAAGGTGCAATAAGAATAGCGATTATTCTTATAGCGGAACAATCCTGGATTGTGCCAAGCAGCGGTGGCAAGAGATGAAAAAAAGCGCGGCCGACATGGCCAAAAATGTGTGATCTAAATCACACAAATGCGAATATATGGCCCGCGGTGAGCGCGAGCCAGAGCGGGCCGCTGCGCGACAGAAATCGTTAGGATTTCCTCGCCAGCAGCCTGCATTACTGAGTTATCTTCAACGACTTTACTACCGGCTCTGGCTTGATACGCATTGCGCTAATCACGCCGACCATCAGGCAAGCCACGCCGCACAGGGTGAGTAACGGCGGCCACGACTGACGTAATAAAAAGGTATAAGTGAGCCCGGCGAGGATTTCGAACACGATAAGTGGCCCCACCAGCACAGTCGGCAAGCGCTGGCTGGCTTCATTCCAGCACAGCGTGCCCAGCCACGAGCAGAGCAGCGCAATCGCCAGCATCAGCGCAATAAATACGCCGGGACGCGGGCCAAAGGGCAAGGCGAACTCCGGCCTGGTCACATGAAGCAGCGCCATCACCAGCAGATAACCCACGGCGGCCAGCGGCAGCGTGACCACCCCCTGCGCAGTTGCCCAGGTCGCCGGGCGGATGGGATGCCGGCGCAGCCAGCGGGCATTGCGCAGTGGATACCATGTCCAGCAAACGACGGCGGCAAACGCCAGCGCCATGCCGCTCAGGTAGCGCCAAAGATCAAACTGCTGCCCCACTGTACGCAACTCGGCCACGTTGACGCACACCAGCCCGGCAGCAATCAGCAGCAGCGCGGGGCAGAGTTTCGCCCAGCGCAAGCGCCCTTCTTCAGCGCCGTAAAACAGATTGGCACTCACCGAGATAACCACCGGCAGCGTGCCGATAATCATGGTAGAGATTGGCGCGCCGGTGCGCTGGATCGCCGTCGCCAGGCAGGCGTAATAGAGAAGGTTGCCGACCAGCGTCAGACGAAAAGCCTCCTGCCAGTCGCGGCGCGACAGTTTCTTCAGACGATGGCGATCCTGCCAGGCCAGCAGCAGCGCAATCAGTCCAAACGCCAGGTAACGCCCCATCGACTGCAGCGTGCCAGGATAATCCGGCACCATCAGCGGGCCAACGAAGATCAGCCCCCACATCAGCCCTGCAATCAGGGCAAAGAAAATTCCAGCAAGCATAGTCCGCTCCGGCCAAAAGAAAACGCCAGTATGGGGAAAGAGAGCGGGCAGAGATTGTAGCAAATTGCGATCAGCGCAGCTGAGCACGCACCTGCTTCTGATAGCGCGAAGGGGTAATGCCGTAGCGGATGGCGAAGGAGCGCGTCAGGTGCGCCTGGTCGGTCAGCCCAACCGATGCTGCCACGTCCGCCGCAGGCAGGCCGGCGGCCAACAGCTGGCTGGCGCGGTAAAGGCGAAATGCCATCAGCATCTGATGCGGGGTGACGTGGTACTGTGCCTTAAACTGCCGCTGAAAGTGATACGGGCTGAGCGAGACCAGCGCGGCCAGCTCATTCAGGGAGATGCGTTCGCAGAGGTTCGCGCGCAGATAATCACGCACCACGTCAAAGCGATGGCGTGGTCCTGCCGCTAAGGGGCGGGCGATGCGGGCGTGCGGGCGCAGTAGCTCGCAGAGGTTGAGCAACAGGCCATCCACGGCCAGCGGATCATCGTGATGCCACAGATTTTCCAGCAGCTGCGACAGCAGACGGGCGCGCTGTGGATCGTGGCACACCGCCTGTTCAAACCACCATTCTGCTTCCCCGGTCAGGGCAGCCAGACGTTGTGGCTCAAGGTAGATCATACGGTACTGCCAGCCGCCTTCAGTGGCGGATTCGCCGGTGTGCAGCTCGTCCGGGTTCATCAGCACCAGTGAATCGACCGGGGCGACATGCTGCGCCCCGCGATAGCGAAAGCGTTCGGCACCGCGATCGATGGTGCCGATGCCGAACGCTTCATGCGTATGAGGCTCGAAGGCGTAACGCGTGATATGCGCACGATACAGCTCGACGCCTGGCTGCCCGGAAAGATGCCGGAAGCTGGCGCGATCCTGCTCGTAGCAAAACTGCTCTGGTACCCCTTCCACTGCCGACCCCATCAAAAAATGAACAGGGCGTCAGCTTACGGTGTTTGCCTCACGCTTTCCAGCCGGTCTAGATCAGACCTTCCGCCTTCATCGCGCGCTGAACCGCCGGACGGGCCGCAACGCGGCCCGCAAACGCCTGCAGATCCGGCCAGTTATCCAGACTAAAGCCCACCACTTTGCTCCAGCCGAGAACGGTAAACAGATAGGCATCGGCCACGGTAAATTTATCGCCCATCAGCCAGTTTTTACCCGCCAGCGCGCCGGAGAGCCAGTCGAGACGTTTGTTCAGATTGCCGGTCGCCGCCTGTTTCCAGTCCGCCGACTGCGCGGGGTTGAATAGCGACCCCATCGGCTTGTGCAGCTCGGTGCTGATAAAGCTCAGCCACTCCATCAGCCTGTAGCGTTCGGCGGTGCCGGCTAAGGGCGCAAGACCCGACTCCGGCTTGAGGTCAGCCACGTACTGCGCAATCACGGTACCTTCGGTCAGCAGGCTGCCATCATCCAGCAGTAAGGCAGGAATATAGCCTTTGCTGTTGATGGTGGTGAAATCTGCGCCGCTTTCGGTTTTTTTAGTTTTCAGATCAACGCGTTCCAGCGTGAAGGTCGCACCCACTTCTTCCAGAGCAATGTGGGGAGATAACGAACAGGCACCCGGGGTATAGAACAGTTTCATCAAGCTAACTCCTTGTTAATAGATGGGCATCACCATACGCGATTCAGTCTACGCCGCCGTTAGCCGTTTATGCCACCGCACAGGTGTTACCAGAGAAGAGTAAACGCCGATTCAACCGAATGATAACGTCACGAAACAGTCACCGGGCATTGAGGCACCATTAAGCTTTGTCCTGCTTTAATCGGGACACTTTCCTACAACGGCTTATTGTCATGTCATCAGAAGCACTGTTTTTCAGCAGTCCCGAGAGCGCGCTCTCACTGTTTACTGCCCTGGTCAGCGGACGCATCACGCCGAACGCCACATGGCAATCCTCCGCTTATCGGGCAAAGTTCCTGCTGCGCTCGCTGGCCTTTCCGCACAGCACCGCCCTGCATATGAGGCAGCTGGCGGATATCCCGGCAATGCGCGAAGCACTTGTGCTTCAGCCGACGCTGCCGGGAAAAGTTCACCGCCCGTACCTGCATCTGGGGCTGAGCGCCACCCAGCGTGCCCGGACCATCGGCCAGCATTACCGTTTTATGCAACAGTTAACCGCTGGCGTTCTGCGCCAGGCCCTGCTGTCGCCGCACTCCACCGAGCTGGTGAGTTTTTATGGCAAGGATGACCAACCTTTTCGCGTCACAGTTGCCTGTAATGGCCGCTGCGAGCGCGAGGGTGAAGTGGTGATGCTGCTCAGTAGTGGGGAGGTTACGCTGGCAGTGCTGACGTTCGCCATTACCGAACAGCGCGGCCAGCCGGTGCTGGTAATTGGTTGCGTGCAGGGTGCCCATCGCGATACGCCCCACGAGGCAATCCGCCTCGCGACCAAGGCCTGCTACGGTCTGTTTCCGAAACGATTACTGCTGGAAGTGGCATTTTTGCTGGCGCGTGAGCTCGGTATCAGCACCCTGCAGGGGGTCAGCGACTGCAGCCACACCTGGCGCAGCCTGCGCTATCGCTTTAAAAAGAAAGAGGCGTTTGTCGCCAGCTATGATGAGTTCTGGCAGTCGCTTGATTCCAGCCGCCTGTCGCGCCAGCTATGGCAACTGCCAGCGGAACTGGCACACAAAGCCATGGAAGAGATCCCCAGTAAGAAACGCGCGGAGTATCGCCGCCGCTATCAGCTGCTGGACGATCTGCACCAGCAGTTTAGCCGCTTCGCCTGAGGGGATTACTGCGCGGGGGTGGATTCCTGCTGCACTTCGTCGATCTTCCAGCCGTCGCGTTCATGCACCAGGGTTACCAGCAGATGCTGCTGGTCGCTGGGATCGCGGCCGAGGATCACATCCCCGGCGGCGCGGTTGCCGTTGTAGGTAAAACGGCTGACGCTGACGTTATTGACCCAGCCATCGCTGTAGTCCTGATCCTGCAGAAAATAGTCATCGTCCATGCCATCAGGGCTTTTGATCAGCAGGTTAATTTTTTGCAGCAGGCGCTGGGTGACATATTCATTTAACAGCGGATCGTGTTCATCGATCGGGCTCTCTTCTTTACTCAATGCCGTCAGATACCAGCTGTAAAAGGCCAGGCTGGTCCCCTGTGGATCGACGTTATGCTCCGCCGCCACCGCCCCACAGGCAAACAGCGTGACAACCAGCATCAGCAACCACTTTTTCATGCAAACCATCCCGGATAAATCACCACTTACACTCCTGAGCATTTTAGTGCCATCCTGGCCGACAGTGATTGTATTGAAATTATCCGGCTAATCCAGCCCTGCGCCCCTCTGCCCGCCTGTTTTTTTAGTAACTGTTTATGCCGCGTTGCCCAGCCAGTCGCGCAGCAGCATAAGCAGCGCACCGGGCTGCTCCAGCGGCAGCATATGCCCACTGTTTTCGACCACTTCCAGCCGCGATGCGGGAATGGCAGCCGCCAGCTGCCGCGACTCTTCCAGCGTGCGCATGCGATCGTCGGCGGCGGCAATCACCAGCGTGGGGCAGCAGATGGCCGACAGGAGATCGGTGTCGCTGCTGCGCGGCATCCGCAGCTGGCGGATAAAGGTCTCGCGCCCGAGGCGCACGCTCATATCGAGGATCGCCTGCTGCAGCTGCGGGTCGGACTGATGGTCACGGCTCAGCGATTGCGCGATCGCCCGCTGGCCGATGCCGTGGAAGGTGCCGCTGGCGCGCTGCAGATTCTCCGCCACCGCCTGCTTAAACTCCGCCATCGCCTCACTGTCCGCCGCGCTGGAGGTGGCGATCAGCACCAGACTCTGCACGCGCTGCGGCACCCGGCGCAGGATCTCGCGCGCGACATATCCGCCCATTGAGAACCCCACCAGCGTGAACCGTGGCGGGCAGGCTGCCAGTACCGCATCGGCCATCTCCGTAATGGAGCGCCCCTGCGACAGATCGCCGTAAATTAGCGGGCCAAGCTGCTCCAGCTCCGGCAGCATACGCTGCCACAGCCCGGCATCACACATCACGCCGGGCAGTAAAACTAACGGTGTCGGATTCATGCCCAGTGCTTCTTCTTGCTGGTTTTGCCAATGCCCGGATTGCAGCTATTGGTGGGATCGAGCTGATGGAAGTGCTGCTGATGCGCTTGTGAGGCGTGATACAGGTGGCCAATATTGTGCTCGGCCGGATATTTCGCCCCGCGCTGGTCGAGATACTCCAGCACCGCCGCCTTGAACCGGGCGCCATCAACGCCCGGCTTGAGGATGTAGTCCTGATGGTTGACCAGGCAGAAGAAGTGGCCGCAGCAGGAGTCTTCCAGCACCTGTGACTGTAGCTCCGGCGGCAGGTGGATCAGCCACTGCGTATCGTTGCGGCGCAGGGCGACGTCAAAGGCGATCAGCCTGTCGTCGGTATTAATACCGTAATAGTCGCAGTAGAACACCGTGCAGGCACCCACGCCGAAACGCACCAGAAACGCATCCTGCTGTTCGGCTTCGCTGCAGTGAAACCACTCGCCGTTGCGCGCGGCGAAAAAGGCCGTCAGCAGACGGCTCATCGACGCAACCTCATCGTGGGCCAGTTTAATCATCAGATGGTGTTCATAGCGGCGATGCCAGGAGAGCAGGCGCGGCGCCACGGTTGATGGCGTCACGCGGTTGCCCCACTGGATCAGCTTATCGATGGTGTTGGCAGGGAACAGCTTCAGCTTTTTCACCCGTGCATCCCACAACGCCTTTTTACGCATCAGGCCGGGCAGCGCCGCCGGGCCAAGGCGCTTGATCGACAGGAACATATGGCGGGCATAGCGCAGCGTCAGACGGAAGGCGTTGCGATGGATATACTCCGCCTGAATCGGCAGGGTTTCCAGATTCTCAATCAGATAGCGGCGCAGGTCGAGCAGCACCTGCTCATCGTTGCTGCCGATATAGAAGGTGTCCTCCTGCGGGGTAGCGTCAAAGGTTGCCAGGCGCACGGCGAAAACGATCACTTTGCCGGCGCAGCCCGCGCTGTCGTGCAGATACTGCGGATTGCCGTTGAAGCGCGTTGGGGTTTCCGCCGCCACGTCTTTGATCACCGCTGCATAGTCATCCGCCCAGATCTTACCCGCCCAATCCGGCGCGGTACCGGTGGTATACTGCCCGGCCTCCAGGTTGGCGATGATCTCCTCCGGCGCAGTGCCGAGATCGATACCGAGGTGATTGACCAGCAGCAGCTGGCCGTCCTCGGTAATTTGTGCAAACAGCGACTTCTCGGTAAACGCCGGGCCGCGCTGCAGTAGCGAGCCGCCGGAATTATTACAGATACCGCCCACCACCGATGCGCCAATGCACGAGGAGCCGATCACCGAATGCGGCTCCTTATTGTAAGGGGCAAGCGCCGCTTCCAGCTCGGTCAGGGTGCTGCCGGGAAAGGCAATAATCTGCTCTGCATTATCAATCACCTGCACGCCTTTGATCTTGCGCGTGCTGACGATAATCACCGGGCGATCGTAGTCATCACCGTGCGGCGTTGAACCGCCGGTCACCCCGGTATTAGACGCCTGCATCAAAATTATGCAGTCATTCTGCTGGCACACCTGCAGCACCTGCCACAGCTGCAGCAGCGTTTCCGGCAGCACCACCGCCAGCGCATCACCGTGCCCGACGCGAAAGCCTTTGCAGTACCAGGCTTTCTGGTAGCTATCGGTAATCAGATTATCGGCGCTGACCAGGTCGGTCAGCTGTTGCAGGGTAAGAGCGTGTTGCATCTTCTTGCCTCTCCTTAGCGTTTATTTTTTTGCCGCATCGAGTGTACCTGACCCGCTTACGAATGAATAATTAGTTAGCTTTTTACTCTGGTATAGATAACGCAATTTTATGCAACTTATATGCAGTAAAAATGCATATAAAAAAATTTTCCTCTGTTTTTCAAAAAGTTGAATGTGATCATAAAGTGAATAATTACGGATGACACTGTGTTGACTTTGTTACAGCACAGCGCCAGCATGATGCCCACTTACCGACTTCCTGCGCTCGTAACGCCCTGATATTTCTATGGGGAAGGGGTGGCTTTGCCCGCTAATAATACAATGTTGAGAGGATGCTATGTCTGACCAAACGGATGCGCAGCAACACCTGCATCGCGGCCTGAGTTCACGCCATATTCAGCTTATCTCCCTCGGCGGTGCGATCGGCACCGGGCTGTTTATGGGCGCGGGCAAAACCATCGCCGTTTCCGGCACCTCGATCCTTATCACCTATATCGTGGTCGGCTTCTTTATGTATATGGTGATGCGCGCGATGGGTGAAGTGCTGCTGACAAAGCTCGATTACCGCTCCTTCGCCGATTTCGTTTCCGACTATCTCGGCCCTAAGGCCAGCTTCTTCCTCGGCTGGTCCTACTGGCTGAGCTGGGTGGTGACCTGTATTGCCGATGTGGTGGTGTGCGGAGGTTATGTACAGTACTGGCTACCGGAGCTGTCACCGTGGATACCGGCGCTGTTCACCCTTGGGTTGCTGTGCCTGTTTAACCTGCTGTCGGTGAAAATGTTTGGCGAGGCGGAATTCTGGTTTGCGATTATTAAGGTGATCGCCATTGTGGCGCTGATCGTCACCGGCATCTGGATGGTGGCAACCGGCTGGACCTCCCCGGACGGCGTGACCGCCTCGCTGCATAACCTCAGCGACCCGGCGGTGTTTATGCCGCACGGCATTGTCGGCTTTTTTGCCGGTTTCCAGATCGCGATTTTCTCCTACACCGGTATTGAGCTGCTCGGCACCATGAGCGCCGAAACCAAATCGCCGCAGACGGTGCTGCCGAAGGCGATCAAGGCGATTCCGCTGCGCATCATCATCTTCTATGTGCTTTCGATGGTGGTGATTATTGCGGTGACCTCGTGGCAGCATATTTCGCCGGAGACCAGCCCGTTCGTCACGCTGTTTGCCAAGGCGGGCCTGCCTGCCGCCGCCGCGGTGATCAACTTTGTGGCTCTGACCTCGGCGATGTCCTCGGCCAACAGCGGCGTCTACTCCAGCACGCGCATGCTTTATGGCCTGTCGGTTGAGCAGCACGCCCACTGGCAGTTCCGCATTCTGTCGCGCACCACGCGCATTCCGGTGCGCAGCCTGATGTTCTCCTGCTTTTGCATGCTAAGCGGGACGCTGCTGCTGTTCCTGGTGCCGAACGTGATGACGCTGTTTACCGTGGTGTCGACGCTGGCGGCAATCCTGGTGATTTACAGCTGGGGGATGATTCTGGTGGCCTATCTGGTGTACCGCAAGCGCTGCCCGCAACTGCACCAGCGCTCGACGTTTAAGATGCCGGCGGGGATTGTGATAAGCTGGCTAACCCTGCTGTTTTTCCTGTTCTCGCTGGTGGTGATGGTGTTTGACCCGGATACGCTGAGCGCGCTCTGTGCAATGCCGCTGTGGTTTATCCTGCTGGCGTGGTTCTGGCGGGTGAAGCAGCGCCGGGAGCAGACCGCCACGGTTTTGTAATGGCCCGGCGGCCGATCGAAAAAGAGGATCGGCCCCGGCGGTGTGGTCATCGCGGTTACAGCACGCCCTGCGCCAGCATCGCGTCGGCGACTTTGACGAATCCGGCAATGTTGGCGCCGCGCACGTAGTGCGTCTGCTTGCCTTCCCCGCCGTGCTCCACGCAGGCGTGGTGGATATCCAGCATGATATGTTGCAGGCGGATATCGACCTTCTCCGCCTTCCAGCTCAGACGCGCGGCGTTCTGCGCCATCTCCAGCCCGGAAGTCGCCACCCCGCCCGCATTCGCTGCCTTGCCGGGCGCAAACAGCACGCCCGCATCAAGAAACGCATCGGTCGCCTGGATGGTGGTTGGCATGTTGGCACCTTCCGCCACCGCCTTCACGCCATTGGCAATCAGCAGACGGGCGGCAGGTAGATCCAGCTCATTCTGCGTGGCGCACGGCAGCGCGATATCCACCGGCACGCTCCACGGCTGCTGCCCGGCGAGATACACCAGGTTGCGTTCGCGCGCATACTCTTCCACGCTGCCGTATCGTTCGTTTTTGATCTCGGCCAGATGCGCCAGGCTCGCAGGCGTAAAGCCCGCTTCATCCACTACCGTGCCGCGTGAATCCGACGCGGTCAGCACGCGCGCGCCCAGCGCCATCGCCTTTTCAATCGCATACTGCGCCACGTTGCCCGCGCCGGACACGGCAACCGTGCTGCCCTCAAAGCCCAGACCGTGGCGTTTCAGCATCGCGTCGGTAAAGTACACCAGGCCATAGCCGGTCGCTTCCGGGCGGATCAGGCTGCCGCCGAACGACAGTCCTTTGCCGGTGAACACGCAGGCGGTGTTATTCGACAGCTTCTTCATCATCCCAGCCATAAATGCCACTTCGCGCCCGCCCACGCCGATATCCCCGGCCGGAACGTCGGTATCCGGGCCAAGGTGGCGATACAGTTCGGTCATCAGCGCCTGACAGAAGCGCATCACTTCACCGTGACTTTTCCCTTTCGGGTTGAAATCAGAACCGCCCTTGCCACCGCCCATGGGTAACGTCGTCAGCGCATTTTTAAAGGTCTGCTCGAAGCCGAGGAACTTGAGGATCGACAGATTTACCGATGGATGAAAGCGCATCCCTCCTTTATACGGACCAATCGCCGAGCTGAACTGCACGCGCCACGCACGATTAACCTGCACCTGGCCTTTATCATCAACCCAGGCCACGCGGAACTGAATAGCGCGCTCCGGCTCAACCAGCCGCTCCAGCAGCGCCTGCTGCTGATAGTGAGGGTTTTGTTCGAGGAATGGCCACAGGGAGGTGAAAACTTCGCGCACCGCCTGCAGATACTCCGGCTGATGCGGATCGCGCTGCTGTAAAGAGGTGAGAAACGCTTCCAGAGAGGTAAAAGCTGTCATAACAAATTCCTTATGCGAGATGAGCTAGCCCTGATGACATTCATTATTTTTCAGGATAATCAGAGGGATGATGAGGTTCCTTGCGCGACTATATCATCGCACTTTAAGGGTGCAATGAAAAAGTGATGAGTTGAAAAGCGCAGGGAAAAGCAGCAAAAATCGCGCAAAGCACCGCCAGCTCTGCCCTGGCGCCCCCTCAAGGCAGAGAGGACCGATAAGAAAAAGTTATGACCGAAATCGTGAGATAAACAGGGGTAATTGGCGCAGAGGCAGAAAAAGGGGACGTCATGATTTATCGATAAATGTAAACATGAGAAATGGCGATTGCTCACCTGCTCATTACCGTGATTCGATGCACTCTCCCCCCGTTCCGTTCAATGAGTTGAATTAAGCCTAATGAGAGATAACACCGATTCTGAGCCACTTAATCTGACCGCGCTGTTATTGATCAATGAGCATTCGCGCAATGGCAAAGCGCTACGCCAGCAGGCGAAACAGAGCCTGTCAGCGCACCGCATCGACGTGATTGAACCGCCAAAAGAGGATCGCCGCAGCAGCAGTGACCTGATCCGCGCCTGGGCCGACGGCATTGATCTGGTGATTGTTGGCGGCGGTGACGGCAGCCTGAATGCCGCAGCGCCGGGGTTAATGAGCAGCGGCTTGCCGCTCGGCGTATTGCCGCTGGGTACCGCCAATGATTTTGCCCGCACGCTCGGCATCAGCAACGATCTGCAGCAGGCGGTAAAAATTATTGCCGCCGGACATCGCCGGGAGGTCGATCTTGGCGAAGTTAATGGCCACCTGTTTTTCAACGTCTCCAGCATCGGCTTTTCCGCCACGCTTGCCCGCCATCTGACCGCCGAATCGAAAAAGCGCTGGGGCACCTTCGGCTATGCGCTGGCCGCGTTTAAGCTGCTGAAACAGAGCCGCCCGTTTAGCGCCAGCATTGAGCATGACGGCGTGACCGAGAAGGTGAAAACCGTACAGGTTTCAGTCGGCAACGGGCGTTTTTACGGCGGCGGGATGACCGTGGAACAGAGTGCTGCCCCCGATGACGGATTGCTGGACGTGTACAGCCTGGAAGTGGCGCACTGGTGGCAGATGATCGCCCTGCTGCCTGCGCTGCGGCGCGGCACGCATGGCCGCTGGCGCAAGGTGCGCACGCTTTCCACCACTGCGCTGACGCTGACCACCCGTCGCCCGCATGATATCAACGCCGACGGTGAGCTGATCGGGCAGACCCCTGCTCGCTTCACAATCAAAACTAGAGCTATTCAGGTGTTTGCGCCTGCGATAAAACCTGTTGATTGACCTTAAATTTCAATCCGGAGATTGAAAACATCCTCGTTTTGACGAGTTACGAGCTGAGTCCTGGTGGGATTCACTGGGATGAGCTGGATGAAGATATTTCCGTCGCAGGACTCCTTAAAGGCCGAGGTGATGTTACACACCGCCCTCATCATGTAGCCTGAAAGCGCCTCCGCGCTAGGGCGGGCTGATTGGCCCCCGTCATCAGCTGAAAACAAAAAGCCCCGCATTGGCATGCGGGGCTTTTTTTGACTCGCTGACGACGCTGTCAAATCAGAAAGGGATGTCGTCGTCGAAGTCCATTGGTGGCTCATTGTTAGCAGGTGCGCTGTTCTGCTGTGGAGCCTGCTGCGGACGGGACTGCTGTGCGCCGCCGCTGAACTGGTTGCCGCCCTGTGGCTGCTGAGGCTGGCCCCAACCGTTGTTGTTGCCTGCGCCCTGACCGCCGCCTGCTGGAGCACCGCCGCCCTGAGCACGACCGCCCAGCATCTGCATGGTGCCGCCAACGTTAACCACAACTTCAGTGGTGTACTTCTCAACGCCAGCCTGGTCAGTCCATTTACGGGTCTGCAGTGCGCCTTCGATATAAACCTGAGAGCCTTTACGCAGGTATTCACCGGCCACTTCAGCCAGCTTGCCGAACAGCACAACACGGTGCCATTCAGTTTTCTCTTTGGTTTCGCCGGTCTGCTTGTCGCGCCAGGATTCGGAGGTAGCCAGAGTGATGTTGGCAACGGCACCGCCATTCGGCATGTAGCGAACTTCCGGGTCCTGCCCCAGATTTCCGACTAAAATTACTTTGTTTACGCCTCTGCTGGCCATGTTGCTCTCTCCGGTTAATGTTCGTTCTCTAAGTCTAGGCGCAAAATTCTATCATGGGCTACCCTGAGATCCTACATTTAGGAGACGCCTCGAAAAAGGCTTACTTTCGTTGCAGCGTTGCATCAGTTTGCATGGCACTTCAGGGCAAAACACTGGTTATCCATTCAGGTTTTTTTGTGCCATAATGACACGTTTCTTTCTGGCCGTGCCGGGCAGGCATGGTGAGGTTTGTGCTAATCCGGGAATTGTGAATGGATAAGATCGAAGTACGGGGTGCCCGCACCCACAATTTGAAAAACATCAACCTGACCATTCCGCGCGATAAACTGATCGTGGTGACCGGCCTGTCAGGTTCCGGCAAGTCCTCGCTGGCGTTTGATACGCTGTACGCCGAGGGTCAGCGCCGCTACGTTGAATCGCTCTCCGCCTATGCGCGCCAGTTCCTGTCACTGATGGAAAAACCGGACGTTGACCACATTGAGGGTCTTTCTCCGGCGATTTCGATCGAGCAGAAATCTACCTCGCATAACCCGCGTTCCACCGTCGGCACCATTACCGAAATCCATGACTACCTGCGCCTGCTGTTTGCCCGCGTTGGCGAACCGCGCTGTCCGGATCACGACGTCACGCTGGCGGCACAGACCGTTAGCCAGATGGTGGACAACGTGCTGGCGCAGCCGGAAGGCCGCCGCCTGATGCTGCTGGCCCCGATCGTCAAAGATCGCAAAGGTGAGCACAGCAAAACGCTGGAAAACCTCGCCAGCCAGGGCTATATCCGCGCCCGCATCGACGGTGAAGTGTGCGATCTCTCCGATCCGCCAAAGCTGGAACTGCAGAAGAAACACACCATCGAAGTGGTGGTGGACCGCTTTAAGGTACGTGACGATCTCGCGCAGCGCCTGGCAGAGTCGTTTGAAACCGCGCTGGAGCTCTCCGGCGGCACCGCCGTGGTGGCCGATATGGATGACGCCGCCGCTGAAGAGCTGCTGTTCTCGGCCAACTTCGCCTGCCCGATTTGCGGCTACAGCATGAACGAGCTGGAACCCCGCCTGTTCTCCTTCAATAACCCGGCCGGTGCCTGCCCGACCTGTGACGGGTTGGGCGTTCAGCAGTATTTCGACCCGGAGCGCGTGGTGCAGAACCCGGAGCTGTCGCTGGCCGGCGGCGCGATCCGCGGCTGGGACCGCCGCAACTTCTACTATTTCCAGATGCTGCGCTCGCTGGCGGAGCATCTGAAGTTTGATATCGAAGCGCCGTTCAACTCCCTGCCGGAAGAGAGCCGCAAGGTGATCCTGTACGGTTCCGGCAAAGACAATATCGAGTTTAAATACGTCAACGATCGCGGAGACACTTCAGTGCGCCGCCATCCGTTCGAGGGCGTGCTGCACAATATCGAGCGCCGTTATAAAGAGACAGAATCGTCTGCGGTACGCGAAGAGCTGGCGAAATTTATCAGTAACCGCTCCTGCACCAGCTGCCACGGCACCCGTCTGCGCCGTGAAGCACGCCACGTTTTTGTTGAGAACACCACGCTGCCGACCATCTCAGATATGAGCATCGGCCATGCGATGGCGTTTTTCCAGAATATGAAGCTCAGCGGCCAGCGCGCGCAGATTGCTGAGAAAGTGCTGAAAGAGATCGGCGACCGCCTGAAGTTCCTGGTGAACGTCGGGCTGAACTACCTGTCGATGTCGCGCTCGGCGGAAACGCTCTCCGGCGGTGAGGCGCAGCGTATTCGTCTGGCCAGCCAGATTGGTGCCGGACTGGTCGGCGTGATGTACGTACTGGATGAGCCGTCTATCGGTCTGCATCAGCGCGACAATGAACGCCTGCTGGAAACGCTGGTCCACCTGCGCAATCTCGGCAATACGGTGATTGTGGTGGAGCATGATGAAGATGCGATTCGCGCTGCTGACCATGTGATCGATATCGGGCCCGGCGCGGGCGTGCACGGCGGGCAGATTGTCGCCGAAGGCACCGTTGACGACATTATGGCTGTAGAAGCGTCGCTGACCGGGCAGTTCCTCAGCGGCAAGCGCGGCATCGCCATTCCTGAGGAGCGGGTGAAGGGCGACCCGGCGAAAGTGCTGAAGCTGACCGGAGCCAGCGGCAACAACCTGAAGGATGTCACCCTGACGCTGCCGGTTGGCCTGTTTACCTGCGTTACCGGCGTGTCCGGCTCCGGTAAATCGACGCTGATCAACGATACCCTGTTCCCGCTGGCCCAGCGCCAGCTGAACGGCGCCACCATTGCCGAAGCCGCGCCTTACCGCAGCATCAGCGGCATGGAGCACTTCGACAAAGTTATCGATATCGATCAAAGCCCGATTGGCCGCACGCCGCGCTCCAACCCGGCAACCTATACCGGTATCTTTACCCCGGTGCGCGAGCTGTTTGCCGGGGTGCCGGAATCACGTACCCGTGGCTACACGCCGGGGCGTTTCAGCTTTAACGTGCGCGGCGGGCGCTGCGAAGCCTGCCAGGGCGACGGCGTGATCAAGGTTGAGATGCACTTCCTGCCGGATATCTACGTGCCGTGCGACCAGTGTAAAGGCAAACGCTATAACCGCGAGACGCTGGAAGTAAAGTACAAGGGCAAGAGCATTCATGAAGTGCTGGAGATGACCATTGAAGAAGCGCGTGAGTTCTTCGATGCGGTACCGGCGCTGGCGCGTAAGCTGCAAACGCTGATGGACGTTGGCCTGTCGTATATCCGCCTCGGTCAGTCGGCTACCACGCTGTCCGGCGGTGAAGCGCAGCGCGTGAAGCTGGCGCGTGAGCTGTCGAAGCGCGGCACCGGGCAGACGCTGTATATCCTTGATGAGCCGACCACCGGTCTGCACTTCGCCGATATCCAGCAGTTGCTGGAAGTCCTGCACCAGCTGCGCGACCAGGGCAATACCATCGTGGTGATTGAGCACAACCTTGATGTGATCAAAACCGCCGACTGGATTGTCGATCTCGGCCCGGAAGGCGGCAGCGGCGGCGGTGAAATCCTCGTCTCCGGCACGCCGGAAACCGTGGCGCAGTGCGAGCGTTCGCACACCGCGCGCTTCCTGAAACCGCTGTTACAGGGTTAATAACCGACGGGCGAGGCATGCCTCGCCCCTGGCTTATACCCGCCGCAATCCCGTACGGGTCGGGCATGCCTGCCCCGCTACTGTCAGCCCTGGTTTTCCCCGCTATTTGCTGCACTTTTCTTACAATTACCACAAAATCTTGCAGGATCAGGCAAGACTTAGCGAGTTTTGGATATACCCGTTACGCCGTTGAGTGACTATGCTTAACCTTCATCTTTTTGCGGAGAAGGCCCGCTTTTCCTGCTGCCTGCTCCCGCCATTACGGCCACTGCGCCACATCATCCACAACTGGAGAGACCAATGAATATTACGCATGCTTATGCCGCTCAGGACGCAAAATCTCCGCTGGCTCCGTTTGAATTTAAACCGCGCGAACTGCGTGAACATGATGTGCAGATTGAAGTGCAGTACTGCGGCGTGTGCCACTCTGACCTGCACCAGGCGCGCAATGAATGGCGCAACACGATCTTCCCGGTAGTGCCAGGCCACGAGATTGTTGGCCGCGTGACGGCAGTCGGCGCGCACGGCCATAAATACAAAGTTGGCGATCTGGTCGGCGTAGGCTGTATGGTCGACTCCTGCCGCACCTGCGACAGCTGTAAAGAGGATCTTGAGCAGTACTGCGAAGAGGGTTTCGTCGGCACCTACAACGGTAAAGACCGCACCAGCGGCGATATCACCTACGGCGGTTACGCGACTCAAGTGGTCGTACACGAAGACTTCGTGCTGCGCGTGCCGGAAAATCTTGATCCGGCCGGTGCTGCTCCGCTGCTGTGCGCGGGTATCACCACCTTCTCCCCACTGCATCACTGGGGCGTTGGCCCGGGCAAAAAAGTCGGTATCGTTGGCCTTGGCGGACTGGGTCATATGGGCGTGAAAATTGCTCATGCGATGGGTGCGCACGTGGTGCTCTTCACTACTTCGCCTTCTAAAGTAGAAGACGGTAAGCGCCTGGGCGCCGATGAAGTGGTGATCTCGAAAGATGCCGATCAGATGGCGCAGCACACCAACAGCTTCGACTTCATTCTTAACACCGTTGCTGCTCAGCACGATCTCAACCCGTTTATCAACCTGCTGCGCCGCGATGGCACCATGACGCTGGTTGGCGTGCCGGAGCATGACCATCCGTCAACGCAGGTGGTTAATATGATCTTCAAACGCCGCAGCGTGGCAGGATCGCTGATTGGTGGGATCAAAGAGACGCAGGAGATGCTGGATTTCTGTGGTAAGCACAACATCACTTCCGATATCGAGATGATTAAGATCGATCAGATCAATGAGGCCTACGAGCGTATGCTGAAAAGCGACGTGAAGTACCGTTTCGTGATCGATATCGATTCACTGCGCGCCTCATAATGAAGCGGGTAGGGGCTGGCCGACCCCAACGGGGTTCCTGAAGGTCAACACCCGTTATAACTGTTTCTGGATCTGCTGCAGCGATGCATCGACCAGATAATAGATCTGTGAATCTTTAAGCGAACCGTCGAGCAGTACGGTGTTCCAGTGCGACGGATTGAGGTGCGCGCTGGGATGCACATCGCTGTGTTGCTCGCGGATCAACTCCGCCAGCGCCGGGCTGCACTTCAGTGCCACCGCCGGGTGGCCATCAATCTCGTGCACCATGGCAAACATCACATCATCGACCTTAATCTGCGTGGCTTTCCAGTCGCTGTGCACGCTCTGCTGCGCGCCGGGTTTGTTCATGCAGTAGGTGAGCAAATCGGAAACCGTCATAATTAATCATCCCCCTGTAAAGTGGCGACAATGCGCCGCTGCCCGCCGTGAATACGGTGTTCACCAAGATAGATCCCCTGCCAGGTCCCCAGCAGCAGACGCCCGCGGCTGACCGGCAGCATCAGCGAGGTGCCCAGCAGTGAGGACTTGATGTGGGCGGGCATATCGTCGGCCCCTTCGTAATCGTGCTGATACGGCGCATCTTCCGGTACCGTGCGCAGGAAATGCTGCTCCATATCGGCACGGACCGTTGGGTCGCAGTTCTCATTCAGCGTCAGTGAGGCGGAAGTGTGCTGCAATAGCAGGTGCAACAGCCCGGTCTGAACATCCGCTAAGCGGCGCAGCTCTGCGAGGATTTCGTCAGTAACCAGATGAAATCCGCGTGGTTTTTCGTTCAGGGTAAGGGTTTGCTGATACCACATGATACGGCTCCTTAACTTATCGGTTCCGTTAAGTGTGCAGCAAGTGGCGAAAAGGTAAACCTGAAAAGGGAAAAACTGTAGCCGGGCAGCCCCGGCCAGCAGAAATTACATCACGGCGGCGAAGGCTTCCGCTACCTGATGCACGTTGTTGCGGTTGAGACCGGCCATGCAGACGCGGCCGCTGGCGATCAGATAGACACCAAACTCGTTACGCAGGCGATCAACCTGTGCAGCGCTCAGGCCGGTGTAGCTGAACATACCGCGCTGCTTGAGCAGGAAGTCGAAGTTCTTGCCCGGCACCGCCTGAGTCAGCGCGTCCACCAGCACCTGGCGCATCTCAATAATACGCAGGCGCATCGCTTCCACTTCCGCCAGCCAGCTGGCCTTCAGCTCAGGGTTATTCAGCACGCAGGAAACCACCTGCGCCCCGAAGTTTGGCGGGCTGGAGTAGTTGCGGCGCACGGTGGCCTTCAGCTGGCCCAGTACGCGGGCGGATTCTTCGGCGTCATCGCAGACGATTGACAGACCGCCAACGCGCTCGCCGTACAGCGAGAAGATTTTTGAGAATGAGTTACTGACCAGCGCTGGCAGGCCCGCTGCGGCGATGCTGCGAATAGCGTAGGCATCTTCCTCCATGCCGCCGCCAAAGCCCTGATAGGCGATGTCGAGGAACGGGATCAGCTCGCGATCTTTCAGCACCCTGGTCACTTCATCCCACTGTGCATTAGTCAGGTCAGCACCGGTTGGGTTGTGACAGCACGGATGCAGCAGCACGATGCTTTGCGCCGGCAGCGTACTGAGTTTTTCCAGCAGCGCATCAAACTTCACGCCGTTGGTTGCCGTGTCGTACCACGGGTAGGTATTTACGGTGAAACCGGCACCGTTGAAGATGGCGATATGGTTTTCCCACGTCGGATCGCTGACCCACACCTGCGAATTCGGGAAGTAGAACTTCAGGAAGTCGGCACCGACTTTCAGCGCACCGGAACCGCCCAGCGTCTGAATAGTGGCGATGCGGCCCGCTTTCAGTACCGGGTGCTCGGCGCCGAACAGCAAAGGTGCGATGGCGCTGCGGTAAGGCGGCAGCCCTTCCATCGGCAGATAGAGCGAGGCGGCCTGCGGCTGGGCGTGCAGCTGCTCTTCAGCGGCGGCAACAGCCTGCATCTGTGGTATCACACCCTGCTCGTTGTAGTACAGACCAATGCTCAGGTTGACCTTGTGCGGGCGGGCATCCTGCTTGAAGGTTTCCATCAGGGAGAGGATCGGGTCGCCAGCGTAGGCATCAACGTTTTGAAACACGGTGCAAATCTCCATTAAATAATCAATAAATTCAGCGACTCAGACGAAATAGCGGCCAGGGCGATGGTTCATGGCGATAATCAGGTTGAGCACCACGGCTCCGGCAATTGAGGCTGCCAGCATCTCGCGTGAGACCACAAACAGCGAGGCCAGCACCACGCAGGTATCGACCACCATCTGCAATTTTCCGGCACGGATACCGTAACGGTCCTGCAGCCACAGCGCCAGAATATTGATGCCGCCAAGGCTGGCCTTATGGCGAAATAACACTATAAACCCAATTCCCATCACCACGTTACCGAACAGTGTCGCATAAAAGGGATCCAGCGCGGAAAAATGGATAAATAACGGGTGCAGGTGGCTGAAGAGCGAAACCAGCGCCACGGCTGAGAAGGTTTTTACAGTGAATGCCCATCCCATGCGCCTGACCGCCAGCCAGTAGAACGGGATGTTAATCAGAAAGAAAGCGAGGCCAAAAGAGGTTTTGCTCAGGTAACTGATGAGAAAGGCAATGCCTGCAGTGCTGCCGGTTAACGCCCCGGCCTGTTTTAACAGGGTAACGCCAAAGGAGACCATCAGAGTGCCGAGCACGATAGCCAGCACATCTTCCAGCAGGGTATGGGGGATTTTGACAGGGTGTACCACGTTGTCCATCAGATTGATTCTCTGGTGATTATGACTAGGGATATGGCAGAGGGACCGCCAAATTTTAGCAATAACCTAGCAAAAATCGCACCAATCCGGTGGAGGTTCAAACCACCGGATGGTGCCAGCGAATTAACCCATTGAATACAAGGCGCTTTATTTCTCGATTTTGTGCATGAAATGATTAATACGACGTCATTTCACGCACTGAAAGCTGTATTCCCGCACGGATACCGCATGCATCCGGAGTTTTATGCACAATTGCGGTGCGTAACACGCACCATTCTAGCGCAGCAGATTCTCGCTTACCGACATCAAACCATTCTCCTTCAGACGGTTGAGGACCACTGAGGTTTTCACATGCGCCACGCTCTGATGCCCGGCGACCAGCTGGCTGATTAAAGCACTCAGCCCGGCGAGATCGGCAACCGCGACTTTTAACAGGTAATCGGCATCTCCGGTGGTTTTATAGGCATCAACAATGCCCGCCTGCTCCGCCACCATGCGGTGAAAACTCTCAACGTATTCCGCGGTATGGTTGATCAGACGCACCTCAATCAGGCCGATCATGCCTAAACCCACCGCATCCGGCGACAGCCTGGCGTGGTAGCCGAGGATCAATCCCGCCTGCTCAAGGTTAATGCGGCGGCGGGAACACTGTGAGGCGGAAAGCCCGACGATATCGCTCAGTTCCTGATTGGTCAGGCGGCCGTTTGCTTCCAGTAAAGTCAGTATCTTAAGGTCGAAATCATCAATCTGGGTCATCGTTCGTCCATGCCGGTTGCTGGGTACTGCTTACCGACAGATAACCGCATTTTTTGCAGTGTTGTCCAACACTATTTTGTAATGATCCGGAGAGGGTAACGAGGCTGGGGTGAACCGTAGGGGCCGATCCTCTTTTTCGATCGGCCCGTTAATGATGTGATTATTCGTCGTCGTACTGTGGGCCCGCGTAGTTATCGAAGCGTGACCACTGGCCGTTAAAGGTCAGGCGCACGGTGCCGATGGGGCCGTTACGCTGCTTACCCAGAATGATCTCCGCCACCCCTTTCAGATCGCTGTTTTCGTGATACACCTCATCACGGTAGATAAACATGATCAGGTCGGCATCCTGCTCGATGGAGCCGGATTCACGCAGGTCGGAGTTGACCGGGCGCTTATCGGCACGCTGCTCCAGGGAGCGGTTAAGCTGCGACAGCGCCACCACCGGCACCTGCAGCTCTTTCGCCAGCGCCTTAAGCGAGCGTGAGATCTCGGCGATCTCCAGCGTACGGTTATCGGACAGTGACGGCACGCGCATCAGCTGCAGGTAGTCGATCATGATCATGCTCAGACCGCCGTGCTCGCGGAAGATACGGCGCGCACGCGAGCGGACTTCGGTTGGCGTCAGCCCGGAAGAGTCATCGATAAACATGTTCTTCTTCTCCAGCAGGATGCCCATGGTGCTGGAGATACGCGCCCAGTCCTCATCATCCAGCTGGCCGGTACGAATGCGCGTCTGGTCCACGCGCGACAGCGACGCCAGCATACGCATCATGATCTGCTCGCCGGGCATCTCGAGGCTGAAGATCAGCACCGGTTTATCCTGCAGCATCGCGGCGTTTTCACACAGGTTCATGGCGAAGGTGGTTTTACCCATTGCCGGACGAGCCGCCACGATAATCAGATCCGAGCGCTGCAGACCCGCGGTCTTCTTGTTCAGGTCGTGATAGCCGGTATCGACGCCGGTTACCCCGTCGTGCGGCGTCTGATAGAGCGATTCAATACGCGCAATGGTGGCTTCGAGGATCTGATCGACGCTTTTCGGGCCGTCATCTTTATTGGCGCGGCTTTCGGCGATCTGGAATACGCGGGATTCAGCGAGATCGAGCAGATCCTCGCTGGTACGGCCCTGCGGATCGTAACCCGCGTCGGCGATCTCATTCGCCACCGCAATCATCTCACGTACTACCGCGCGTTCGCGCACGATATCGGCATAAGCGCCAATGTTCGCCGCACTTGGCGTGTTTTTCGACAGCTCGGCCAGATAAGCAAAGCCACCCACCATGCTCAGCTCGCCCTTGGTTTCCATCGACTCGGACAGCGTGATCAGATCGATCGGCTTGCCCTGTTCCAGCAGGTGCTGCATTTCCGCGAAAATCATGCGGTGCGGTCGGCTGAAGAAGTCCTTCGCCACCACGCGCTCGGAGACATTATCCCAGCGTTCGTTATCCAGCATTAAACCGCCCAACACCGACTGTTCTGCTTCCAGCGAGTGCGGCGGCAGCTTCAGACCTTCCATCTGACGGTCACGCGGCTCACGGTTTTCGAAGGATTTGTTGGTGGGTTTATTTCCTGCCATAGTGATGTAATACCAAAAATCTTGTGGGGGGACGCGCAAGTATACTCGTTTGCATAGCCTGCGTCCTCCCCCATTCGCGGCGCAATCCACAGGAGTGATCATGGCAAAACGTATACAAATCAGCCAGCACGGCGCACCCGAAGTGATGCAACTGGTGGACTTCGACCCGGCCGATCCGGCTGCGGGAGAGGTGCAGGTTGAGAATAAAGCGATAGGTATCAACTATATCGATACCTACGTGCGCAGCGGGCTTTATCCTGCCCCGCTGCCATCCGGTTTAGGCACCGAAGCGGCAGGCGTGGTGACGCGTGTTGGCCCCGGCGTCAGCGAACTGAAGCCGGGTGACCGCGTGGTGTACGCGCAATCCTCCCTCGGTGCCTACAGCGAAGTGCATAACGTGCCGGTAGATAAGCTGGCGCTGCTGCCGGATGCCATCTCCTTTGAGCAGGCTGCTGCCTCCTTCCTCAAAGGGCTGACCGTGCATTACCTGCTGCGCCAGACCTATGTGGTGCAGCCGGATGAGGTATTCCTGTTCCACGCGGCGGCCGGGGGCGTTGGGCTGATTGCCTGCCAGTGGGCGAAAGCGCTGGGTGCGCATTTGATTGGTACAGTAGGCTCAGCGGAGAAGGCGCAGATGGCAAAAGATGCCGGGGCATGGGCCACCATTAATTATCGCGAAGAGAATATTGCCGGGCGGGTCAGCGAGCTGACGCACGGTAAAAAGCTGCGCGTGGTGTATGACTCGGTGGGGAAAGATACCTGGGAAGCCTCGCTCGACTGCCTGCAACGCCGTGGGCTGATGGTTAGCTTTGGCAACTCTTCCGGCCCGGTCACCGGGGTGAATCTGGCGATCCTGAATCAGAAAGGCTCGCTGTACGTTACCCGCCCGTCGCTCAACGGCTATATCACCACGCGTGAGGCGCTGACGCAGGCCAGCAATGAGCTGTTCTCGCTGATTGCCAGCAACGCGATCAGGGTAGATGTGCCACAGGCACAGAAATTTGCGCTGGCGGATGCGCAAAAGGCGCATCAGACGCTCGAGAGCCGCGGCACCCAGGGGTCGAGCTTGTTGATTCCCTAGATGTTCCAGGGTCAGGCATGCCTGACCCACTGCATCATTCAGGCAAAAAAATGGGGCTCCCTTGCGGAAGCCCCTTTTTGTTTCTTTCTTTTTTATAGTTCGCGCTGGTGTAGGGTCAGCGGCGATGAATACGTGATGATTCAGTTAAACCATCCTGACAGAATTCATAAGTAAAAAATATGTTTAATTGCGATATTCAGCTAAGCAATTTGTCATGATGTGATCCAGCCCGCATTACATTCACGAAAGCGACAGACTCCTGATTGATATCAGCGAGATAGCCAGGGCTTATCATCCGCTGACGGCTTGCGCAACGCGCGATACAGCCACACGGCAACCACCGCCACCACCAGCCACGGCAACAATTTAATAACAATAGCAAACAGCCCACCCACGAACATCACCACGGTGGCAACCAGCAGCGCCGCGATAATCCCCAGCAGGGAAATACCGGTCAGCAGCAGCATCAGAAAAAAACCGATGACAAACAGGATCTCTAACATAATCACTCGCTCCAGATATTGAACTCCAGGAGAGCTATTACAAGAAGCGTGCCAGAATAGAGAAGAAGTTAACTGATTGATATTCATGAGAAATATTCACCAGGGGAGGATTTCCCCTGATGAAATTCATCACAATCTGGTGAAGTTTTGACGAACTTAAACTGCGGCAGGGATCTTATCGGCAACCAGCGAGAGCGCCTTCTCGACCACGTCAACGCCCGCGCCCGCTTTGTGCGCGTTTTCGCTGAGGTAACGCCGCCACTGGCGCGCACCCGGGATCCCCTGGAACAGGCCCAACATATGACGGGTAACATGGCCGAGGTAGGTGCCGTTCGCCAGTTCACGTTCAATGTAGGGGTACATTGAGCGCACCACGGCAACCGGGTCCACCACCGGCTGACTGCTGCCGAAAATCTGCTGGTCCACCTGCGCCAGCAGGCCAGGGTTCTGATAGGCTTCGCGCCCCATCATTACGCCGTCAAGATGCTGCAGGTGAGTTTGCGCTTCTTCCAGCGTCTTCACGCCGCCGTTAATCGCCAGCGTCAGGTGCGGGAAATCGCGCTTCAGCTGATAAACGCGCGGGTAGTCGAGCGGTGGGATTTCACGGTTCTCTTTCGGGCTGAGGCCGGAAAGCCAGGCTTTACGCGCATGGATGATAAAAGAGTCGCAGCCGCCCTGCTCTGACACCGTGCGGATAAAATCACAGAGAAATTCATAGCTGTCCTGGTCATCAATGCCGATGCGGGTTTTCACCGTGACCGGAATCGAGACCTTATCGCGCATCGCTTTAATGCCATCCGCCACCAGCTGGGCTTCACCCATCAGGCAGGCACCAAAGCGGCCGTTCTGCACGCGGTCTGACGGGCAGCCCACGTTGAGGTTCACCTCATTGTAGCCGCGCTGTTCCGCCAGCACGGCACACTGCGCCAGCGCAGTGGGATCGCTGCCGCCCAGCTGCAGTGCAACCGGCTGCTCTTCCGGGCTGAATGCCAGATAGTCGCCTTTACCGTGGATGATCGCGCCGGTGGTCACCATTTCGGTGTACAGCAGCGTCTGCCGCGTCAACTGGCGATGGAAGTAACGGCAGTGACGATCGGTCCAGTCGAGCATCGGGGCAATGGAAAAGCGGTGTGCAGGTAATTTCTCGGTCATGAAAAGCGCTAACTCTGTATCAGAAGGGGTGACGATATTGTGCGCAATGATAGCACGGTGGGGAGTGATCCTGTAGGGGACGACCTTTTTTTCCGGTCGTCCCCTGGTATCAACCCTGCGCGGTGGCGAATTGCTCCTCGCGACTTTCCGGATCGCAGCTATAAGAAATCACCGCGCACAGTGGATGTTTCGGACCCGGCGGAGTTTATTGATAAGCGAAGGAAGGAAGCAAAAGACGAGTTGCAAAAGATGCAATGACCTCAAGGGTAGCCGAAAGGCTGCCCTTTTTTTTGGCTGCAGTTAAGTTGTGAGCAAAGAACATAAGTGGTAATGCCTAAAAGCAAAAAACCCCGCCGAAGCGAGGTTTTTATTGGTTCATGAAGACGATTTACATCTATGCGGCTTCACGGCAACGGCGACGGCCCTGCTTTTCTTGGCTAGGAGCCTGTGCCTTTTCGTCTAGTGCAGGACCAATTTTCATAAGGAAATCCAGAGCCTCACCAGCTTTTTTGTAAGTTTGGATCGTATCAAACATACGCTCTTGATGCATTTTCATAGAACACCTCAATGGAATCTCATATTCCAGATATTAAACGAGGTAGCGTCTTCAATGTACGACAGCGATGCGTGCTAACGTTCACACCCTAAGTCTAATACATATCAGACGTGCCATAGCCTGTTTTCACCTATCGTTACTATCGTAACGGCAGAAGATTCGCTCGGTAGCTGCCAAGCTCTTTTCAGGCTACAACTACATTTCACAGATACACTATAACATATGGAGTGCATCACGAAGGTTTTCAAGACGATTCTCAGTCAGCCATGCGAGCCAAGGTTTCCTGTAACTTCGCCAAGGTGCATGTCATAACGTAAGCACAGCTTTCACTCATCTCGAATCCAAAGGATTCGTAATAAGCGATTTTATCCTCTACTGGCTCAATGATACGGATCACTTCACCACCAGCCTGGTTCATAAAAATCACTGCGGCGTATAGAGTATACAAAACCATCCGTCGGCGCAATGGGTGATCTTCCGAGTCCCTTACGAAGCTTTCAACAGCATGGATGTCAAAAGTCTTGGTGTTAATGCTGTAAGTAGACAATGACACGCCAGCTGGAGAACTCTCAATCAGTTTGTGCTCGCGAGAGGTCATCAACTTGAGGCTAAGGCCGAAACAATCATCTCGATTGCTGACTGTAGTGATGTACCAATCCCAATTCAAATCCCCGTAAGCCCTACTTAGCAGGTTGGCATCTGCATCGGTTAACGGCCCTACAGCAAGGCTAATCCCACGCTGATCCATGTAGTACTGGAACGTAGTATAAGTCAGTTGTGCTACTTCGTTTAAAGAAAGCATTGAGACAACCAAAAAGTAATCGATTAAGACATGTTAACATTTGCTTTCAAACTTATCAGCGGATAAATGCGGACAAAAATTTTATCCCTAATAAACCTATCGGCAGACTGGTAGGAAAGCTTAGCAAGAACAGATAAAGCTGTAATGCGAGGACACCAATAGGACACCACAAACCTGTAACTAATTGATTTTATTTAGCAGTAAGTCCTATCGAGCATCGGGGCAATGGAAAAGCGGTGTGCAGGTAATTTCTCGGTCATGAAAAGCGCTAACTCTGTATCAGAAGGGGTGACGATATTGTGCGCAATGATAGCTCGGCGGGGAGTGATCCTGTAGGGGACGACCTTTTTTTCCGGTCGTCCCCTGGTATCAACCCAGCGCGGTGGCGAATTGCTCCTCGCGACTTTCCGGATCGCAGCTATCAGAAATCACCGCGCACAGTGGATGTTTCGGACCCGGCGGAGTTTATTGATAAGCGAAGAAAGGAAGCTAAAGACGAATGGCAAAAGATGCAGTAACAGAGAGGGGTAGCCGAAAGGATACCCTTTTTTTGTGCCTAAATCCGGCTCAAGCAAATGCCAGCTTGTGCAAATGGCTGGTATCAGTCTTTTTCCTGGCTTCATTCAGGCTGAAGTTCGTCTGAATCTTCAGCCAGGTTTCCGGGGTGCTACCAACCACAGCCGCCAATTTCAGCGCCATTTCAGACGTTACCGAAGTTTGCCCTGCCAGCAAACGGCTTGCTGTAGACGGCGCAATGTCCATGGCTTTAGCAAACTGTCGAAGACTAACGTTATTGTCTTCCAAAATCTCTGCGATGATTTCGCCCGGATAGGCGGGGGTTGCCATTCTCATTAGTGATAATCCTCCAGATTGAGAATTTCTGCATCTCCGTCGATAAACCTGAACGTGATGCGCCAGTTCCCGGAGACACTGATTGACCCGATGTCGGCACGATCGACCTTGAGCTGATGCAGGTCATACCCGGGGAGATTGATAGCATCGATGGTTTCAGCCGCGTCGATTACGGTAAGCCGTGTCTTGATGTGGGACACCCATTTTTGTTCAATCCCGCTACGATCGGCTTTCATGAAAAAATTTTTCAATCCTTTGTGTTTGAAGCTTGTAATCATTGTGGCGTCCGTGTTCCTTAATGTGGAACAGCATACCGCGTGTTCCTGAACGTGCAACGCCTGGCGATATTTACATCACCCGTGCAGTTCAGGGCACTGTTTTGGCTACGTAAAACGGGGATCGCGCAGGGGCGAGGCAAGCCTCGCCCGCAGAGGGTCAGAAGGTGAAGTTCAGCTGCGCCACCGCGCCCCAGGTGTTGTCCTTACCCGCCATTCCGGCGAGATCCAGATGCACCTTGTTGTACGGTGAAATACCGAAACCACCGGTGAACACGTTGGTATCGTTCGATTTCATATCGGCGCGGTAGCCGGCGCGCAGCTGCAGCCAGCTCAGCAGACGATATTCTGCACCGACCGAGGCGTACTGGCTGTCCTGCATTGACTTAAAGCGTTTGGTTGGCGTCAGGTCAACATCCAGCGCGGTGGTCAGACGCTCGGTGTGGAACGACACGCCGGAAGTGACCAGCGGGCGGATCTGGTAGGTATCGATGTAACCATTCACTTCTTTGGTGTCGATATCACGCGAAATCAGGTTCTGCCCGCTCAGGCCGAACGTCCAGTTGTCACCGAGATCGGTGGCGACACCGGCGTCAACGTTAAAGCCGGTATTGTTGTTCTTGTAACGACCGTCGGTAAAGTCTGACTTGTCGTAGGTGTACACCGAGGCGCTGTAGTTATACAGCGTGGTTTTCTGCAGTTTCGGCGTCACGCCAAACGACACCGGGTGGCCACCGATATCAAATTCATGCGCCATTGCCACGCCGAAATCATAGACGATGGCCCCACGGCCCAGCCCGACGGAAGTGAGATCCAGCGATGATGGCAAGCCTCCCCCGGCGACCGCGTTCAGGTTGTCGATATCGCTCTGGCTGATTTCACTACTGACTGAGGCTGTTCCGTAGGCTTTGGTCACCAGGGCATAGGTCAGCACATCATTCGGCACCGTCACGGCAAATGCCGCACCGGCCTGCCCCCAGGCTTTCTCACCGCGAATATCCTCCAGCCGGTTAGCTAAATCGCCCGCCGCGGCCTGGATACGCGGAATATCGGTGGGGAAGACGAAGTTATTCAGCAGGTCACGATAACCGTCGACGGAGTTGGTCAGATCGTCAACTTTGTCGATCAGCTTATCGTTGTCACTGATCTGCGCACCGGCCGCAGGCAGGATGATACTGACATTATCCTCCGGCTGCGCTTTGGTCATCAGGGCTGGGTTAGCCAGCACCGCAGATCCGTAGGTTGAAGAGGCCACGCCGGTGCCGCCCATCGCATCGTTGCGGGCGTCGAAATAGTTGCCGGCGGCCATCACGCTGAAAGGCGCCAGAAACAAAGCGGGTAACACCACAGGCCGGGAAACCCCGATCAACTTTTTGAATGTATTAGCCATTTACCCAGAATCCACCATAGAAAATGTAAAAGCGAATGCGAAAACGCGCGCACAACCGTCATACCTGAATGATGAACATACAGGCAGCATTTCATTGCTGTGAATTGAGAGAAAATGAGTGGGCTTTTCAGGTCATTGCCATTTTATTAATCTGTTAACACGCTAACAGTTGAGCATTTTTACACTGTGACTTCGCGGTAAAAACGCATCCGGCCCTATAAAAAAGGTAGACATAAACGCTAAGCGCTGCAAATCAGATTAGTTGTGTTAATCAAAAAAAATCTGGACCTGATCGTTAAGCCGCCACTGATTAAAGGTTCTTTATCAGCTTAGCTTATCGGCAATACCAGTCATTTATACAGGGTCGGCAGGTTAAAATGGCAAACTCGGCGTTTTGTGGCAGACGTGATAAAATAACATCCTATCTTGCCTGAGGGGGATCCATGAATATTACCAGTGCAGAAAAAATCCTGACGCAGGCTGAAGTGATTTGCCAGCAGCGTAGCGTGCGTCTGACGCCACAGCGCCTTGAAGTGCTGCGCCTGATGAGCGAACAGAATGGGGCTATCAGCGCCTATGACCTGCTGGACCTGCTGCGCGTCTCTGAACCCCAGGCAAAACCCCCGACCATTTATCGGGCGCTGGACTTCCTGCTGGAGCAGGGTTTTATCCACCGCGTCGAGTCAACCAATAGCTACGTGGTCTGCCACCATTTTGAAGAGCCTTCGCACACCTCAGCGATGTTGATTTGCGATCGCTGCGGTTCAGTAAGCGAGCAGCATGCGGATGGCGTGGAAGATATCTTGAAATCTTTGGCCCTGAAGTCAGGTTTTACCCTTGGGCATAGTGTGATTGAAGCGCACGGATTTTGTCAGGAGTGTGGTGAGATTGAAGCCTGCACCCATCAGGATGCGTGCCAGCACGATCACAGCGTGCAGAGCAAAAAGCGCGGGCGTTGATAAATTTTTTGCGGGAATTATTGGGGGATGGCACATTCCATGTGCCTGGGTAGGAGCTAATACTTACTGTCGTTCGTCGCTTACCAGCGATGATCGTTACGGGTTTCCCAGTCTTTAAGCTCTTTTTCGGCCTGATCTTTCTGATAGCCGTAGCGCTCCTGGATTTTGCCGACCAACTGATCGCGTTTACCTTCAACCACGGTCAGGTCGTCATCCGTCAGCTTGCCCCATTGCTCTTTCACTTTACCTTTAAACTGTTTCCAGTTACCGCCGGCTTCGTCTTTATTCATGATGTGTTTCCTCTACCTTGGGTTAAAACAGCTTTTATGGTTAAGAATTCCACTTAGATACCAGTCAAATATCTGGTCAAGTGCTTAACGTAGAGATAATTGTAGTAGAGAAATGGGTTCTCGTTGCGACAACCCCTGATAAAAAAGCCGAAAAGCAGAGAAAAACCCTAATACATCATAGAGGTAGCGCAGCGGCGGAAGAGGTAAACAAATGTTTCAGTGAGCAAACCAGGTGCCGTTGCGCCAGTGCCTGCGCCAGATAATCCACAGCGTCAGGCCGCGCAGCAGCAGGAACACGGTCATTGCCAGCCACAGCCCATGATTACCCAACCAGGGAACGCTGCACAGGGTTAAGGCAAAACCGACCGCGGCTATCGCCATGCCGTTGCGCATCTCGCTGGCGCGCGTGGCGCCAATAAACATCCCGTCCAGCAGATAGCATCCCACTCCCGCCAGCGGCATCACAACCTGCCAC
Organism: Erwinia sp. V90_4; assembly: GCF_029967685.1. Lineage (NCBI taxonomy): Bacteria > Pseudomonadati > Pseudomonadota > Gammaproteobacteria > Enterobacterales > Erwiniaceae > Erwinia > Erwinia sp. V90_4. The sequence goes on along the minus strand of NZ_JASCAQ010000033.1, from coordinate 49,618 downwards.
CAAAGATAGCGATCGGCCAGCTGCTGCAGCGGCTGTAGCGAGGTCAGCAACGCGACTATCTGCTCGCCACACAGCGCATAGAGTAACGAGAAGGCGATGGCTACCACCACCGACTGGCGGCAGGCAGCGTGCCAGACGCTGAGCAGGCGCTGGCTGTTGCTGGCGCCGTAGGCTTCGCCGGAGCAGGCTTCCACCGCATAGGCAAAGCCGTCGAGGGCATAGGCGGTAAAAGTCAGGAACATCAGCAGCACTGCATTGACCGCCACCACATCGCTGCCGAGCCGCGCCCCGAAGAGGGTCAGCGAGGCGAAGCAGATTTGCAGCAGCAGCGAGCGCAGCATGATGTCGCGATTAAGTCGCAGCAGGCGCCCCAGGTTTCCGCGCCAGGCATTAAGCAGCAGGCGCAGCGACAGGCCGCGCAGTACCATCACCCGCCACACCAGCAGCAGCCCGACAATAAAGCTGACGTACTCCGCAATAGCGGTGGCCGCCGCCGCGCCCTGCACGCCCCACCCCAGGCCGATAACGAACCACAGGTCGAGCAGAATATTCACCAGGTTACCGACCACCAGCAGGATCACCGGCGCACGCGCATACTGCACGCCCAGCAGCCAGCCGAGCAGCACCAGGTTAGCCAGCGTTGCCGGGGCGCTGAGCCAGCGGATCTGCATAAACAGCGCCGCCTGGTGCAGCACCGCCTCGCTGCCGCCGGTCAGACTGAGCGCCAGCTGAGTGAGCGGCGTTTTCAGGATGATGAACAGCAGCCCGGCGAGCAGTGCCAGCAGCAGCGGCTGCATTAGCGCGCGCGCCAGCGCAGGTTTGTCCTGCGCGCCAAATGCCTGCGCGGTCAGCCCGGTGGTGCTCATACGCAGGAACAGCAGCAGCATAAACAGGAAGCTGGTAACGGTAGTACCGACCGCAACGCCGCCCAGGTAAACCGGGCTATCGAGATGGCCAATCACGGCGGTATCCACCAGGCCTAGCAGCGGCACGGTGATATTGGAGAGGATCATCGGCAGCGCCAGCCGCCAGAGGTGTTTATCAGCTGTAGTGAGGAGTCGCATGGTGCGTTACCAGGATTTCACAGGGGTCGGTATCTGGATTTAGTCGGGGTCGGTCATGACCGACCCGCTTAGAGGGAGTAACTGCTACAGCCAGTTGCCGTTGCGGATCACGCCGACGGCCAGACCTTCGATGGTCAGCGTCTGGTTACGCAGGTCAACCACGATAGGCTGGAATTCCGGGTTTTCCGGCAGCAGATGCACGGTGTTACCCTGGCGCTTCAGGCGCTTCACGGTCACTTCATCATCGATACGGGCAACCACCACCTGGCCGTTACGCACGTCTTCAGTTTTATGTACCGCCAGCAGGTCACCATCCATAATGCCGATATCTCTCATCGACATTCCGCTGACGCGCAGCAGGAAATCGGCGCCCGGTTTAAACAGGTCAGGGTCCACTTTGTAGTGGCCTTCGATATGTTGCTCAGCCAGCAGTGGTTCACCTGCGGCGACGCGACCAATCAGCGGAAGACCGTCTTCTTCTTCCATCATCAGGCGGATACCGCGTGAAGCGCCTGAAACAATCTCAATCACGCCTTTACGCGCCAACGCTTTGAGGTGTTCTTCAGCGGCATTCGGGGAACGGAAACCGAGCTGCGTAGCAATCTCTGCCCGTGTCGGCGGCATGCCGGTCTGGTTAATGTGGTCGCGAATCAGGTCGTAAACCTGCTGCTGCCTTGCCGTTAGTGCTTTCATCCCGCCCCCTGGTTGTTTATACAGTCGACTGTGAGTATATACAGGTATTTGCGCGATGAAAACCTAAAGTTGGTCAAAATTCAGTTTGTTGCAAATTTTGGAAAACTCATCGCAAATGCGGCACTAACAGCATGATCCAGACAAAAACAGCCAGCAAAATCGTCAGCAATACGGCTGCCGAACCCATGTCTTTCGCCCGGCCTGCCAGCGGGTGAATTTCACTGCCGATGCGGTCGACGACCGCTTCAACGGCGCTATTGAGCACCTCAACGATAATCACCAGCACCACGGAGCCGACCAGCAGGACACGAGTGATGGCGTCCACGTCGAGCCACAGAGCAACAACAATGGCAACAATCGCGGCGATAGCCTCCTGACGAAATGCCGCTTCATGCTGCCATGCCGCGCGTAAACCTTTCCAGGAATAGCCCGCAGCTTTTATAATCCGAGTCAATCCGGTGACGTTATTTGCCATAATCAGGGAACCCTTTACGATGTTGAACGTCAATGTCTGGGTGGCGCACATTTTGCAACACCACAGAATCTGTTGGCGCTTTCTGGTATGCTTGCGGCGCTTTGCTAACAAGAGGCTTCATGTTGTCTATGTCAGGTTGGCGTAATTTATATTATAACTTATTGAATCTACCAGTTAAATTCCTGGTAAAAAGCAAGGCGATCCCCGCTGAGCCGGTTGCCGAGCTCGGGCTGGATACGTCGCGCCCTATTATGTATGTACTGCCTTATGATTCAAAGGCCGATCTCCTTGCACTGCGAGAGCAGTGCCGCAAGCAGGATCTCCCCGATCCGCTGGAACCGCTGGAGATAGACGGGGCCGTTTTGCCACGTCATGTGTTTATCCATGATGGCCCACGCGTATTCCCCTATTTCGTGCCGAACCTTGAGTCAGTCAAGCTGTTCCATGAATATCTCGACCTGCACCGCAGCCATCCGGAACTGGATGTGCAGATGGTGCCGGTATCGGTGATGTTCGGGCGCTCGCCGGGCCGCGAGGTTCAGGGCGATGCACAGCCGCATCTGCGGATGCTGAACGGCATTCAGAAATTCTTTGCGGTGCTGTGGCTGGGCCGCGACAGCTTTGTGCGCTTCTCGCCGATGGTCTCTTTACGCCATATGGCCACCGAGCACGGCACCGACAAGATTATTGCCCAGAAGCTGGCCCGCGTGGCGCGGATGCACTTTGCCCGCCAGCGTCTGGCTGCCGTCGGGCCACGCCTGCCGGTGCGTCAGGACCTGTTCAATAAGCTGCTGCAGTCGAAAGCTATCGCCAAGGCGGTGGAGGATGAAGCGCGCAGTAAGAAAATTTCCCATGAGAAAGCCCAGCAGAACGCCGTTGAGCTGATGGAAGAGATCGCTGCCGACTTCTCCTACGAGGCGATTCGCCTCACCGACCGCATTATGGGCTGGACCTGGAGCAAGCTGTATCAGGGCATCAACGTTAATGGCGGCGAGCGCGTGCGCCAGCTGGCGCAGGACGGGCATGAAATTGTTTACGTCCCCTGCCATCGCAGCCATATGGACTACCTGCTGCTCTCTTACGTACTGTATCACCAGGGTCTGGTGCCGCCGCATATCGCTGCCGGTATCAACCTGAACTTCTGGCCAGCCGGTCCGATCTTCCGCCGCCTGGGTGCGTTCTTTATTCGCCGCACCTTCAAGGGTAACAAGCTCTACTCCACGGTGTTCCGCGAATATCTCGGCGAGCTGTTTACCCGCGGCTATTCGGTGGAGTATTTCGTTGAGGGGGGCCGTTCACGTACCGGTCGCCTGCTCGACCCGAAAACCGGCACGCTGTCGATGACCATTCAGGCGATGCTGCGCGGCGGTAATCGCCCAATTACCCTGGTGCCCATCTACATCGGTTACGAGCACGTGATGGAAGTGGGTACTTACGCCAAAGAGCTGCGCGGGGCGACGAAAGAGAAAGAGGGCTTTATGTCGATGGTGCGCGGGCTGCGTAAGCTGCGCAACCTCGGTCAGGGCTACGTCAACTTCGGTGAGCCGCTGCCGCTGGTCTCCTACCTTAACCAGCAGGTGCCGGAGTGGCGTGACGCGATCGACCCTATTGAAGCCCAGCGCCCGGCGTGGCTGACCCCGGCCGTCAACGATATCGCTCAGAAAGTGATGGTGCGCATCAACAACGCCGGTGCCGCTAATGCCATGAACCTGTGCGTCACCGCGCTGCTGGCCTCGCGCCAGCGTTCGATGACGCGTGAACAGCTGACTGAACAGCTCGACTGCTATACCCAACTGCTGCGCAACGTGCCCTATTCGCCGGACTCCACCGTGCCGGATATGACGCCGGAAGCGCTGCTGGAACATGCGCTGAGCATGAATAAGTTCGAGCTGGAGCAGGACAGCATCGGTGAGATTGTCATTCTGCCGCGCGAGCAGGCGGTGCTGATGACCTATTACCGCAACAACATTCATCACATGCTGGTCCTGCCGTCGCTGATTGCTGCGATTCTGATGCAGCACCGCGAGATCGACCGCGCCGGGCTGCTGCGCCAGGTGAGCGTGGTTTATCCGATGCTGAAGGCCGAGCTGTTCCTGCGCTGGGATATTGCAGAACTGCCTGCGGTGCTGGATGCGCTGATCGCGGAGATGGCGCGCCAGGGGCTGCTGAATGCCGATGAAAGCACGCTGCGCCTGAGCCCGGGTCGTTTCCGCACGCTGCAGCTGCTGGCGGCTGGCGTCCGTGAAACCCTGCAGCGTTACGCGATTACCTTCTCTATCCTCAGCGCTAACCCGGCAATCAATCGCGGTACGCTGGAGAAAGAGAGCCGCACCATGGCCCAGCGCCTGTCGGTGCTGCACGGGATTAACGCGCCGGAGTTCTTTGATAAAGCGGTGTTTACTTCACTGGTGCTGACGCTGCGTGATGAGGGCTATATCAGTGATTCTGGCGACGCCCAGGTCGAGCGCACGCAGCAGGTTTATCAGCTGCTGGCCGAGCTGATCACTCAGGAAGTCCGGATGACGATTGAGAGCGCGGTCGCGCCCGACTGAGGACAGGATCTACGGGCCGATCGAAACAATAGATCGGCCCCTACAACTCACGGCACCCAATTCATGTAAGGGTCGACCTTTTTTGCGGTCGACCCTTTTTTAATGCGTTGGAAACTTGGTGCCTGCGGGACGGGCATGCCCGTCCCCTACGGATGCGTTACCGCTTATGCGTAGGGGGACGGCATGCCTAGGCCCTGCGGATGCGCTCCCGGTTATCTGCAGGGGTCGGGCATGCTCATGCCCTGCGGGTGCGCTACCGGTTTTCTGTAGGGGTCGGGCATGCCCGACCCGCTACTGCCAGATGCCCAGCACCACGCCGACGAACAGCGTGAAGCCTACCCAGTTATTATTGAGAAACGCCTTGAAGCACAGCTCGCGCTGGCGATTGGCGGTCAGCTTCTGTTGATAAACAAACAACCCCGCCGCCACCAGCATCGACCAGTAGAAGGCACTGCCCAGCCCGCTACGCATGCCAACCAGCGCCAACAGGCCCAGCGCCGCCAGCTGCAGCACGCCGTTAATCAAATTGTCGAAGCGCCCAAACAGGATTGCCGTCGATTTCACGCCGATCTTCAGGTCGTCATCGCGGTCGACCATCGCATACTGCGTGTCGTAGGCCACGGTCCAGCAGATATTGGCGAGGAACAGCAGCCAGCAGTTCAGCGGCACGCTGCCGCTCACTGCCGCCCAGCCCATCGGGATCGACCAGCCAAACGCCGCACCGAGCACCACCTGCGGCAGATGGGTATGGCGCTTCATAAACGGGTACATCCACGCCAGCGCCAGGCCACCAAATGACAGCCAGATAGTCAGGCGGTTCATGGTCAGCACCAGCGCAAAGGAGATGAGCACCAGCACGGCAAACAGCACTTTGGCCTCTTTACTGCTGACCGCGCCGCTCGGCAGCGGGCGCCCGCGCGTGCGCTTAACGTGGCCGTCAATTTTACGGTCGGCAAAGTCATTCACCACGCAGCCCGCGGCGCGCATAAAGAATACGCCCAGCACGAACACCAGCAGCACATTGAGTGGCGGCATCTGCATGCCGGACAGCCACAGCGCCCACAGCGTTGGCCACAGCAGCAGCAGCGAGCCAATCGGTTTATCGATGCGCATCAGGCGGCTATATGCCGACAGCTTACTCATTGGCAACGTTCTCTCCATGCTACTTGGCCTCCAGGCTGGCGTAGAGCGGTGAAGGCGGTAAAAACAGTTCGGTTAACAGCAGCGGTTTGCCCGCCAGGCGCAGGCGCGAGCGCCGCCCCCACAGTCCAGCACTGTGGCCAACGTCAATAAAATCGCGCGTCAGGGTCGAGGTGGCAAACAGATAGCGCCCGAGCGGGACAGTGCCGAGCTGCTGGAGCTTTTGCTCCGGGCCGTTGAGGGTCGATTCCGGCACCAGGGTGCGCGCCACCAGCCACGGCACGCCATCGCCACACAGCTCGATTTCCCGCAGCCAGTATTGAGACTCATCCGGCAGCAGCGCCGCATCCTCTCCCGCTTCCTCAGCGCCAACAAACCCTTCACGCAGCAGGTTAACCGTCACGCACTGGCAGTGACGCTCAAAGCGGCGGGTCATGGAATCAACTTCCATCAGCCAGTCGAGCAGGGGGGCGGTTAGCAGGGGTGATGAGTTCGGTAGCCAGTTGATCGCGCGCAACAGCGACAGCGCGTTATCAGCCATAACACTTCTCCGTAAAACTTTTGATGCCTGAGTGTATCGCACACCCCGGGGGCAAACCTATTAAAGCGCGGTAAAAGTGAGGAATTTTGTCAGGAAAAAGCGTGAAAAAAAGTGCGCCCGATAACGCAGCGCACCAGTCATCCCGCCACAACAGCAGTGCGGGGTTTCACGCCGTCCCCCGCCATGGGCTTGCAGCCCATGGCGGGGCAGAGCTTAGCCCTTGCCTTTCACACTGCTGATAAAGGTTTTGCGCGCTGAGGTGGAGCCTAAACGCTCAGCTTCATTCATCAGGCGCAGGGCTTTGTCGATATCGCCCGCTTTCGCCGCCTGGCGGATGCCCTGGTTGAAGTAGCTTTCGGTATCGCTGAGCATCGGTTCGCCTTTGGCTGCAGGCGCTGACGCCGCCGGAGCCGGAGCGCTGGCGGGTGCGCTGCCGCCAACCACCACCGGCTGCGGTTCAGGCTGGTTAAACACCTGGCCTATCATAATGTTGCCGCTACCCTGCTCCGCCTTAACCTTTAGCTTGATCAGGCCATCGCTGACGTGAGTCGCCACCGGATCGGGGATTGACGGCACCGCATTACCCACCCCTTCCGCGTAGGCTTTTGCTGGATTTTTCAGCTGGGTGGTGGTGGTCAGATCCTGACGGGTGGTGTAGATCAGCAGATAGATCTGCTTCTGGCCCAGCGCCGGGGTGAGCTTCAGCGTTCCCTCCAGCCTGTCCATCGACACCACGCCGGGTTTTTCATACGGGAAGTAGCTACCGGGATAGAAGGCCGCCGGGCGTTTCTGCTCATCCAGCACCAGCACGTTCGGCACGTATACGCGCTTGTCTTTCACCACGCTGGTGAGGGTAATCTCCAGCGAGCCGCGATCGGCGGGCAGCGTCACGGCGGCAACCGGGCCGGTGATTTCGCCCTGGTTGAGCGACTGCGACGAGGCGTTCAGCTGGATATCGTTCGAGACAGGCGGCGTCATCGGCAGCCAGGAGAGGCGCTGAAGCGCGTCCGCCGGGATGCTCGGTGCCACCGCCACGTTAGTCGGAGAAGTGAAGGTTTCCGCCTGCGACAGCGGGGCTGCACCGAGGCCAAGCGCGGCGATCAGGCAGAGAGACAGCAGATTTTTTTTCATTTTAGGTTCCTCAAACGGACAACCCCGATGCCGCCAGGCAATGCAACATCGGGGTAAAACATGCGGTCAGGCAGGGGTTACCACCAGGCTTCCATCTGCACGCCGAAGGTGACTTCGTCATCGTTTCCGCGGCTGAAGGTTTTGGCGCTGGTATCGTTGTAGGCGGTGCCGGAGGTGAAGCCGGTATCGTCCGCCGTGGCGTAGCCCCACTTCTCATCCCACTTGGCGTAGGTAGCGAACAGGCGGATTGCCGGGCGCGACCAGATGCTGTCACCGGCCTGCCACTGCTGGGCAAGGGTCACTTTATACTGGCTGTTGCGATCGCCGGTTTCCTGCGACTTGACGTTGTCATAGCCGAGCTCCAGCAGGGTGCTCATGATTGGCGTCCATTTGTACATCGGGCGCACGCCGGCGGTGTACCAGGTGGTGCCGTTCTGGTTGTCGCGGTCCACATCCTGGAACATCGCCACGTACATCAGGCCCCATTTGTCATTGAAGTCGAGCGCGCCATGGTCGATTAAGCGCATCATTTTGCCGTTGTTATCAATGCTGGAACCTTCGGTACGGCCGTTACGCTGGGAGGTCAGCGCATCGGTCGCGTACTGCACGACAAACTTGTTGTAGCCGTTGTAGATAGTCTGGGTATGTTCTGCGGTCAGCATCCAGCCATCTTTGGTGGCGCCGTCGGCCAGCGAGTAGCCGTCCTGCACGTTAGCACGACCGTAGTCGACGCCGAACTCCAGCACGCCGCCCGGGTTAGTATTCAGCTCGGCAAGCCGCACGTCGAAGGTGTCGTTAATGGTCGGCACCTGGTTCTGCTGGTTATCGATAAAGCCGTAAGAGCCGCCTGCTTCGCCGTTACGTGTCACTGCCATCGACAGTTTACCGAAGCCGAGATCGACGTTTTCCAGACCGGCACCCGGCCCGGAGATGTCCCAGTAGTAGAAGTCGATCATATGGACGTCATGACGCTGATAGAAGCGTTTACCCGCCCACAGGGTAGAACCTGGCAGCCACTCGATCAGGTTTTTACCCTGCACGTTCACTTCACGAAAGCCGGGATCGACGCTTTCGAAATCTGAACGCTGAGACACGGCATAGGCCAGGTTGGTGTCGAAGTAGAAGCTCTTATCGCCCTCTTTCCACAGCTCCTGCCCGAGTTTTAATTCGGCGTAGGTTTCACATTCGTTACCCAGACGGTATTTGCTGTTGGCCCCGGTCGCCTGGAAGCACTGCTGCTCGCCGCCGCTGCCGGTCCAGCCGATGCCTGAACGCGCATAGCCTTTAAAATCTACCGCCGCTGCCTGGCCGGAGATGGCCATCGCAATGGCCACTGCCAGAGGATATTTCAGCTTAATCATTCTGTTTGACTCCTGTTATCACTGCTTTTGCTGGAGTGCTTCAACACCCGGTTCCTGATGCAGCCGGCGACAGGCACGACCATCTTCGCGAAACAGATGGCAACGCTGGGGCGGCAGGCCGATGGCGTAATGGGCACCTTCTTCTACCAGCACCACGTCGTTCTGGCGGTAAACCAGGTTCTGACGCAGCGCGGGGATCTGGATATGGATCTGGGTTTCGTGGCCGAGCTGTTCGACCACCTGCACCACACCGGCGAGCGTGACGTCGGCGACCTCGCTCGGCAGCAGGTGCTCGGGGCGAATGCCAAGCGACATATTGCTGCCGGGCTGCACGCCGTCACTGGAGACGGGTAGCCAGATCTGTTGGCGATTCGGCAGCTCAACCTGCACCTGATCAATGGCGGTGGCGGTCACTTTGACCGGCAGGAAGTTCATCTTCGGCGAGCCGATAAACCCGGCAACGAAGCGGTTGGCGGGATAGTGGTACAGCTCGAGCGGTTTACCGATCTGGGCAATGCGACCGCCCTCCAGCACCACGATTTTGTCGGCCAGCGTCATCGCTTCTACCTGGTCGTGAGTGACGTAAATCATGGTGCGCTGTAAGCGCTTATGCAGGCGGGAGATCTCAATGCGCATCTGCACGCGCAGCGCGGCATCGAGGTTTGACAAGGGTTCATCCAGCAGGAATACCTGCGGCTCTGCCACCAGCGTGCGGCCGATTGCCACGCGCTGACGCTGGCCGCCGGAGAGCGCTTTCGGCTGGCGTTCCAGCAGGTGCGCCAGCTGTAGCACTTCGGCGACCTGGTTCACCCGCTGCTGGATTTGCGCTTTCGGCACCCCGGCCAGCTTCAGGCCGAAGGACATGTTTTCCGCCACGGTCAGATGGGGATAGAGCGCGTATGACTGGAACACCATGCCGACGCCGCGCCCGGCGGGCGGCACTTCATTCATGCGGCGCTCGCCAATCAGCAGCTCGCCGGAGGTGATCTCCTCCAGCCCGGCAATCATCCGCAGCAGCGTTGACTTGCCGCAGCCCGAAGGACCGACAAACACCACGAATTCCCCTTCGGCAATCGTCAGGTCAATCGCATCTGATACCACCACGTCACCCCATGCTTTGGTGACATTATTCAGCACCACGCTGGCCATCTGCCTCTCCCTTCCACGCTGTTCGATGGCCGGAGTGTGCGGCAGGCGGCGGCGCGGCAACTCCTCCACCGGGCGCTTTTTTATGGGGGAGGAGAAAGGAGGATGAGGAAACGGGCAGCATGAGGGCAAGCCGGGGCGGCGGCGGAAATTCGTGACGTCACGGGCAAAATCAGGGGGTGTTTTTTGTGCGCGCACACGCAGATTTCACGCTTATGTAAGCGCGATCACATAACGTAATTGGGGGGAGTAGACGCAGGGAGGAAGCCAGTTGCGTGCATTAACCGCAGACTGCGGGCACATCCCGGCTTCTCACACTTAGAGGAACGAAATATGGCGAAGTTCAGATTAAGTACGAAAACCCTGCTGCTGTGCAGCCTGACCTGCGCGCTGCTCCCGGCGACGGCGCTGGCAAAGATTGAAGAGGGCAAACTGGTTATCTGGATCAACGGCGACAAGGGCTACAACGGTCTGGCGGAAGTCGGGAAGAAGTTTGAGCAGGATACCGGCATTAAGGTCTCGGTAGAGCACCCGGACAAGCTGGAAGAGAAGTATCCGCAGGTGGCGGCCACCGGGGACGGCCCGGACATTATCTTCTGGGCGCATGACCGCTTTGGCGGCTACGCGCAGTCCGGCCTGCTGGCGGAGGTGTCGCCGGATAAAGCCTTCCAGGACAAGCTCTACCCCTTCACCTGGGACGCGGTACGTTTTAACGGTAAGCTGATTGGCTACCCGATTGCTGCCGAAGCGCTGTCGCTGATCTACAACAAAGACCTGCTGCCCGAGCCGCCAAAAAGTTGGGAAGCGATCCCGGCGCTCGACAAGCAGCTGCGCGCCAAAGGCAAAAGCGCCATCATGTTTAACCTGCAGGAACCCTATTTCACCTGGCCACTCACCGCCGCTGACGGTGGCTACGCCTTCAAGAAAAAACCTGACGGCAGCTATGACCTGAAGGATGTTGGCGTGGCGAACAAAGGCTCGCAGGAGGGCTTACAGTTCCTCGTCGATCTGATTAAAAACAAACACCTGAATGCCGATACCGACTTTGCCATTGCCGAAGCCGCCTTTAACAAGGGCGAAACGGCGATGACCATCAACGGCCCGTGGGCGTGGGGCAATATCGACAGCGCCAAAATCAACTACGGCGTTACCCTGCTGCCGACCTTTAAAGGCCAGCCGTCGAAACCGTTTGTTGGCGTGCTGAGCGCGGGCATCAACGCCGCCAGTCCGAACAAAGAGCTGGCGAAAGAGTTTATCGAAAACTATCTGCTGACCGATGACGGGCTGGCGAAAGTTAACGCCGATAAGCCGCTGGGTGCCGTGGCGCTGAAGTCGATGCAGGAAAAGCTGGCGCAGGATCCGAAAATCGCCGCCACCATGGCCAACTCGCAGAAGGGTGAAATCATGCCGAACGTGCCGCAGATGAGCGCCTTCTGGTATGCCGAGCGCACGGCGGTGCTGAATGCGATTAATGGCCGTCAGACGGTGGATGCCGCGCTGAAAGACGCGCAGACGCGCATCACCAAATAACCCACCGGATAAGGAATCTCGTATGGTGAAGCCAGCCGGACAGAACGCCCTGAAGTGGCTTGTTATCAGCCTGTTTGCCATTTTCACCGGTTATCTGGTGGTGCTGATGTATGCGCAGGGCGAAACGCTGTTTGCCGCCCTGACGCTGATTGTGCTCAGCACCGGGCTGGTGATTTTCGCCCAGCGCCGCGCCAGCGCCTGGCGCTATGTGTATCCGGGGCTGGCGGGCATGGCGCTGTTCGTCCTGTTCCCGCTGGCGGCCACCATTGCCATTGCCTTTACCAACTACAGCAGCACCAACCAGCTGACCTTTGAACGGGCGCAGACGGTGCTGCTGGACCGTCAGTACCAGGCCGGGGAGCACTACAGCTTCAGCCTGTGGCCGGCGGGCAATCAGTGGATTTTACAGCTCAGCGACGACAATCAGCAGCGTTTCCTCTCTGCGCCGTTCTCGTTCGATGAGCAGAAAGACCTGTCTCTGACGCTGCAAGCGCAGAGCAGCAACCCTCCGGGCGAGCGAGCCATGCTGCGCGTGGTGACGCAGAACCGCCAGGCACTGGCGCGCATCAGCGCCACGCTGCCGGACGGCAGCCGCCTGCGCATGAGTTCACTGCGCCAGTTTTCCGCCAGCCAGCCGCTCTACAAGCTGGGCAGCGCGGGTGAGCTGACCAATCAGCAGAACGGCACGGTTTACTGGCCGAACGACGCCAGCGGGTTTTATCAGGCAAAAGACGCCGCGCAGCAGTGGAGCGGCGAGCGTCTCAGCCCGGGCTATACCGTGCCGATCGGCTGGAAAAACTTCCTGCGGGTGATGACCGACGATGGCATTCAGAAACCGTTCCTGGCGATCTTCGTCTGGACCGTGGTGTTCTCACTGCTGACGGTTCTGCTGACCACCGCCGTGGGCATGGTGCTGGCCTGCCTGATGCAGTGGGAAGCACTGCGCGGCCGCGCCACCTATCGCCTGCTGCTGATCCTGCCGTATGCGGTCCCGGCGTTTATCTCGATTCTGATCTTCAAAGGGTTGTTCAACCAGAGCTTCGGCGAGATCAATATCATGCTGCAAAGCCTGCTGGGGATAAAACCGGCCTGGTTTAGCGACCCGACGCTGGCGCGCGGCATGCTGGTGATCGTCAATACCTGGCTTGGCTATCCGTACATGATGATTCTGTGCATGGGGCTGCTGAAGGCGATCCCGGACGATCTCTATGAGGCCTCAGCGCTCGACGGCGCCACGCCAGGGCAGAACTTCTTCCGCATCACGCTACCGCTGCTGCTCAAGCCGCTGACGCCGCTGATGATTGCCAGCTTCGCCTTTAACTTTAATAACTTTGTGCTGATCCAGCTGCTGACCAACGGCGGCCCGGACCGGCTTGGCACCACCACTCCGGCGGGCTATACCGACCTGCTGGTGAGCTACACCTGGCGCATCGCCTTTGAGGGCGGCGGCGGGCAGGACTTTGGCCTGGCGGCGGCGATTGCCACGCTGATCTTCCTGTTAGTTGGCGGGCTGGCGGTGCTGAACCTGAAAGCCACGCGTATGAAAATCGAGTGAGGTAGATATGGCTGTCGTGCAACCTAAATCGCAAAAGCTGCGGCTGCTGCTGACCCACCTGCTGCTGCTGGCGTTTGTCGCGGTGATTATGTATCCGCTGCTGATGGTGATCGCCATTTCGCTGCGCCCCGGCAACTATGCGATTGGCTCGCTGCTGCCGGAGCATATTTCCTGGGATCACTGGAAGCTGGCGCTCGGCTTTGCGGTGACGCATGAGAACGGCAGCGTGACGCCGCCGCCGTTCCCGGTGCTGCTGTGGCTGTGGAATTCGGTGAAGGTCGCGGCGATCACCGCCGTCGGCATCGTCGCCCTCTCCACCACCTGCGCTTATGCCTTTGCCCGCATGCGCTTTCGCGGCAAAGCCAGCCTGCTGAAGGGGATGCTGATTTTCCAGATGTTCCCGGCGGTGCTGTCGCTGGTGGCGCTGTATGCGCTGTTTGACCGCCTTGGCCAGTATCTGCCATTTATCGGGCTGAATACCCATGCCGGGCTGATCTTCGCCTATCTGGGCGGTATCGCGCTGCATGTCTGGACGATTAAGGGCTATTTCGAAACGATCGATGGCTCGCTGGAAGAAGCAGCGGCGCTGGACGGTGCCACGCCGTGGCAGGCGTTCCGTCTGATCCTGCTGCCGCTGTCGGTGCCGATTCTGGCGGTGGTGTTTATTCTGTCGTTTATTGCTGCCGTTACCGAAGTGCCGGTCGCCTCGCTGCTGCTGCGCGATGTTAACAGCTACACGCTGGCGGTCGGCATGCAGCAGTATCTGAATCCGCAGAACTATCTGTGGGGCGATTTTGCCGCGGCGGCGGTGCTGTCGGCGCTGCCGATTACGCTGGTGTTTATTGTCGCCCAGCGCTGGCTGGTCAATGGCCTGACGGCGGGCGGCGTAAAGGGTTAATTCGATTTTGTTGTTGCCACTGCGAGAGTGCTTAGCGTTACCCTGTGTCTTCAGGCGATCTTCGGATCGCCTGTTTTTTTATTCGCGCTTCAGCCGGTTGCTGTTCGCCAGCCACAGCGTGACCACTAAGATCAGGATGGCTATGGAATAGGCCAGGGTGTCGAACGGGTTTTTATGGTCGACGATAATCAGGCGGATAATCGCGGTGATGCCGATATAAACAAAGTAGCGCAGCGGGAAGTGGTAGCCCGACTGGAAGTATTTAATGATCAGGGCGATAAACTCGAAGTAAAGGAAGTAGATAACGATGCCTTCAATCAGCAGATACGACGAGGTCTGCTCGCCGGTGTTGAGCAGCACATTGCCGAGGTGGATGGTCTCTTTGCCGAGGAAGATGATCAGGATACAGGCCAGCACGATCAGGCCGGTGTTTAATACCATTTGCAGGGCAAAGGCCAGCCGGGTGGCGGGCGTGTTACGGTCTTGGGAAGTCATCTCGGGTGCCTCAAAGTCATTGTTATCCGTCGGGAATGCCGACGGATACAATATGCTTGAGCGTGACGCAGATCACAACATTTCGATTGGGCAAAGGCATTTTACAGGATGTGACACGTAGGGGCTGACCCTCCTTTTCGGTCAGCCCGTCAAACCGGGGCGACCAGAAGAGAAGGTCGCCCCCGACATCAAGCGGGTGGTTAACGGTAGTTGGCGTCGCGGTCGGTGGTCATATCGTACAGCTGGTACTTACGGCCCAGCATCTGACCGCCATCGCGCGTCAGCGGCGTCCAGTTAACCTGCGCACGGCCACGGGTTGGCGACACGCTGAACACATCCATCGGCACCGAAATATAGAAGCCTTTGGTGAAGTCACCCTCGCCGTACTCCTCCGCCGAGACGTTGGTTTTGGTAGCGTAAGCGCCAACGATAATGCCGCTGTCGAAGCGCTTCGACACGTCGACCGTCACGCCTTTATCTTCCGCCAGGTACTGCCCGACGCTGGCTTTCACCAGCACGTTGCGCATAAACCACGGCTGCCAGTAACCGGTAATGTTGCCCACCTTCGCCGTATAGTCGGTGAACTGCATCATATTGTCCCAGTCACGCTGCTTGACGTAATTGGCATCGACGCCCACCGCCCAGCTGGCATCCAGCGGACGATACAGCACTTCCCCACCCACGCCGCCGTACATGGTCTCCAGATAGCCGCCGTACAGCTGACCGTAGAAACCGTTGCCCAGCTCGCGCATGTAGTTGGCCTGCAGGTTATTCACATAGACGTTGTTTTCCACGTAGTCGCGAATGTGGGTACGCACGCGCGGCAGCGAGGAGTCGGACGGGGCGCCGTTGTAGTTAAACTTGTCGTAGTTGTTGGTCAGGTTGCCGAACAGGCTGCCGTCCAGCAGCAGGTGGTCGGTCAGCCAGAAGCTGGCATTGGCCATCACCCCCACCTGGTACAGATAAAAACTTTCCGGGCCGCCTACCGACTGGTTAAGCACCGGCGACAGGCTGTAGTTGAGACGGTCGCCGTCAATGCGGAAGCCCTGCTCGGTATGGCCCAGCCTGACCGGATTTACCCGCTGCTGCTGTAGCGTCTCTTCACGCCCGAGCGGATAGCCTGCCAGCTGGCGTTGCAGGCTGCCGACGTTGGTTTCGGTAGTAACCTGCGGCATGTTGCTGCGCGTCTGGGTGACGCGCAGCGTCTCAATACCTGACGGCAGATGATTGGCGAGGATCACGTTGGCGCGATCGACGCCGCGCTGGGTATCGCGATATTTATACTGTTCGCCGGTGACGGTCATGGTGCTGCCATCCACCTGAATATTCGGCGCGTTAAGCCCGGCATTGTACTTCAGGTCGGTCAGCTGGCTGGCGGTCACCGTCGGGTCGAGGAAGCGATCCTGCGGCTGCGGATTGTACTCCGGCTTCGGCGTGTCGCGCTGGTTTTGATGCAGGTCGTTGAAGTTGGTGCGCAGGGTAAAGCCCGCCATAAAGGTGTTGCCACGCTCATAGCTGACGTTGACGTCTGCCCAGTCGGTGAGGCGGTAAATTGCCCCGACGTTGAACTTGCTCTTCTGCTCCAGACGACCGGCAAAATCATCCTGGTAGTCGTTGCCTTCGTACTCCATTTTCAGGCGCAGCGGCTGCCACGGGGTCTGGTATTCGATGCCGCCAAACAGCGCCGTCGGGCCTTTGAACATATCGCTGCCGCTGACCGAACCGGCGGTGCCGTTGCCTTCAGTGCGGTAGCAGTATTTTTCACTGGCGGAGCAGAACGGGTTCTTGATGGTGCCGCTGTTACCGATGTAGCCCCAGCCGAGGCCAAGGGTGAAATCAAACGGTCCCCAGGCTTTGGTCGCCACCAGGTATTCACTGTCGAACAGCCCGGTACCGCCGAGATCGCGCGAGCCCACCGAGACTTCCGGCAGCCAGAAGCCCTCTTCCCACAGCCGCAGCTTGAGGTCGAACGCTTTATCTTTATAGGTCTGATCCCCCGAGAAGCTCGACACCGCGCTGTACTCGCGGGTTTTTACGTCGGTGTAGCGGATGGTGGCTTCCAGCCACGGGAACAGCTGCACCGAGGAGGAGTAGAAATGGTACTGGTCGTTGTAGCGATAGTTAAGGCTGAACTCGCCCTCTTTTGCCATACGCGCGGTCGGCACCTGCATCAGGCCCACGCCGCCGAAGTCGGACTGGGAGGGGCCGATCGGGTCGGGCCAGGTGGCCGCCTGCGCCTGGCAGGCACAGGCGACGGAAAATGACAGCAGGCTGAGAAGATAACGTTTTTTCATCAGTCAGGGATCCGGTGCGTCAAAACAGAAACGATCTGCTGGTTGAGATCGGCATAGGCGCTCGGCAGCGTCCAGGAGGAGAAGCCAACAAAGATGATGCTACCCGGCTGCGGCTCGTAGTGACGTCGATTCCAGTAAGCCACGGGCACCTCGCTCACGTCACCCGCCGGGGAGATCACCTGCGCGGTGTTGCGCTCGCCGCCGCTCATGCGTGGATGAGCATCGAGGTAATCCACCACGGATCGCCCGGCCGCCCACGGCGTATTGCCCGCCTTCTCCACCACTCCGGCCAGCGTCACCGAGGAGGGTTTTTCCAGGGTATAAACGCTGTACTCGCCCTGCAGCGTGCGGTTAGCCTCTGGCCGTAAGCGCACCCAGTCCGGGTCGAGATTGACTCTCTGCCGTCCTGTCACTTTTAGCGCCGCGATCTGCTGACGCACGTTGTCCACGATGGCCGCCTGTTCGCCGTCACCGTCACTGTTCAATTCGTCGCGCCACGCCTGCAGGCGCGCCATCAGCAACTGCTGCTGCTGTACTGCCACCGCCGTAGCCAGCTTTTCGCTTATCACCGTGCCGGGCCACCAGGTTTTCTGCTGGAGTACCGGGCTGGTGACCAGTTGAGCGAGATTTTCGGCGTGGACGATCGCCACCGGTACCGTTTGCCCGGGATAAAATACCGTGACCTGGCTATCCGCCACAGCCTGCAGCGACAGCGATGCCACTATCCCTGCGAGAAGAGTTGTTAGGGTTTTTTTCATGATTTCGCAGGCTTCAGGATAGTGAATTCAACCGGGATAGTGTCCGCACCCAGCATCTGCCGGGCCTGACGGACCTGCCCGCTGGTGGTATCAATCCAGAACGTATTGCGCCAGGCGTGGCCGTCGTCGGCGCTGACCTCTTCCTGCCACACGCGGCACGCCACCGGCTCACCGGCCAGCTGCAGCACCTCATCCTTCAGGCGGGTAAAGCGGGATGTCGCGCTGCCGGCGCGCGGCTGGCCGTTTTCCGTCCAGCTCATCGCCCGTGCCCAGCTGGCCCCATCGCTAAGATGCAGCGCATCACGCAGCGGGTCGTTAGCCAGATTACTGACGTCATTGAGGTTATCGGCCATGCCCAGCGTTTTCACCAGACGACCATGCTGGGTCACCAGCATCGCCCGATCGCGGGTGATCCACTTCTGCTGGCCGTTCTCGTTGAAGCCGAGCACCACGAAGATTTGCTGGCCGTCATTGACGCGCAAATACATGCTGGCGTAGGGCAAACTATCGATTTGTTGGTTAGTCATCTGGATGTCGTCAGCGCCGAGAAATGCCAGCTTGACGGTTTCACCCAATCCTTTTTGCGTTTGAGTACAGGCCTGAAGCAGCAGGCAGAGGATCAGCAGTGGAAGGTTTCGCACCTGTGTGTGTCCCTGAGCAAAGTAGAACAAGGCTGAAAATAACCACACAAGCGTGTGGTTATGATTAATTTTTTGTACTTAGCGGGTGGTGCTTGTGGTCGTGGTGGTCGTGGTTCCGGTATTGGAACCATTACCACCGCTGCTCGCGGCCAGCGCAATACCGGCCAGAGCGCCAGCAGCACCAATACCAACGGCAGTGGTTACACCGGCCGACATCGCACCGGCTTCAGCACCGGCAGCTGCACCGGTCTCTGTCGCTGATGCGCCAGCTGCTTCTGCGGCAAACGCGCCCGAAGCACTCGCTAAGTACACTATGGCTGCAGTAGCCCATAAGACTTTTTTCATCACACTTTCCCTTCATTAAATGAATGGATACCAGGGCCTGGATGGCACCTGGCGACACCAGTATGAGGAATAAATTATCAGAAAGCAGCGGGCCATCCGGCGCGGAAAGAGATGGTGTAAAACACTGGTAAATGGCGGGAAAGTTGCGGTTAAGGCAGATATTTATCTACATAAGTGCCTTAAACGGAGATTAATACCAATATTTAATTTAAATCTGGCGCCACAGGCTAAAAATCCCAGCCAGATGAAATATTAATGACATGACGGTAGCAAATGGCATTATCTTTGTAATAATCCATTTAAAAACATGAAGATAATCACAGAGAATGACCGAGTTTAGCCCCTGTAAACAGCGGCCAGATTCAGAATTTTCTGCCGCAAAATCGGGCGATTTTGCGCAATTTTAGGAATATGCCCATCTCAAAAACGCAAACTTTACTCATCTTTGGGGGGGTTTTACGGCGAGATGACGGTGGGATTATCGCTGACAGGGGGCTGCCCGGCTGTCAACCAGTACCAGCAAATACCATAAAATAAAAAACCCCCAGTAAATGGGGGTTCGGCAATATTGTGCAGGCCATCGGAACGGGTCGACCGAAAAAATGGTCTTCATTATGGCCGGTGCAGGCCATCGGAACGGGTCGACCGGAAAAAATGGTCGACCCCTACGGTTCACGGGTATGCGGATTTGTAGGGTTCAGGCACGCCTGACCCAGGGCGAGGCACACCTCGCCCCTTCGAGGGAGAATTAACGCCAGGACTTATAGCGGTTAATCAGGCCATTGGTAGAGCTGTCGTGGCTGGTGACGTTATCCGCGCCGGAGAGTTCCGGCAGGATGCGGTTAGCCAGCTGTTTGCCCAGCTCAACGCCCCACTGATCGAAGGTAAAGATGTTGAGAATTGCGCCCTGAGTGAAGATCTTATGCTCATATAGCGCAATCAGCGCGCCGAGGCTGAACGGCGTGATATCACGCAGCAGGATGGAGTTGGTCGGGCGGTTACCTTCAAACACTTTGAACGGCACCACGTGCTCGACGGACTGCGCATCTTTTCCGGCATCGGCAAACTCTTTCTCTACCACGTCACGCGCTTTACCAAACGCCAGCGCTTCGGTCTGGGCAAAGAAGTTCGACAGCAGCTTGCTGTGATGATCGCCCAGCTTGTTGTGGGTGTTCGCCGGAGCAATAAAGTCGCAAGGGATAAGCTTAGTGCCCTGGTGGATCAGCTGGTAGAACGCATGCTGGCCGTTAGTGCCCGGCTCGCCCCAGATAATCGGACCCGTTTCGTAAGTTACCGGCGTGCCGTTACGGTCAACGTACTTGCCGTTGGACTCCATGTTGCCCTGCTGGAAATAGGCGGCAAAGCGGTGCATATACTGGTCGTACGGCAGGATCGCTTCGGTTTCAGCACCAAAGAAGTTGTTGTACCAGATGCCGATCAGCGCCAGCAGCACCGGCAGGTTTTTCTCTTCCGGCGTGTCGGCAAAGTGGCGGTCCATCGCGTGCGCGCCGCTCAGCAGCTTCTCAAAGTTGCTGAAACCGATAGACAGGATGATCGACAGGCCAATCGCCGACCACAGTGAGTAGCGGCCGCCGACCCAGTCCCAGAACTCGAACATGTTGTCAGTATCAATCCCGAACTCGCTGACCGCCTTAGCGTTGGTCGACAGCGCGGCAAAGTGCTTCGCCACGTCTTCCTGTTCACCGGAGGTCAGGAACCAGTCACGCGCGCTGTGGGCGTTGGTCATGGTCTCCTGAGTGGTGAAGGTTTTCGAGGCCACGAGGAACAGCGTGGTTTCCGGGTTCAGCGTTTTCAGCGTTTCGGCAATATGGGTGCCGTCGACGTTGGAAACGAAGTGCATATTCAGGTGGTTCTTATATGGACGCAGTGCTTCGGTGACCATAAACGGACCGAGGTCGGAGCCGCCGATACCAATGTTCACCACGTCAGTGATGGCTTTGCCGGTGTAGCCTTTCCAGTCGCCGCTGATAATGCGCTCGGAGAAGCCTTTCATCTTTTCCAGCACCGCGTTGACTTCCGGCATCACATCTTTGCCATCAACCATGATCGGGGTGTTGCTGCGGTTGCGCAGCGCCACGTGCAGCACTGCACGATCTTCAGTGCGGTTGATCTTCTCGCCGGAGAACATCGACTTGATCGCGCCCTGCAGGTCGGTCTCTTTCGCCAGCGCTTGCAGCTTGTCGAGGGTTTCCTGGGTGATGCGGTTTTTGGAAAAATCCACCAGCATCTGGTCGTCAAAAGTGGCGGAGAATTTAGCAAACCGGTCGGCATCTTGCGCGAACAGGTCGGCAATCTGCACATCTTTCATCTGTTCAAAATGCTGCTGCAGTGCCTGCCAGGCAGCGGTTTGTGTCGGATTGATATTTTTCATAGCAACACACTCTTTTTATTTAAGAACCGTCATTCAGATCGGACGACATGTTACCCGTTAAGGAGCAGGCTCTTTCCTTTTCCTGCAACAGGTATCAGCAATCATCCCATCGCGATTTTGCACTCGGCGGGTGAGGATCGTGCCCACCAGGGGTTTCAGTATGACTATTCATACCCTGTTAAGGAAAAAAATTATAGCCTGGGGCGTGCTTATAAGAATTGACGCTTATGGTCTAAACGGTGATTTAGCTGACAAAAGTGATAAGCACGAGTGATACCAGCGCGGTCATAACAAAAATGAATAATCCTCAGCCGACAAGCGTTGACAGGGGAGGCATAACCCGATATTTCTAGTCCGCAACTTATGCACCACGTGCGTAAGCCAGAAGAGGCGCGTCGCCCAGGTAGTGTGTTGGAGGAGCCGTATCCGGTGAAGACACATCAGGGGGAAGCGACGCCGAGGTACCAACCACGCGGAGTGGGGCGTATCGACCACAGGGGCTGAATCCTCTGGGTTGTCACCAGCAACGTCCGGTAGTCGGGCGGCGAGGTGGGGCGCTTCTGGGTAAATCGTCGCTTTATGCTTCGGCTTCCCCTCATCTGCCCTTCCCTTGTGCCAAGCTGATGGAATAAATCCTGACACGAAGGTAGTCATCGTAATGTCTCAAAACCTGATCGTAGCGAAATTTGGCGGCACCAGCGTAGCCGACTTCCACGCTATGAACCGCAGCGCCGATGTCGTGCTGTCTAACCCCGACGTTCGTCTGGTGGTCCTTTCCGCGTCTGCGGGTGTCACTAATCTGTTGGTCTCTCTGGCTGAAGGCCAGCCGCAGGAGCAGCGCGCTTACCTGCTGGATGAGATCCGCCGCATTCAGTACGCCATTATCGATTCGCTTAACCAGCCAGCGGTGATCCGCGAAGAAATCGACCGCATGCTGGATAACATCACCATGCTGTCCGAAGCGGCGGCACTGGCCAATTCCACCGCACTGACCGACGAACTGGTCAGCCACGGTGAGCTGATGTCCACCCTGCTGTTTGTTGAGATCCTGCGCCAGCGCGAAGCTGCCGCAGAGTGGTTCGACGTGCGCAAAGTGATGCGCACCGACGACCACTTTGGTCGCGCCGCGCCGGAGGTGGCGACGCTCGCCGAGCTGGCTAGCGTGCAGCTGCAGCCGCGCATTGCGGAAGCGCTGATTGTGACTCAGGGCTTTATTGGCAGCGAAGCGAAGGGCCGCACCACCACGTTGGGCCGCGGCGGCAGCGATTATACCGCTGCGCTGTTGGGCGAAGCGCTGAATGCTGCGCGCATTGATATCTGGACCGATGTGCCGGGTATCTACACCACCGATCCCCGCGTGGTGCCGGCGGCGAAGCGCATTGATGTGATTACCTTCGAAGAAGCCGCCGAAATGGCGACCTTCGGTGCCAAAGTGCTGCACCCGGCGACTCTGCTGCCTGCGGTACGCCGTGATATTCCGGTGTTTGTCGGCTCCAGTAAGGACCCGGCTGCGGGCGGCACTATCGTCTGCAACAAAACCGAGAACCCGCCGCTGTTCCGCGCGCTGGCTCTGCGCCGCAAGCAGACACTGCTGACGCTGCACAGCCTGAGCATGCTGCACACGCACGGCTTCCTGGCTGAACTGTTCAGCATCCTGGCGCGCCATCAGATTTCTGTCGACCTGATCACCACCTCCGAAGTGAGCGTGGCGCTGACGCTGGACACCACCGGCTCGACCTCTACCGGCGACAGCCTGCTTTCACAGGCGCTGCTCACCGAGCTTTCCTCACTTTGCCGCGTTGAGGTTGAAGAGAACCTGGCGCTGATCGCGATTATCGGCAACAAGCTGTCGCAGGCGTGTGGCGTGGGTAAAGAGGTGTTTGGCGTGCTCGACCCGTTCAATCTGCGCATGATCTGCTATGGCGCCAGCAGCTATAACCTCTGCTTCCTGGTACCGGGTAACGATGCCGAGAAGGTGGTTCAGACGCTGCACCGAAATTTATTCGAGTAACACTCAAACCGGGCCTGGCCCGGTTTTTTTTTGCCCGCATCAGACAGGCCTTAGACGCGGATCTCCTTAAGCATCATTAATCGGTCCAGTTTGAGTTAGGTGATTAAAATATCTTGATAACCCGCCCCCTGAAGCCACTCAATTTGTTCATTTCCTCGTCTAAAATGCAATTGATCGACGAATATACTGTTGCAGTTGTGAATAATCCCGCATTTAAACTAATCATATTGTGAGGGTTGTGATGCAGAAATTTATGGCAGAATTTTTCGGGACGTTTGTACTGGTGTTTGGCGGTTGTGGTAGTGCGGTGCTGGCGGCTGCCTTTCCCGAACTGGGGATTGGTTTTGTCGGGGTGGCGATAGCGTTTGGCCTGACGGTGCTGACCATGGCGTATGCCGTCGGGCATATCTCCGGCGGGCACTTTAATCCGGCGGTCTCCATCGGGCTGTGGGTGGGTGGCCGCTTTGAAGCACGACTGCTGCTGCCCTATATCATTGCCCAACTGGTCGGCGGGCTGGCGGCAGGTGCGGTGCTGTATGCCATTGCCAGCGGCAAGGCAGGCTTTGACGTAATGGGCGGCGGCTTTGCTTCTAACGGTTACGGGGCGCACTCGCCGGGCAACTATTCGCTACTGGCCTGTGCGTTAATCGAAGTGGTCCTTACCGCCGTGTTCCTGATTGTTATTCACGGTGCGACCGATAAACGCGCGCCTGCCGGTTTTGCCCCGCTAGCCATTGGT
Organism: Erwinia sp. V90_4; assembly: GCF_029967685.1. Taxonomy (NCBI): domain Bacteria; kingdom Pseudomonadati; phylum Pseudomonadota; class Gammaproteobacteria; order Enterobacterales; family Erwiniaceae; genus Erwinia; species Erwinia sp. V90_4. Next base: position 25,857 of record NZ_JASCAQ010000033.1, on the reverse strand, counting down.
CTGGCGTTAACCCTAATCCATCTGATCAGCATCCCGGTTACCAATACCTCGGTCAATCCGGCGCGCAGCACCGCCGTGGCGCTATTCCAGGGAAGCTGGGCCATCGACCAGCTGTGGCTGTTCTGGGTGATGCCGATTGTTGGCGCGATCCTTGGTGGCCTGATCTATCGTTTTTTACTGCAAGCGAAAGCCTAAGAACGCTGTGCTGCCTGAACCCCACTCCGGTGGGGTTTTCTGCTTTATTTTCGCCCGATCTCGCTGCCTTTTCACCCCGTTTTTAATGCTATGATCCTGCCTTCGTTGTCCTGTGCTATGGCAAATATTCACGCTTATTCAAAAACTCTAATAAGGATTTCCGGCTATGCTCGCCACCATTACCCGACTGTTTCCCCTCTGGGCAGTCCTGCTCTCTGTCGCCGCATATTACACCCCCACCACCTTTACCGGGATTGGCCCATACGTCACCTACCTGCTGATGCTGATTATGTTCGGCATGGGCGTGACGCTGAACATCGATGACTTTAAGCGCGTGCTGACCCGTCCGGCGCCGGTGATTGCCGGGACATTTCTGCATTATCTGGTGATGCCGCTGGCCGCGTGGGGCCTGGCTAAGCTGTTCAATATGCCGCCGGACCTCTCCGCCGGCATGATTCTGGTCGGCAGCGTCGCCAGCGGCACCGCATCGAACGTGATGATCTATCTGGCTAAGGGTGATGTCGCGCTGTCAGTGACCATCTCTTCCGTCTCCGCGCTGGTTGGCGTATTTGCCACCCCGCTGCTGACCAAGCTGTACGTTGATACCCATATTCAGGTCGATGTCGTCGGCATGCTGCTGAGCATTGTGAAAATTGTGGTGGTGCCGATCGGCCTTGGCTTGATTATCCATCACACCCTGAACGGCGTGGTAAAGCGCGTCGAGCCGTATCTGCCGGCATTTTCGATGGTGTGTATTTTGCTGATCATCAGCGCGGTGGTGGCAGGCAGCCAGGGCTTTATCGGTTCCGTTGGCCTGATGGTGATTGTCGCGGTGATGCTGCATAACGCGATTGGACTGCTGGGCGGTTACTGGGGCGGCAAGCTGTTTGGCTTCGACGAATCTACCTGCCGCACGCTGGCGCTGGAAGTGGGGATGCAGAACTCCGGCCTGGCGGCAACGCTCGGCAAGCTGTACTTCTCCCCGCTCGCCGCCCTGCCGGGTGCGCTGTTCTCGGTGTGGCACAACCTGTCCGGTTCGCTGCTGGCCGGTTACTGGTCCGGTAAGCCGATTAAGAAAAAGTAACCTGCCTGCACCGGTGTGGCTGCGGCTATGACTGCGGGTCAGGCATGCCTGACCCCTACCAACACCGGCAAAATGACGCAGGGATCGGGCATGCCCGACCCGTACCAACACCGGCAAAATGACGTAGGGGTCGGGCATGCCCGACCCGTTGCGGTCAACCTCACTCAATCCTCATCTTTATCATCATCCGGCTGTTCCAGCACGCTGTAGGCCACCGCGCAGAACAGTGAGTTCAGGCGCTTCATGTCGCCCAGCAGGCCGAGGTGCAGCGAGCTGGTTTCGATACTCTGAACGTTATGCTGATGCAGGCGATCGACATGCGAGTGCGAATAGCGGCGGTTGGTGATGCGGAAACGGTGCTTCGAGCGGCGCAGGCGCCTGGCACTGGTGATATCACGCGATAAAAACACCGACAGGCTGAGGCGCAAATTGTTAGTTAACAGCTCCAGCTGCGCATCCAGCTCTTTCATGCCCTCCTGCGAAAACGCCCGGCGCGCTGCCAGCGATTTATCAGCCACGTCACCGCTCATGCGCTCCAGAATATCGCCCGCCATTTCCAGGTTCAGCGCCATCTCAATCGTTTCCGCCCAGCGCCGTGAATCCTCTTCCGGGAGATCTTCCTTCGGCATCTGCGCCAGGTAGAGCTTGATGGCGGTGTACAGCACGTCAACATCGTCATCCAGCTTACGGATTTCGCGATCCTCACGCAGTTCGCCATGTACCACCTTGCTGAAGGTGGTGAGCATCTGCTCCAGCACATCGCCCATGCGCAGGGTTTCACGCGCGGCATTCGCCAGCGCCAGCGCCGGGGTATCGAGCGAGCCGGGATCAAGATGGCGCGGCTTCAGGCGCAGGTCGGTTTCGGTATCGTCCCCAATCAGCCGCTTGCACAGCCCGGCCATCGGTTCGGCAAACGGCACCATAATGACGCAGCGGATCAGGTTGTAAAAAACGTGGAAGAAGATAACAAGCTCTTCGTCGTTGACCGGCAGCTTTTCCAGCAGCGCCGCCAGCGGATCGATAAACGGCAGCACCAGCAGCGAGCCGATAAATTTAAACAGCAGGCTGCCCAGCGCCACGCGCTTTCCGGCGGCGTTCGACGCACTGTTATTCAGCATCGCCAGCAGGCCGCTGCCGAGGTTCGCCCCGATGACCAGGCACAGCGCCACCTTAAAGGAGATCACCCCGGTGGCGGTCAGCGTCGCGGTCAGCAGCACCGCGGCCAGACTGGAGTAGCTGATAATGGCGAACAGCGCGCCGATCAGCGAGTCGAGCATCACGTCGCCGGTCAGTGAGGAAAACAGCACCTTCACGCCAGCCGCCTGGGTGATCGGCGTGGCGGCGGCAACAATCAGCTGGAGCGCCAGCAGGATCAGCCCCAGCCCGATGCTGGCTCGCCCCAGCTGACCGGCGCGGGTCTGCTTGCGCCCGAGGAAAAACACCACGCCAAAGAAGATAAACAGCGGCGACAGCCAGGAGAGATCAAAGGTCAGAATACGCGCCATCAGCGCCGTACCCACATCCGCACCCAGGATAATCACCAGCGCAGGCGTTAGCCCGACCAGCTCCTGCGCGACAAACGACGTAACCAGCATGGTGGTGGCATTACTGCTCTGTACCAGCGCGGTGACGCCAATTCCGGCAAGGAACGCCATCGGTTTTTTCGCCACGCTGCGGCTCAGAACCCGGCGCAGATCGGCACCGTAAACGCGCATAATGCCGGTGCGGACAATATGGGTTCCCCACACCAGCAGCGCCACGGCAGACAGAAGATTTAACAAGGTTAACACAAAGTACACTCCCCTTAGAGTCAACAGCGTAAGGTGGCCGTAGGTAGTGAACTAAGTGTAATCCTATTTTAAATCATAGAGATAATTTTATTCAGGAAGAAAAATGTGTGCAACCCTCCCATACCAGCACAGCTAACCTTAAAAAAATAATTATTTAGATAAAAATATCGAACTTTAGTTTAAACGTTAATTTTGCGATAAAAAAATTCCATAAAAAAAGCATCGCGATATTTAAATTCATTTTATGGGATTATATCCACAAACTCTCACCCCTCGCATCATGTCCTTATTTCATTTTTTTAAAAAGAACGTAGAATTCATGACGAAAATCACCCTAAACAACTTCAGGGTGTTAAATAGAATTTGTCATACGATCAATCAGCAAAGGTAAGGATTACCATGAAATTAACTCTAGCTTCATTATTGGTGGCTTCTGCGGGCCTGTTTTCCCTGCAGGCAATGGCCATAGACGGCACGATTGAATTTACCGGAAAAATTAACGACAGCACCTGTTCGGTTGGCGTGAGCGATGGTAATTCCAATGCAACTATTGATATGGGTGAAGTGCAGGCCAACAGCCTGAGCGCAATGAATAAAACCGCAGGCGGGGCAACGTTCACTCTGCAGATTCAGGATTCTGCAGAAACGGGTGGCAACTGCGACCTGACCGGTAAAACCGGTACCGTGCGTTTTGTTCCGATGAGCGGTACCGCTGGCGACAAACAGCAGTATCTGGCGGTGAAAGCGGGCGGCGCACAAAACGTGGCTATCCGTATTCTCGACCAGAACAATAACGTGGTGACAGTTGGTACGGATACAGCCACCGCCTACGATTTAACAAAGCCCATTAGCTTTACAGCTGACTATATTGCCCTGGGCCAGGCAACTGCCGGTGATGCTGGCGCGAAAGCAGGTTTCGTTATCAACTACAAATAACCCATGATAAAACTATGCCTGAATAATTATTATTCGGGCATTTTCACCTGCCCGTAGCTCTTCGCTTATTCCTAATACATTGCTATAAATAACCCACGGAATAATGGATGTTGACGAAAAATAAATTTATTCACAGCATTTTTGCCCTGATGCTGTTAGCCATTTTCGCATTACCAGCCACGGCAGCGGTAATGATCAATAAAACCCGCATTATCTATAATGCGAAAGATAAAAGCGCCAGCGCGACGCTGAGCAATATTACTAAAGATAATTATGCCGTACAGGTCTGGGTTAACGGTGCCAGCGATCGCAGTGATGAACAGGTTCCGTTTATTGCGACTCCAGCGCTGACGCGCGTTGGTCCTGGCGAAGACCAGATAGTTAAAATTATCGCGCTGTCGGCCTCTTCTTTACCCGTCGACCGGGAATCCGTGTTTTATTTTAATGCGCAGGAGATCCCGGCCCTGAATAAAAATCGCTCAGAGAACAAGCTTACCATCGCCGTGCGCACGCGCATCAAGCTGTTCTACCGCCCGACGGGACTGCCCGGTACAGCGGAAGGGGCCATCAGCCAGATTGGCTGGCAGCGCGTGGATCGCGACGGTAAGTCCTGGCTGCGAGCCACCAATAACACGCCGTGGCACATTTCATTTTCGACCATAAACTTTGTTCACGGTGGACGGACATCAACAGTTAACGATGCGGAGATGCTGGCCCCGTTCAGCCATCAGGATTACCTCCTGCCGGGCCACGATATACGTCAGCAGGGTAAGGTCAGTTTTACCACCATTAACGACTACGGTGGTATTAAGCAGCAGCCGGATATTTTACTGCACTAACAAAACGGAAGAATAGAGACAATGATGTCGCCAGTTTTTCGATACTCTGTCATGGCGCTTGCGATCTGCCTCGCCACGAAGGCAGGCTGCGCGGCCGACGACGACAGCTTTGATCAGGATTTTATGAGCCTGCCAGCTTCAGGTCTGGATATTAACACTGTCTTAAATCAAAAAAGCCTGCCGCCGGGCAACTACCCGGTTTCCCTGGTGATTAACAAGCAGGGCTATGGCCAGCAGTCGCTGGAATTTAAGCTGGTTGGGGATGCGCTGGTGCCGTGCGTTCCCGTCAGCCTGCTGCGTGAAGCCGGCGTCAGGGAGAGCGCGTTAGCGTCAGCAGACGGTGCATCGTGCATCAACGTCAGCCGCACTATTGAACACGCCAGCGTCGCTTTCAACAGTAAAAAACTGACGCTGCACATCATGATCCCGCAGGAAAATCTGGACCAGACGGCGCAGGGGTATATCGACCCGAAAAAGTGGGATGCGGGCATTCCCGCGCTGATCCTTAATTATAATGCTTCCGGCGCGCGCAGCGTTCGCCACAGCCGCAGCACCACCACCTCAAATATATATCTTGAAGGCGGCATCAATCTGCTGGGCTTCCGGCTGCGCTCGTCGGCATCCTGGCGAAAAGGGGACAGCTGGCAGACCTATAACACCTATGTCGAGCGGGATCTGCCGGGAACGCTGGGTAACGTGCAGGCGGGTGAACTGTTTACCGGGGGCGATGTGCTGGACAGCGTCCCGTTCCGCGGCATTCAGGCTGGATCGGTGGTGCAGATGCTGCCAGATTCCTTACAGGGTTACTCCCCGGTAATTCGCGGCATGGCGAATACGCAGGCCAAAGTTGAGATTTTCCAGCACGGCTACGCGCTGTACACCACCTGGGTTGCACCTGGCCCGTTTGAGATTCGCGATCTGAACACGGCTTCCGGTAACGGCGATCTGGAAGTAGTCATCACCGAAGCGGATGGCACCCAGCGCCGCTTTACCCAGCCCTATGCCACGCTGGGCAACCTGCTGCGCCTTGGTACCTGGCGCTACAATATTGCCGCCGGTGAATACCGGGCGTCGAACGCATCCTACACGGTGAAACCGCGTTTCCTGCAGGCGTCCGGCGCGCTGGGGCTGCCGTATGACCTGACGCTGTCAAGCGGGCTGATCGTCAGCAATATGTATCAGACCGGCGTGCTGGGCATAGGCAAAAGCCTCGGCAGCCTGGGTGCGCTGGCGCTGGATATGTCGCAGTCACAAACCCGTTATCGTGAGCGCCAGCAATCCGGGCAGAGCTACAGCCTGCGCTACGGTAAAGCCTTTGATAACGGGACCGACCTGCGCTTTGCCGGCTACCGCTACTCCACCGAAGGCTATCGCACGTTTTCCGAAGCGGTCAGTGAGCGCAGCTTTATCCATCAGTATCACTACACGCCGGAAAGCCGGCGCAACCGGATTGAAGCCACCCTGACGCAGAATATTGGCGACTCCAGCTCGGTTTACCTGACGGGCAGCCAGCAGACCTGGTGGCACACGCCGCGTAAAACCCGCGAGCTTCAGCTCGGCTTTAACACGATGATCGACTGGATAAACCTCGGGATTTATGCCAGCCGCACCACGCAGAACGGTGGCTACAGCAAAGATCGGGAGACGCAGGTTTCGATGATGGTGTCGATTCCGCTTGGTCGGGCGTCGTTCAGCGCCACCCTCAGCCGCGATGCCAGCCACAGCTACAGTAAGAACCTGGGCCTCAGCGGCACCGCAGGCGAGAAGAACCAGTTTAACTACAACGTTAACCTGCGTAATCAGTCGCGGGGCAACGCCAGCAGCGACTACGCGGTGTCGGCTGGCTATCTGACCCCGTGGGCGCAGCTTAACGGCGGGGTCACGGCCGGTGAGGATTACCGCAGCGCCAATGCCGCGATCTCCGGCTCACTGCTGGCGCACGCGGGTGGTATTGAGCTGAGCCAGCGTTTAGGAGATACCGTGGGCCTGGTCAATGTGGATCGCACGCCGGACGTCTCGCTCCAGAACTCCCCCACCTCGGTGACTAACAGCCGGGGCTATGCACTGGTGCCCTATCTGCGCCCTTACCGCGCTAACCGCATCCTGTTGGATACGCGCAATGTGGATAACAGTGTGGATATTGATGGCAGCGTACAGCAGGTCTACCCCCGCCAGGGTGCGGTGGTTGAAGTCCACTACCGCGCCAGCAAAAACCAGCGCCTGCTGCTGCAGCTTACCCGTCCTGATGGCAGCTTCGTACCGTTTGGCGCCGCGGTGAAAGATACCTCAGGCAGGGAGCTGACGCTGGTAGGCCAGGCTGGCCAGGCGCTGATCAATCTGCAGCAGGAAGCTAAGCAGATGTCGGTAGACGTCAGCTGGGGCGCGCAATCCGACCAGCAGTGCCGCGCCGAGGTCAAGGCCAATGGCCTGCCGCAGGAAGATGGACTGATTATCACCACGGCGATTTGTCGTCACTAAGGGAAAATATGAGCTATCGGATGAAATGTTATGGCTTGATCGCGGCGGGCGTACTGTTATCCGTCAGTGCACCGGGCTTTGCTGGCTCGCTACCGGCTGACAAATGCTATTTTTATAAAAAAGATTCTTCAGGAAATTATGATTACACCGCAGGTAAGGTTACCGCTGAACGGACATGGGGAACCCGCACAATCCCACGTTCAGCGGCTGTCGGCAGTGAGGTTCTCGATGAAACCCAGCTGCTGTCACCCGAGAAATTCAAGGACTATGAGGGTCTGGTGTGCGGAAAATCTGCAACAATAACCGCAAAATATACCTCTGCCGCAGCCCCGGTGAGTGGACTGAATCCCCCTGCATTTCCCAACGCCGCCGGAAAAGTCTATCCCACCAATATCGCAGGCATTGGAATGATAACAAGATATAAAACAGGTGGTATGTCTAAAGGTCAATACTTCCCCATGACTCTTCCAATGACTACGGCCTCTGGTTTTACAGCAGGATTAGCATTGGGAGTGACATTAATAAAAACGGGTGATATTTCCCCCGGAACCCACGTCGTCACAGGCACTACTTCACTGAGCGCAGGGGGAGAAGTTTTCCAGACCTCTGATTTCAAGTTAAGCGTTTTTGTCGAAAACTGCGCCATTCCGAATAAGGGCGCCACCACTCAGGTCGTGATGGATGAAGCTTCCATCATCAACCTTAATCCCACCGGTCCGGCACAGCCATTCAGCATCCCGCTGACCAACTGCAGCACCGGGCCCGCCAGTGATAACATCGCTAAGGTCCTGTTCGACGGCATCGGGGGGTCAACCAATGCTGACGCCAGCAATGGCGTGCTGGGCCTGGATAAAAGTTCCAAAGCCAGCGGCATCGGCATTCAGTTACTGAAAGAAGATGGCGTCACGCCCTTTCCGCTCGGTACGGCAACGCTGGTCGGAGCGGTGGAAAAGGGGGATATGACGCTCAACTTCAACGCGCGCTATATCAAAACCAGCGCCAAACCGCAGCCCGGCAGCGCGAATGCCAAAGCCAGTTTCACCGTGAGTTATAAGTAGCCCCGCGATAAAAGGGCGGGTTACGCCACCTCGCACAGCGTCTGTTTGTTGATCAGCAGCCCGATGGAATGGCCCGCAGGACGCAGATCGTCTGGCGAATGGTTAAGCACATCGACCATCAGCTCAACATCGCGCGCTTTCACCCGGTAGCGGATAACGTTGCCCAGCAGGCTGTGGCTGAGGATTTCCGCTGGGATCCCCTCTTGCTGCGCGCAGAACAGCAGCGACTCAGGGCGGATCGCCACCTGGCTGTTGAAGCCAAGCCCGGTCAGGCGCGTTGCCTGTTCCGGCGTCAGCAGGTTGTAGTTACCGATAAACCCGGCGGCAAACAGATTCACCGGCTGGGTATACAGTGACTCGGCGCTGCCGTTCTGTACGATTTTGCCTTTGTTCATCAGCACGATGCGGTCTGACAGCGTCAGCGCCTCTTCCTGATCGTGAGTGACAAACAGCGTGGTGAGATTCAGCTCTTTCTGGATACGGCGGATCTGATCGCGCAGATGGCGGCGGATACGCGCGTCCAGTGCCGACAGCGGCTCATCCAGCAGCAGCAGGCGCGGGCGCGTCACCAGCGATCGCGCCAGCGCCACGCGCTGACACTGGCCGCCGGAGAGCTGATGCGGGTAGCGTTTTGCGTAGTCATTAAGCTCCACCAGCTCAAGCACCTCCGCCACCCGCCGCTGGATCTCCGCCCCGTCCAGCTTCTGCATTTTCAGGCCAAACGCCACGTTGCGCTCCACCGTCATATTCGGAAACAGCGCGTAGCTCTGAAACACCATGCCAAGGGTGCGCTGCTGCGGTGCCAGCGGCACAATGTCCTGCCCCTGCAGGATAATCTGCCCGCTGTCGACCGAAGTCAGCCCCGCCAGGCAGCGCAGCAGCGTCGATTTGCCGCAGCCGCTTGGGCCGAGCAGCGTGACGAACTCCCCCTCGCTGGCGCTGAACTCAATATCCTGAAAGATGGGGGTTGGACCGTAGCTTTTATTCAGTTGGGTAACGCTCAGATACGTCATGCTCAGCCTCTTTCACGGTTCAGGGTATTCGCCAGCCAGGTCACCAGCAGGACAACAAAGAAGTAGGAGATCACTAGCGCGCTGCTGAAGTGGCCGCTGCTGTTGCGCACGTTGTAGAGATACACCTGCAAGGTTTCAAACCGGGTGCCGACCAGCAGATTAGCGAAGACAAACTCGCCGATCAGGAAGGAGAAGGAGAGCAGCACCGCGATGGTCGCGCCTTTGCGCAGATTCGGCAGTACCACCAGCAGCGCCGCCTGCCAGGTGCTGGCACCCAGCAGATGTGCGGCGTCGATCAGCTCGCGCAGGTTGATCGCCTGCATATTGTTGGCGATGGCGCGGTAGATAAACGGCAGCGCGATGGTGAAGTAGCATCCCAGCAGGATCCACGGCGTACCGGTTAGCATCAGCGGCGGCGCGGAGTAGAGCTGCAGCAGCCCGACCGAAGAGACCACCGGTGGAATGGCGAACGGCAGCAGGATCAGGATGTTCATCACCGCATCGAGTTTTGGAAAGTAGTAAGCAATCACAAACATCGTCGGCAGCACCAGCAGCAGCGAGAGCAGCAGCGAGCCGAAGCAGATCAGTAGCGAATGCCAGAGCGCCGTCAGAAAGCGCGGGTCGCTCCACAGCTGGATCAGCCACTTTAAGGTAAAGCCATCAGGCACAATGGTTGCGCCCCAGCGGGTTGCCAGCGCATACAGCAACGTCGCCAGCAGCGGCAGGGCCAGAATGGCAAATACCAGCCAGACGACCACCCGATGATATAGGTATTCACTGCGCGACATAGTCAGCTCCCCTGCCGGACGTGCTGGTAGCTCTTACGCACCAGCCACTGGTGGATCACGGTGATCAGCGACATCAGCACCACCAGCAGCATCGCCAGCGCGCTGCCGAGGTTGGGGTCGAGCGAAATGTCGCCGGAAACCAGCGCGGCTATCCGCACCGGAATGACGTTAAAGTTGCCGGTGGTCAACGCGTAGATCGTGGCGTAAGCGCCCAGCGCGTTGGCCAGCAGAATGACAAAGGTGCCGATCAGCGCGGGCATCAGGATCGGCAGGCCGATATGCCACCAGTAGCGCGCGCGGCTGGCGCCGAGCAGCGCCGCCGACTCCTGCCAGTCCCTCTTCAGGCTGTCGAACGCCGGGTAAAGCAGCAGAATGCCAAGCGGGATCTGGAACCAGGTATACACCACAATCAGCCCGTCGCTGGAGTAGAGCTTGAAGCCCTGCATGATGTCGTATTTACCCATCAGCAGCGTCAGGCAGCCGTTTAGCCCCAGCAGGATCACGAAGGCAAACGCCAGCGGCACGCCGGCAAAGTTGCTGGTCATATTGGTAAATGACATCAGAAAACGGTGCAGCCTGCCGCCGCCGAGCTGGTGCAGCGAGTAGCCGCCGAACAGCGCGATAGCCAGGCCGTACACGCTCGACCAGAACGAGATATTGAGCGAGAAACGGATCGCCTGCTGGTAAAACGGCGAGGTGAGGATATCGCTGTAGTTGGCCCATCCCCAGGCCTCGTTGATATCGCTGTAGAAGCTGTTGATGGCGATCCACACCAGCGGCGCAATTTGAAAGGCGATAAAGAACAGCGCAAACGGCAGCAGGCACAGCAGCGCGAGCCATTTCCCTCTCATAGCGTGGGTTCCAGCAGGGCGGCGCAGTAGGGTTTATCGTGCTCAACGCCGAGGATCTGGCAGATTGTGCCGCACAGTTCGGTTTGCTGCGGCACGGCGTCCGCATTCATCGAAAAAGCGCTGCCGAAGACAAACAGCGGGACGTGAGTCTCTTCCGGCAATATTCCGCCATGGCTGCGATCGTCGTTCATACCGTGATCGGCGGTGACAATCACCTGATAACCCTGCTGCAGCCAGGCCGGCATCCAGTGCGACAGATAGCCGTCGGCCATGCGCGCCCGGTTGCGGTATTGCGCAGAGGAGAAGCCGTGCTGGTGCCCGGCATCGTCGATATTCATCGGGTGGATCAGCAAAAAGTCCGGCTGATAGCGCAGCCGCAGGCTCTCGGCATCTTCAAACAGATGCGAGTCCGGATAGCCATCATCAGAGTAGAAGTGCCCGAACTGGATCGGCAGCTCGGGCGCTTCAGTGTGACGGTCGCGCGCCGCAGAAAACGGCGTGCGGTTATACAGCTCGCTGACCCAGTGATAGGCCGCTGCAGCCGTGGTCAGCCCCGCCGCCCGCGCATAGTGAAACACGCTGCGCTGGTTGCTGAGGCGGCTGACGCCGTTGTGAATAATGCCGCTGTTCACCGGCGTGATGCCGGTGAGGATGCACTCATACAGCGGGCGCGAGAGCGAAGGCAGCTCGCAGATCATCCGGTAGCGCTGCCCGTGGCCCTGAGCGCACTCCGCCTGCAAATAGCCCATCGCGTGTTGCGCCACCTGAAAATTCAGGCCGTCCAGCACCACCAGAATGGTTTTCATCGCGTTGCCTTATTGCTTCATGTTGATGATGACGCTTTCCTGCCACAGTCGCGGCAGCTGTTTTGCCGCTTTATCCCACGCGGCGGTATCGGCGATAGGATGCGCATTTTTGTATTCCGCATCCGGCAGCATTTTGGCCTGCACGTCCGCTGGCAGTTTCAGGTGTTCTGCGCGAATTGGGCGGGCATAGCCGCGTGCGAGGTTAATCTGCCCGGCGTCGGAGAAGATATATTCACGCGCCAGTTTGGCGGCGTTCGGGTGTTTGGCATATTTGTTGATGATGGTGGTGTAGCCGGAGGTGATAGAGCCATCGGACGGGATCACCACTTCAAAGCGTTTCGGGTCAATCTGGTCGCGGTAGTTCAGACCGTTGAAGTCCCACACCACGGCGACCTGAATCTCCCCCTTCTCGATGTTGGCAATCACCGGATCGGTTACGCCAAGCCGCCCCTCTTTTGCCAGCTCGCTAAAGAAATCCAGCGCGGGTTTCAGGTTCTTCTCGTTGCCGCCCATCGCGTAGCTGGCAGCCAGCACGCCGTTGGCCGCCTGTGCCGCAATGCCGACGTCGCCGATGGTCACCACATATTTGCCTTTCTTCAGGTCGGCCCAGCTGTGGGGGATATCTTTGACCTGGTCTTTATTGATGATAAAGGCGATGGTGCCGGTATAGGCCAGCGCCCAGTGGCCATCTTTGTCTTTCGCCCAGTCCGGGATCTGATCCCAGGTGGTGGGTTTGTAGGGTTGCGTCACCCCTTTCTGCACGGCAACCGGCCCGAAAGCCGCACCGACATCGCCGATATCCGCACTCGCGTTATTTTTCTCCGCGGCGAACTTGGCAATCTCCTGAGCGGAGGACATATCCGTATCACTGTGCTTGATACCATATTTGCTGCTGATATCTTCCCAGGTGCCTTTCCAGTTAGCCCAGCTGTCAGGCATGCCAACGCTGTTAACCTGGCCTTCCGCCTGCGCGGCTTTTTCCAGCGCGGCGGTATCGGCAGCCCAGCTGCTGGCCGGTAATGACAGGACGATGGCACTGGCTAATACGGATGCGAACAAAGATTTCATGGTTGATGCTCCGAATAATGGGGGTGGCCTTCTGGACTAGTCCAGCAAGATGCGAGCCAATCTAGCCTGGTGGGATGAATGTTTTATGACAGCGCCCGTGGGCTGTGGACTAGTCCACCCTCTCCTGCCAGGCTGTGTCCGTAGGCTTGCGCCCCCGGTGGTGCGATTATTGTGCAGTTTCGCACCAAATTGAGGCTTAACGATGACCAAATCATTAACGGTGGATGTAATCAGCAGGACACTGGCGGCGAGGATCCGTCAGGGGGATTATGCCGCCAGTCGGCGTCTGCCTGCCGAACGCGTGCTGAGCGAGCAGTTCGCCACCACGCGCATCACGCTGCGTGAGGCGCTGGGGCAGTTGGAAGCCGAGGGAATGATTTATCGCGAACTGCGGCGCGGCTGGTTTATCGCTCCGCCACGCCTCGCCTACGACCCGCTGCTGCGCAGCCACTTTCACGCGATGGCCGAACGCCAGGGGCGCGTCGCTGCCACCCAGGTGCTGGATGCGCAAAGTGTGGCGGTCAGCGCGACGATAGCCACGCGTTTGGAGATGCAGGAGGGGGAAGAGGTGGTGCGCATTCGTCGCCTGCGGCGCATTGATGGCCGGGCGGTGCTGTATGTCGAACACTATCTCAACCCGCGCTATTTTCCTCAGCTGCTGAGCTTTGACCTGACGCGTTCGCTGACCCAGCTGTATCAGGAGGAGTATGGCATCAGCTATGGCCGTGTCGGCTTCACCATGCTGCCCGCCCCGCTGCCAGCCTTCGCCGCCCCGGCGCTGAAAGTCGCCGCCGGCAGTCCGGCACTGTTTATCACCCGCGTTAACCGCGACCAGCACGACCGGATTATCGACTGCGACTGCGAGTACTGGCGTTATGACGCGCTGTATATTGCGGTAGAGGTGAAGCAGGCAGTAAACGAGGTGGGATAACGTCCTGGCCAATCATCGATAAAGCGCGATGAACCGTCAGCGGCGTGAATGACGGTTCATCAGTGAAGGCGGTTTAGTGACTGATTTGAGCCAGGTCGTGGTCAGAGAGGCCGGTCAGCTCTTTGACTAATTGCATCTCCATGCCTTTCAGGATCAGATTACGCGCGACCTCACGCTTTCCTTCCTGCCGTCCGGTCTCAAGACCTTTTTTAAGACCCTGCTCAAGGCCTTTCTGTTCAAGCTGCTCAGCAATAGTCATCAGTTGGTCCTCATACAGTGGCATTTTCCGCGCCAGATTACGTACGAAAGCTTCAGCGTCCTGAGATCGCAGAGATCGCGGAGCGGGGGCGTACACCCCCGTGAGGGATCAATCCGCGTCATATCCCAGGTTCGGGGCCAGCCAGCGTTCAACTTCGCTGACCGGCATGCCTTTGCGTTTGGCGTAGTCTTCAATCTGGTCACGCTGCAGCTGGGCAACGGCGAAATATTTACTGTCCGGGTGGCTGAAAATCCAGCCGGAGACCGCCGCACCTGGCCACATGGCGAATGACTCGGTGAGCTGCATGCCGGTGTGAGTTTCCACGTCGAGCAGCTGCCAGATGGTGGCTTTCTCGGTGTGCTCCGGGCAGGCGGGGTAGCCCGGTGCCGGACGGATGCCCTGATAGTTTTCGCGGATCAGCTCTTCGTTGCTGAGGTTTTCAGTGGCGGCAAAGCCCCAGATGACCTTACGCACCCGCTCATGCAGGTATTCGGCAAAGCCTTCCGCCAGGCGGTCTGCCAGCGCCTTCACCATGATCTTATTGTAGTCGTCATGCTTAGCATCCCAGGCTTCAGCCAGTGCATCCTCTTCCAGCCCGCCGGTCACGGCAAAGGCGCCGAGGTAGTCGGCCTTACCGCTGGACTTTGGTGCGACGAAATCAGCGAGACAGTAGTTAGCAAAGCCCGTTTTTTCTGTCTGTTGGCGTAAGTGATGACTCACTTGCAAAATATGCGAGCGCGATTCATCAGTGTAGATTTCAATGTCGTCACCCACGCGGTTAGCCGGGAAAATCCCCACTACGCCGCGCGGATTGAGCGCGCCATCGCGACTGAGCTGGTCGAGCATCGCATTGGCATCGGCGAACAGGCGTTTTGCCTCTTCGCCGACCACCTCATCTTCCAGAATGCGCGGATATTTTCCCGCCAGAGACCAGGTCATAAAGAATGGCGTCCAGTCGATGTAGTTGCGCAGCACTTCGATGTTAGCGCTTACTTCGCTTACACCCAGCCTGTGTGCTGGCGGGGGTGTATAACTTTGCCAGTCGAAGGTAAAATCATTGTCGCGTGCAGCCTGCAACGTCACCGGCGGCGTGCGCGGCTTCTTACGCGCATGCTGAATACGCACCGTGTCATACTCTTTGCGCGTGCGGGCCACAAAGTCTTCGCGCTGCGTCGCCGACAGCAGCGCCGACACCACGCCCACGGTGCGCGAAGCATTCTGCACGTAGACCGTTGGCCCGCTGTAGTTCTGCTCGATTTTCACCGCCGTGTGCGCTTTTGAGGTGGTCGCGCCGCCAATCAACAGCGGCAGGGTAAAGCCCTGGCGTTCCATCTCTTTTGCCACGTTGACCATCTCATCCAGCGACGGGGTGATCAGCCCGGACAGCCCGATAATATCGGCGTTGTGTTCGCGGGCCGTTTTCAGAATTTTGTCGCTCGGCACCATCACGCCAAGATCGATTATTTCGTAGTTATTACACTGCAACACCACGCCGACGATATTCTTGCCGATGTCGTGTACGTCGCCCTTCACCGTTGCCAGCACGATTTTGCCATTGGTGCTGCCCTTCTCTTTGCTGGCTTCGATATAGGGTTCAAGGTAAGCCACCGCCTGCTTCATTACGCGGGCAGATTTCACCACCTGCGGCAGGAACATTTTGCCCTCGCCGAACAGGTCGCCGACCACATTCATGCCGGACATCAGCGGCCCTTCAATCACCTCAATCGGGCGAGCGGCCAGCTGACGTGCGGCTTCAGTATCTTCCTCAATAAATTCGGTAATGCCTTTCACCAGCGAATATTCGAGGCGCTTCGCCACTTCCCAGCTGCGCCATTCCGCCTGGGGTTTAGTGCTGTCATCTTCCGCTTTGCTGCGGCGATATTTCTCGGCGAGGTCGAGCAGGCGCTCGGTGCCGTCGTCGCGGCGGTTCTGAATAACGTCCTCCACCGCTTCACGCAGATCGCCTGGCAAATCGTCATAGATTGCCAGCTGCCCGGCGTTGACGATGCCCATATCCATGCCGTTGCGGATGGCGTGATAGAGGAACACCGCGTGGATCGCCTCGCGCACCGGGTCGTTCCCGCGGAAGGAGAACGACACGTTGGAGACGCCACCAGAGATCATCGCATGCGGCAGTTCGCGCTTGATATCTTCACAGGCGCCGATAAAGTCCATCGCGTAGTTGTTATGTTCTTCGATCCCGGTGGCAACGGCGAAGATATTTGGGTCAAAGATGATATCTTCCGGCGGGAAGCCCACGTCTTCAGTCAGCAGCTGATAAGCGCGGCGGCAGATCTCGATTTTACGCGCGCGGGTGTCTGCCTGGCCCACTTCATCGAAGGCCATCACCACCATCGCCGCGCCGTAGCGCCGCACCAGGCGGGCATGTCGCAGGAACTGATCGACCCCCTCTTTCATCGAGATGGAGTTCACAATCCCTTTGCCCTGAATGCACTGCAGGCCTTTTTCGATCACCTCCCACTTGGAGGAGTCGATCATGATTGGCACGCGGGCGATATCCGGCTCGCCGGCGATCAGGTTAAGGAAACGCACCATCGCCGCTTCGGCGTCGAGCATCCCTTCATCCATATTGATATCGATGATCTGCGCACCGCTCTGCACCTGCTGCAGCGCGACTTCCAGCGCTTCGTTATACTTTTCTTCTTTGATCAGGCGCTTAAACTTCGCCGAACCGGTGACGTTGGTACGCTCGCCGACGTTCACAAACAGGCTTTCCGCGCTGATGGTCAGCGGCTCCAGCCCGGAGAGGCGGCAGGCGACTGGCAATTGCGGCAGCTGGCGCGGGGCGACGCCGTCGATAGCTTGCGCCATCGCCGCAATGTGCTGCGGGGTGGTGCCGCAGCAGCCGCCGACGATATTGAGGAAGCCGGAGCGCGCCCATTCACCAATCTGTTCGGCCATAATGTCAGCATCAAGATCGTACTCGCCAAAGGCGTTCGGCAGCCCGGCATTCGGATGAGCAGTAACATAGCTTTCGGCGATGCGCGACAGCTCGGCCACATACTGGCGCAGTTCATCCGGGCCAAGCGCACAGTTAAGGCCAAACGAGAGCGGCTCGGCGTGGCGCAGCGAGTGATAGAAGGCTTCGGTAGTCTGGCCGGAGAGCGTACGGCCGGAGGCATCGGTGATGGTGCCGGAGATCATCAGCGGCAGCTCGATGCCGAGGGCTTCGAACTCCTCTTTGACGGCGAAGATCGCCGCTTTGGCGTTCAGGGTATCGAACACCGTTTCGATCATGATGATATCGCAACCGCCTTCCACCAGCGCACGCGTCGATTCACGGTAGGCTTCCACCAGCTGATTAAAGGTGACGTTTCGAAAGGCTGGGTCGTTAACATCAGGAGAAATGGAGCAGGTACGGTTAGTAGGCCCTAACACACCTGCAACATAGCGCGGGCGATCCGGCGTTTTAGCACTCCATTCATCGGCGCAGGCGCGCGCCAGCTTTGCGGCGGCGTAGTTAATTTCTGCTGACAGCGACTCCATATGGTAGTCGGCCATCGCGATGGTGGTGGAGTTGAACGTGTTGGTTTCGAGGATATCCGCGCCTGCAGCCAGATAGCCGTTGTGAATTTCGCTAATTATATCCGGTTGGGTGAGCACCAGCAGGTCGTTGTTGCCCTTGAGATCGCTCGGCCAGTCGGCGAAACGCGCACCGCGATAATCTTCTTCTTCCAGCCTGTAGCTCTGGATCATGGTGCCCATACCGCCATCAAGCAGCATAATGCGTTTTTTCAGCTGCTGATGCAGCGCTTCAATCCGGTTACTCACAGCACTTCCCCTTCCACTTCACTCGCAGGCACCAACGCCAACACGCCATACTGGCACAACTTTTGCGCGGGTAAAAGTTATGCGATATGAGAGTTCTTCAGCCACTAATAAAGCCAGAAAAAGCTGGAAGTATGACGGGTATGCAACGAAAATGATTTCCATAACCATAACAACTAAGGAGTCAGGTATGGCCACCCCCGTCGCGGCAAAACGCGGAAAGAAACCCCGCGCTGCCGCCGCTGCTCCCGCTGCACCTGCCGGGCAGGTCCAGTCATTAACCCGCGGCCTTAAGCTGCTGGAATTCATTGCCGAATCGCACGGCAGCGTGGCGCTGACCGAACTGGCGCAGCAGGCCGGCTTACCCAACTCCACCACCCATCGTCTGTTGACGACCATGCAGCAGCAGGGATTTGTGCGTCAGGTGGGCGACTTAGGGCTATGGACCATTGGCGCGCACGCGTTTGTGGTCGGCAGCAGCTTCCTGCAGAGCCGCAACCTGCTGGCGCTGGTGCATCCGATGTTGCGTTCGCTGATGGAAGAGTCGGGAGAGACGGTGAATCTGGCGGTACTGGACCTCAGCGATCATCAGGCGGTGATTATCGACCAGGTGCAGTGTACCCAGCTGATGCGTATGTCGGCACCGATTGGCGGCAAGCTGCCGATGCACGCCTCCGGCGCCGGTAAAGCGTTTCTGGCCAATCTGAACGACAAGCAGGTAACGGAACTGCTGCATCGCAAGGGGCTGCACTATTACACGCCGAAAACCCTGATGTCGCCGCAGAGCCTGAAGGATAATCTCGCGCTGGTGCGCAAAACCGGCTATTCGTTCGACGATGAGGAACATGCGCTGGGGCTGCGCTGCGTGGCCGCCTGCATTTATGATGAGCACCACGAACCGTTTGCGGCAATCTCCATCTCCGGCCCAATCTCGCGTATTACCGATGACCGCGTGACCGAGCTGGGTGCGCTGGCGATTAAAGCCGCCAAAGAGATCACCCGCGAATATGGCGGTGGGCGCTAACCTCATTTATAGCCAAAATAATGGGAGCGGCATTAAAGGGTATGAAGGGTATAGCGCTGGCAAAAGCGCTGACGCCGACGATAAGCAAACACATCTTCGATATGGCCATTGCGGATGCGCTGCTGCAGCTCGCGCCAGTACCCGGCGCGAAACAGTTCACTGTGCATCTCATCGAACAGCCTGGCGATTGCCGGGTCGGCACACAGATAGTGACGAAACTCCTCCGGGAACACATCCTCCGGCGACACGCTGTACCACGGCTCGTGGCTCAGCTCATCCTCCGGGTAGCGCGGCGGCGGGATGTCGCGAAAATTCACTTCGGTCATGTAGCTGATTTCATCGTAGTCATAGAACACCACGCGCCCGTGGCGGGTGATGCCGAAATTTTTATACAGCATATCGCCGGGGAAGATGTTGGCCGCCGCCAGCTGCTTTACCGCGTTGCCGTACTCCTCGATTGCCTCGCGCCGCTGCTGCGGATTAGCCTGCTCCAGCCACATATTGAGCGGCGTCATGCGGCGCTCCATGTACAGATGGCTGATGACCAGCTGCTCGCCCTGATAGTGGAGTTTCTCCGGCACCTCGCGCTGCAGCAGTGCCAGCAGCTGTGGGCTAAGTCGCTGCTGCTCGATCGCGAAGTTTTCAAACTCCTGGGTGTCGGCCATTCTGCCCACGCGGTCATGCTCCTTGACCAGCTGGTAGCACGCGCGCACCCGCTCCGGCGTGACCTCTTTCTGCGGCGCAAAGCGGTCTTTGATCACCTTAAATACCCGATCGAAGCCCGGCAGGGTAAATACCAGCATCACCAGGCCCGGTACGCCGGGCGCGATAACAAACTGTTCGCGGGTGTGCGTCATATAGCTGAGGTATTCGCGATAGCTCTCAGTCTTGCCATGCTTCTGGCAGCCAATCGCCATATACAGCTCGGCGGTGGTTTTGCCGGGTAGGATCTCGCGCAGCCATTCGACCAGCGCCGCCGGCAGTGGGGCATAAACCATAAAATAGGAGCGGGCGAAGCCAAACACGATACTCGCCTCACGGTTGCTGGTCAGGCAGGTATCGATAAACAGCTCGCCCTCATCGCTGCGGTGGATTGGCAGCAGAAAGGCGCAGATGCCGCAAGGGGTGCGCAGTTTAGCCACCAGCCAGGCCGCTTTGTTACGATAAAACAGTTCGTTAGCCACCTGTAGCGTTGCCTGCTGTAGCGCCTCCGTACTGAACTGTTCGTGCAGATGCGCCGTGATAAAGCCGATATCACGGGCCAGATCCTGCCAGGGCAGGCGCAGCGGCAGGTCGTGCAGCAGACGGCTCAGCAGCGGCGGCCAGCCGGCCGTCGCGCTGAACTCCCTGGCCAGCGGCCGCGGAATGGTACGAAAGCGCCGTTCGGGCTGCGAGCTGAAGATAAACAGCCGCTCCGGCGTCAATGCCTGGTGGCTGAACAGCCGACAGTAGACGGAGTTAAAAAAGCTTTCGGCAATCTCAAAACGCGGATAGTCCGGCAGCAGATCGGTGTAGATCGCTTTCACCCGCTGGAGAAAATCGCGGTCGTCGGCCTGTGAGGCGGTGATGCAGCGCAGCTGTTCTACCACCAGGCCGACGTGATGGTCGTAGAGGTGAATACGCGCTTTCATCGCCTGCTGCACCGCCAGCCAGTCGGCCTGTTCAAAGCGCTGCTGCGCCCCGGCGGTAATCTCAAGAAAGCGACCATACTGCGCGTCAAATCCCTGCAGGATAGTGCGGGCAATCAGGGTTTCGAGTGTGGCCATGGTGTGCCTCCGGCGCTGGATTCAGGAAGGGACGGGCATGCCCGTCCCTGTTGAGAAACCTGAAGCGTTGTGGTTAAAACTGATCTTCTTCCGTCGAACCGGTCAATGCCGTGACGGATGACACCCCACCCTGAATAATGGTGGTGACATGGTCAAAGTAGCCGGTGCCGACCTCCTGCTGATGCGAAGAGAAGGTGTAACCCTGCTTGATGGCGGCAAACTCCGGCTGCTGCACTTTCTCTACGTAGTGGCGCATCCCCTCCCCCTGCGCATACGCCTGCGCGAGGTCGAACATGTTGAACCACATGCTGTGGATCCCTGCCAGGGTGATGAACTGATATTTGTAGCCCATTTCAGACAGTGCCTGCTGGAAGCGGGCGATGGTGTCGTCGTCGAGATTCTTTTTCCAGTTAAATGACGGTGAACAGTTGTATGCCAGCAGCTTGCCGGGGAAGCGGGCGTTTATCGCGTCGGCGAAACGGCGCGCCTGCTCCAGGTCCGGCTTCGAGGTTTCACACCAGATCACGTCGGCGTAAGGTGCGTAAGCCAGCCCGCGGCTGATCGCCTGTTCGACTCCGGCATGGGTGCGGAAAAAGCCCTCCGGGGTGCGCTCACCGCTGATAAATTCGCGGTCATATTCGTCGCAGTCGGAGGTGATCAGGTCCGCTGCGTCGGCATCGGTACGCGCAATCAGCACCGTTGGCACACCCATCACATCCGCCGCCAGCCGCGCCGCCACCAGTTTCTGAATCGCTTCCTGGGTTGGCACCAGCACTTTGCCACCCATATGTCCGCACTTCTTCACCGAGGCCAGCTGATCCTCAAAATGTACGCCGGCGGCTCCAGCCTGGATCATCGACTTCATCAGTTCAAATGCATTCAGCACGCCGCCAAATCCGGCTTCGGCATCAGCGACAATCGGCAGGAAGTAGTCAACATGGCGCGGGTCGCCCGGCTCAATCTCGCTCGACCACTGGATCTGATCGGCTCGCTGGAACGTGTTGTTGATCCGTTCCACCACCGACGGCACCGAGTTGGCCGGGTACAGCGACTGGTCCGGGTACATGCTGGCTGCGAGATTAGCATCGGCCGCGACCTGCCAGCCGGATAAGTAAATAGCCTCAATCCCCGCTTTCGCCTGCTGCAGCGCCTGCCCACCGGTCAGGGCGCCCAGGCTGTTGACATAACCTTTCTTCGCTCCGCCGTTAAGCAGTTTCCAGAGCCGGTGCGCACCGTTTTCGGCCAGGGTACAGACCGGGTTGACCGAGCCGCGCAGCTTAACCACTTCCGCCGCGCTGTAGGGGCGGGTAATGCCGTCCCAGCGAGCTTCACGCCAGGTTTGTTCTATCTGCTGAATCTGTTGGATACGAGAAGTCATTGTGGTGCTCCTTGTCAGGGTTCAGGGGAGTAAGCGGTAGCCGGGCAGAGTCAGAAACTCCACCAGTTCGGGTTCGGTAGTAATGCGCTCCATCAGCGCGGCGGCTTCATTGAAGCGCCCGTTGTCATAGCGCGTGTCGCCCAGCTCCTGGCGAATAACCTGCATCTCTTCAGTCAGCATCTGGCGGAACAGCGCTTCGGTCACCTCTTCTCCGCTTTGCAGGGTTTTGCGATGGTGGATCCACTGCCAGATAGAGGTACGCGAGATCTCAGCGGTGGCAGCATCCTCCATCAGACCGTAAATTGGCACGCAGCCGTTACCGCTAATCCAGGCTTCGATGTACTGCACCGCCACGCGAATATTGGCGCGCATGCCCGCCGCGGTGCGCGCTCCGTCGCAGGGGGCCAGCAGCTGCTCAGCGGTAACCGGGGCATCCTGCACGCGCATTACCTGTAGCTGGTTTGGGCGGTCGCCCAGTGCCTGATTGAAAATCTCCATCACGGCGTCGGCCAGGCCTGGATGTGCAATCCAGGTGCCGTCATGCCCATTGGTGGCTTCACGCTGCTTATCAGCCTGCACTTTATCCAGCACCCACTGATTGCGTTCGGCATCTTTGCTGGGGATAAAGGCCGCCATGCCACCCATCGCAAACGCGCCGCGCCGGTGGCAGGTTTTGATCAACAGCCGTGAGTAAGCATCGAGAAACCCCTGATCCATCGTGAGCGACTGGCGATCCGGCAGGACGCGATCCGGGTAGTTCTTCAGCGTTTTGATGTAGCTGAAGATGTAATCCCAGCGGCCGCAGTTTAGCCCGACGATGTGATCGCGCAGGTGATAGAGGATCTCGTCCATCTGGAATACCGCCGGCAGCGTTTCAATAAGCAGCGTGGCTTTGATGGTACCGCGTGGCAGATCGAAACGATCTTCGGCGTAGCTGAATACGTCACTCCACCAGGCCGCTTCCTGGTAAGACTGGGTTTTTGGCAGGTAGAAATAGGGGCCACTGCCCTTTGCCAGCAGCGTGTCGACGTTGTGAAAGAAGTAGAGCGCGAAATCAAACAGGCTGCCCGGGATCGCCTCATCACGCCAGGTAACGTGTTTTTCCGGCAGGTGCAGCCCGCGCACGCGGCAGATCAATACCGCGGGATCGGGCTTCAGCTGGTAGATCTTCCCGGCTTCATTGCGGTAGCTGATAGTGCCGTTTACCGCATCGCGTAGATTGATCTGTCCGGCAATCACCTTCTCCCAGCTGGGCGCCAGCGAATCCTCAAAATCCGCCATAAAGACATTCACGTTGGCGTTGAGCGCATTGATCACCATCTTGCGTTCAACCGGGCCGGTGATCTCTACCCGGCGGTTCTGTAAATCGGCTGGGATACCGCGGATCTTCCACTCTTTATCTTTAATGGAATTCGTTTCCGAAATAAAACCCGGCAGTACTCCGCCATCGATTTTACGCTGCACCCGTTGGCGATCGGCCAGTAGTGCATTACGTCGCGGCGTAAAGCGTGCCACCAGTTCAGCCAGAAAATCGACGGCGGAATCGGTAAGGATCTGTTGTTCTGCCTGACCAAACGTGCGCTGAAAGGTCAGTTCGCTGCTGATTACCTGCTGTGTCATCTTTTTCTCCTGTCATCGACCGGTGGGCGGCTGAGAGATCCGGCGTGCTGCCGCTGAACAATCTTTAAGCTACAGGATCAAAATATAATCAGTTAAAATTTAAAATCAAAAACTATTTCCATTTTAATTAAAAATTCATCTCAACATGATGATTTAAAGAGAGATTAAAGATCACAATAACAGGAAGGTGTTTTCATCGGTAATGTGAGGAAGATCGGGTGACAGGATTAAGCTTGATGGGGAGGAGCTTAGAGCTGTAGAAATGCCAAAGGGTGGATCGAGGATCCACCCTTTGCTTTCTACGTTCAGCGCGACTATTCGAGCGTCGGGTTCATATGGCGCAGGTCGAATGGCGTAATCTGGTAAACGTAGTAGTTGAGCCAGTTGGAGAACAGCAGGTTGCCATGGCTACGCCAGCTGGCACGCGGCGGTAGCTCAGGATTGTCATCGGGGAAGTAGTTGAATGGCACTTCCGGCTGCAGGCCAGCGTCGTAGTCGCGATGGTATTCGCCGGAAAGCGTCAGGGCATCGTACTCGGGGTGGCCGGTGACAAATGCCAGGCGCTTATCCTTGCTGGCAAACAGATAGGCTCCGGTCTGCTCCGATTCCGCGAAGATCTCCAGATCGGTGTAGTCTCGCAGTAGCTGCACCGGGAAATCAGCATAGCGTGAGTGCGGCGCAAGGAAGGTATCGTCAAAGCCCCGCGTGAGCAGCGCATGCGGATGCAGGATCTGATGCTCAAACACACCTGAAAGCTTATTTTCCCGCGTCTGCTTGGGGATGCCATACAGAATGTTTAACGCCGCCTGTACCGCCCAACAGACGAACAGTGTGGAAGTGACGTGTTCTTTCGCCCAGTGCAGCACCTGCTGGATCTGGGGCCAGTAAGCCACATCATTAAAGTCGACCAGTCCCAGCGGCGCGCCGGTGACGATCAATCCATCGTAGTTATCATGCTGAATATCTTCGAAATTACAGTAGAAATTGTTCAGATGCTCCGAAGGGGTATTACGTGATTCCCGGCTGTCGATGCGCAGCAGCTGCACATCAATTTGCAGGGGAGAGTTGGAGAGCAGGCGCAGAAACTGGTTCTCGGTTTCGATCTTCTTCGGCATCAGATTCAGTACCAGCACTTTTAGCGGGCGGATCATCTGCGTGCTGGCACGCGTGGACGTCATGACAAAGACGTTCTCGTTGCGCAGAAAATTCACGGCTGGTAATTCATCGGGTACCCTGATCGGCATAACCTGCTTCCTCACTACATACGTTTATACGTTTAGACATCCAGACAGCCAAAGATAACGCGCTCTGCCGCGAATGTCGAGTATTCATCGAATAGTTGAAAATGTTTCATCACGCCTGGCTTTGGGGACTAAAAGTGTTGTTCCCGCAGTGTGCGTCAATAATAGCTACAATAGGGAAGTCGGGAGCTGCCTGGCTTTGTTAGATTGCATATTTCTAAACAGATAATGTGTTCACGGATATGCAAAAAATAAAGGAGTACCTCGCGCTGGCGATGATGATGTGCGTGCCATATCTGATTGTAATGGCTGATAATTATATTTTTAAAAATGAGGTTAATAAGCATCCAATAACCGCCATCTCGCACTCTGTCTTTCTGATTATTAATATAATCCTGCTGTATAAAATCAAAGATAATAACAGAGACCTGTCCGGGGGGATCTTACTGATTATAGGGCTTTTTGCTGCGATGTTTATCCGTGAGAACCGGGAAAATATTCGCGATTTATTTAACGGAGCGCTTCACTGGTCGTGGCTGGCTATCGCAATATCAGTGAGTTATCTGTGGCAGGCGGCTCAGCAAGGCATCAGGAAGGCTTTGAGAAATCTTGTCGAGCTGCACCGATTCGGCGATTATAACTACTTGATTTGTGGTCTTATTTTAGTGCTGGTGTGGTCCAGACTGTTTGGCAACCGCTATGTCTGGAAGGGAATTGCGAATATTCATTATAGCGAAGCATTGAAAAATACTGCTGAAGAGCCCACTCAGAGCCTGGGTTATCTCATCATTATGTATGGATTAGTGAAGATCTTACGCAGTAAGTAGGCAGCACGTGTCGATCAACGATTGGCCTTTGGGATCTGGCGTGCTTAACAACCCTGTAAACGCAAAAAACCCCGGCCTTTCGGTCGGGGTTATTGCTTTATTTGATGCCTGGCAGT
>NZ_JASCAQ010000002.1:0-12469 GCF_029967685.1 Erwinia sp. V90_4 | reverse complement strand
ATGTGTGATCTGATCCTTCAACTCAGCAAAAGTTCGATTTAATCAACAAAGCCGTAGAAAAGCAGAACATCAAGCTCGCCACGCTGATTAACGCGCTCTTTTACGATCTGACCCAGGACAAAGTGGTCCAGATCCCCAAGCAGGGTGAACGGCGTGAACGGGAACTGCAGAAACTGGTAAAGAAGAGCAAACGTCTGATGGCGCTGTTTGTCGATAAAGCGCACGACCTGAGCGGTCATACGCTTATCGGGCTCAAGCGGCTGATGGAAACCGTGGTAAATGATGGGGGCCGATTGTTGGTCGTGCTGGCCGGTCACTCCAAATTGTGTAACGATCTGCGCCGCCCGACCATGGAAGAAATTGGTCAACGTACCGATATCTTTATCCTGGACGGCATCACCGGCAGCCAGCGGGAATATATTCACTGGCTGCTCAGTGCCATCGCCGAACACGGCTAACCGGAAGACATCCTGATGACCGAAGCCATCGAACTGCTGGCTGAGAAACTGCGCACGCCGTTGCAGATCCAGCTGCATCTGACGCTGGCCATGGAGGCCGGTTATCAGACCGGAGAGAAGCCGATAACGGCATCGCTGATTGAATCAGTGCTCTCGCGGCAGCTGAACGACCTGTGTCCGCTGTCGTTGATTTGTTGCATATTCTTCCAGCGCGAAATGCCCTGTAAGCTACTGATCACGCTGAAGCCATTCTCAGCGCCGTATAGCGCAGTCCGTTCAAAGCGCATGTCAAAACACATTGTGCACCTAATGCCGCGCTCTTGCTCGCATTCCATGCCTTTGGCGCGCTCAAACCAGTTATCCGTGTCGTAATCCGCGCCGATAAACGGAACCCCGTGCTAGGGTTCTACGCCGGAACCGCCGAAATTTCCGACGAAAGGAATTGATGTATCTTTACGCGTGGTTTAGTTTGAGTTTTATATTATTATCATGGTGCTGCATCATGCATACGTGAATTAATCCAGATAACTAACCCACAAAAAGGAATTGATATGAAGGTTTCTGCTATCTTTGCATCTTTAACTCTGGCCGGTTTTTGCTTTGCAGCAAACGCCTCTATTCCTGGTAATGTCGCCGTATACTCCACTGAACAATCTCAGGGGTCTATATCCATTGGTGATAAAACTGCATACACCAAAACCTTTGAGATATCCTTAGCAAAATTATCTGCTGATAGTGTCGATTTATCAAATCTTTGCCTAAAGGCTTACTCTCCAGACAAGAGAGAATATAAACTCGATACTGTTGATGAGGTTTTAACCTCTGGTTCCCTGAAAGAAGGAAAACCGGTAAAGGGAATTGCTGTGTTTGCTTCTGAGAATGAGGACGTTCTCAAAGCCACTCTGGTAAAGATTTCCGACGATTGTAAATAATCTGATAAAGCAGCCTGCGGGCTGCTTTATGAAGTTTTATATTGCCAAAATTAATGTATGCCGCGAAAGTGTTCGGTAAACCGCTGGGCGTGAAACAGAAAACAGTTCTGCCAGATTGCTTATCGAGTACTGGCCGGTTTCCCGCATATGGCAGACCCCTTTTTGCTGTTTTTCAGACAGTTTCGGCTGCTTCCCTCGCAGTTTTCCTTTCGCACGGGCAATGGCCATGCCCTCACGGGTACGCAGACGTATCAAATCCCCTTCAAATTCGGCAAACATCGCCAGCACACTGAAAAACATTTTCCCCATCGGGTCTGCTGGATCATAGAGGCTGGTGCCCAGTGCCAATTTAACCCCCTGGCCTGCAGGGCATCAGCGATTTGGCGGGCATCTGGTACCGACCGGGCTAGGCGGTCGAGTTTCGGCACCACCAGTGTGTCACCATAGCGAACGGCGGCCAGCGCCTGATCCAGTCCAGACCGTTGCCGATTTGAACCGGTCAGTCCTTTATCGTTGTAAATTCTATCTGGGAAACACCGAGTTTCATCAACGCCTCATGCTAGGCGGTCAAATTCTGCTTATCAGTGGAGCATCGGGTATACCCGATCCGTATCTCAGTCATAAATGTGTATGTTTAAAGGACCATGAAAGAGATTGATACCGTACCAGTTATGTGAGCCAAGGTCAGCAGTGATTTTAACTGAAGCACAAATATCATTTTTTACTGTCCGCAGAGCGATCCTCTTACGGACATTATTTTAGGAGTCATAATGACAACTCGTAGCAAAGCGACAGGCAAAAGTGATCGACTTGCAGTTTTAAATAGTGCCGAGCAGGAAGCTCTGTATTCTCTCCCGGATTTCGATGATGCTCAGCGACTGGAGTTTCTGGCGCTGGATGAATCCGAACTGGCGCTGGCCTGCAGCTGTCGGGGGATTCACGCGCAATGTATTGCATCATTCAGATCGCTTACTTTAGAGCCAAGCACCTGTTTTCCGCTTCGGGTGGGATGAAATTCCGGACGACTGCAGCTTTGCCCTGAGTCGTTATTTTCCCGGATAATTACTTCCGGACAAACTACCCACTAAGCACGAACGCAATGCTCGGCGGGAAAAAACATGCGCACTGTATGGTTACCGCCCGTGGTCATAGGCACTGTCTTCAGCGCTTAAACAACAGGCCGCTCAGATTGTTCACCGCGATGTCACTCCCGGTTTTGTCGCCGCGGGGTTGCTCATCTTGCTCAATGCGCACAAAATCATCCGCCCGGCTATACCCCGCTCCAGGAGCTGGTAAGCCGGACGCTTTCTGATAAAAGGCAGCGGCTGGGACGTATCCTGACGGAGCGGCTTGATGACGCCACTATCTATGGTCTGAACACGCTGTTTGAACGCGATGATACCCTTTCCCGGCTGGCGATCCTCAGGCAGGATGCACGTAATTTCGGCTGGCATCAGATGGTTCAGGAGCGGGAAAAGCGGGCCATGCTGACAGCATTGCACCGCAAAGCCTGTGACATTCTGCCGGCGCTGAATATTTCTCAGCAGAATCTGCTTTAGTACGCCAGTCTGGCAATTTTCTATGCCGTTTATGACCTCCGTGATCTAAAGCCCGATTAAACCCGCCTTTGGCTGCTGTGCTATGCATGGGGTCGTTATCGGCAGTTCAGCGATAACCTGGTGGATGCGATGTTTTTCCATATGAAACAGCTTGAGGATGAGAGCCGCAGCGTGGCCAAACAACTTCTGGCTGACGTCGAACAATAGCACGCCTGCGGCGTGAGCTCGTCTGCTACGCAGCCGAAGTCCTTCCCCCCCTCATCGCCATATTTTATACTGTCTTTCATGTACATACCGCGACCCGCAAAGCTCCTGTTCCAGCACGATGACGGCTGGGATCGCTTCCTTGAGAAGAATGGCCATCAGCTCAGCGACTGGACCAAACTCTTCGTTGAGCGCATGCTTGCCTGCGGTACCTGCGCCATGGGCGTTCGCCGCTATTGCTGCAGCTCGTCTGACTGCACGCACTCTCGCTTTATCTGCCAGAGTTGCAAGTCCAGGGCCTGCAGCAGTTGTGGCCTCAAGGGCACCGAACAGTGGATTGCCGAACAGCAGCACGTTCTGCCCGACTGCGACTGGCAGCACATCACCTTCACCATGCCTCACCTGCTGTGGCCGTTCTTCAATAATAACTGGCCGCTGCTTAACGACCTTTTTCGCTGCGCCATACGCGCCATGCTCAGGCACGCGCGCAAGCTGGGCATCGAAGTCGGCATCTTCTGCGCGCTGCACACCTACGGACGCCAGCTTAATCAGCATCCGCACATCCACGTCTCAATTACCCGCGGCGGCCTCGACATCAGACGCGGCGTCTGGCGTGATCTGTTCTTCAAAAAACGGCAGGTTGAAGCCATCTGGCGCGGTGCCGTGATCCGTCTGCTGCGTGACAGATACGATCAGGTCAATCCCGGTAAGCTGCCCAGCCTCGGCCATATCCGCGATGTTAAGCAGTGGAAGCGCTACCTGCAGGCGCAATATCAGCGCCACTGGAAGGTCCACTTCGCCAAAAAGACCCGCGGTGCCTGGCGCAGCGTGAAATACCTGGGCCGCTATCTGAAACGTCCGCCGGTCGCAGCTTCGCAGTTGCGCCATTACCGTGGCGGCTCGGTCGTTCATCAGTACTACGACCACAACACGCAGCAGCACAAACGGCAGAAACTGAGCCAGGAGGAGATGCTGTGGCGTTACGTCAGCCACATTCCGTCCCGGCATTTTAAAATGGTGCGTTACTACGGCTTTCTGGCGAACCGCAAGCGGGGCTCGCTGTTGCCGAAGGTTTACGAAGCGCTGGAAATGACGGTCCGCGAGAAACCGCAGAAGCCGGGCTTCGCGGTGCTGATGAAAGCGTTCCTGGGTACCGACCCGTACCAGTGTATCCTGTGTGGCGACCGACTGCGTTTTGCCGGCGCTCAGGCAGGTACCCATGCAACGGAATTGCTGTCAAAAAGGCTGCGTGGAATGGAGAAAAAGCGATGGTTACGAATGCCTGAATTGGATCAGTGCGCCTGAAAAGTGGCTTTCCGGTTAAAAACACACCAAAGTCAGTATTTTCATACATATACTAATGAATAAGCACGTCACAGAAGGGAAAAAGCGCGGTTAAATTCATGGACAGTCGCTCTCAAAAGAGGCGATTCAATCTCCTAACCATGAACTGTAGAGCGCCAAAAGCGTTATACATGCGCGTTCACCGACGAGGAGAAGTATCGTGCGGGATGACTTCTTGTTTTGAGATAATAACAGAATGTTTAACCTTTGTTCATAAATATATAAGTAAATTTCACAGTGTAAAATTTGTGCGGTGGTGTAGAACTACCAGGCGATGATGCTAACGTGCGATTTTAAACTTACCTCTCCTCTGTTTTAAGGATAAGACATGAAAATTCAATTCCGCTCGGTGCTGTGTGCTTCACTGAGTTGCCTGTTTTTTCCTGCCGCCGCGCTGGCCACCGGGAACATTTACCAGGAGTCCGGGCGCCCTGGCGTGCCGGACTCCTGGCTGACCCCCGAATTTAGCCGCCAGTGGGGACTGAGGGCAATTAACGCACAGTATGCCTATGCCCGGGGGTATACGGGCGAAAGCATTACTATTGGTATTTTTGATGAGTCAGTATTCCCACATCCGGAGTTTGACGGGAAACTCAATAAGGTCGATGCAGGCGACCCCTACAATTTCTCAGGTATCTCGGATTTCCCACAATTCGGTGATTTTATTTTTGGTGACCATGGGACACATGTGGCAGGGATAGCGGCCGCGGCCCGTAATGGCCAGGGAATGCATGGGGTGGCGTATAATGCCGGGCTAATCTCAGCTAAGTTTTTAAACTCAAATAACAATTACTTTGAAACACTGATACAAAGCAATGCGCGCATTTTCAATAACAGCTGGGGTCCGGTTATTCCAATCCATAAGGATGGTGATGGCAAGCCTATCTTCCTGCCCGACGGCAGACCATTCTACGTCCAGTTCACCAAGGAGGATTCGCTCAATGCGTTTTCATCGGACGATATCGCTGCCATCGATAAATTAAGCCAAAGCCCGATACCGTCATCAAACATGGACTCGCTCAATAAGCAGTATGCCGCGTTGTTGCGTGCGGCACGCGCCGGGAAATTGATTGTCTTTGCAGCAGGGAATTACAATAACTATAATGAGCCCGTACTACAGCCTTCAATTCCTTATTTCTTCCCGGATACATTAAATAATTTCATCATTACCGCTAATCTGACCAAAGATGACGAGTTGCATACGTCCTCCACACGCTGTGGATATACCGCAAGTTATTGTCTGTCTGCCCCTGGCAGCGATATTTACAGCACGGCAGCGCAGACGGACTATGTGCTCTACGGCAAGACAGGTGAAAAGAAGGTGATACCTACATACGGGGAAAAAACAGGAACATCAATGGCTGCGCCGATGGTTTCAGGCGCGGCGGCGGTACTCATGCAGCGATTCCCTTACATGACGGCATCTCAAATAGCGAGCGTGCTGCTCACAACCGCTACTGACCTGGGAGAAAAGGGAATAGATGCCGTATACGGCTGGGGAAAACTGAATTTACGCAGTGCAATTGAGGGCCCTAAAATGTTTGTCACTGCAGCAGATATCCCCAAAGATGTCTATGTCGAGGGCTCCTATAAGCAAACGCAATTTATCGCCAACATCCCTGGCGTTGGAGCTGTCGTTGAGCCAGGCACCAGCAATCAACGTGTCTGTAGCGGTGTCGAATGTGATTATGATACTTGGACAAATGATATTGCCGGACACGGTGGTTTAACCAAAGTGGGGGCGGGTACCTTGGCATTAACCGGTGAAAACACCTACCTCGGACCCACCTTGATTAATCAGGGCGCATTGATCGTTAATGGTTCTGTTTCCTCTGACGTTAGCGTGCAAAGCAGTGGCATGCTTGCTGGCAGCGGCACGGTCGGTTCGCTGACCGCCCGCCGCGGCGGCACCGTGGCGCCGGGCAACTCGATTGGCGCCCTGAACGTGGCCGGCAACGTCAGCTTCGAGCCGGGTTCGCGCTACGCGGTGGAAGTGGGGCCGAACGGCCAGAGCGATCGGATCCAGAGCCGCGGAGCGGCGACGATCGGCGGCGGCGAGGTGGCGGTGACGCTGGAGAACAGCGCCAACCTGCTGACGCAAAGCGAGGTGCGCAGCCTGCTGGGCCAGCAGTACACCATCCTGAGTGCGCAGCAGGGGGTGAGCGGGCAGTTTGACGCGGTGGCGCCGAACTACCTGTTCCTCGGCACCGGGCTGAGCTACCAGCCGACCGGGGTGACGCTGAGCGTCGGGCGCAACGGCACGAGCTTCGCCAGCGTGGCACAGACGCCGAACGAGCGGGCGGTGGCGGCAGCGGCGGATGCGCTGGCGGCGGGCAACCCGGTGTACGAGAGCCTGCTCGGCAGCGGCACGGCGGGCGAAGCGCGGCAGGCGTTCCGTCAGCTGTCGGGGCAAATCCATGCGGATATCGCGTCGGCGCTGGTGAACGACAGCCGCTACCTGCGTGAGGTGCTGAACGGGCGCCTGCGTCAGGCGGAAGGGCTGGCGAGCTCGTCGGCCATCAAGGCGGACGAGGACGGCGCCTGGGCGCAGCTGCTGGGGGCGTGGGACCACGCGTCGGGCGACGCCAACGCCACGGGTTATCAGGCCTCGACCTACGGGGTACTGGTGGGGCTGGACTCGGCGGCGGCGGCGGCGGCCGACTGGCGGCTGGGGGTAGCGACCGGCTACACCCGCACCTCGCTGCACGGCGGCTACGGGTCGAAGTCGGACAGCGACAACTACCACCTGGCGGCGTACGGCGACAAGCAGTTCGGGGCACTGGCGCTGCGTGGCGGGGCGGGCTACACCTGGCACCGCATCGACACCAAACGGTCGGTGAACTACGGGATGCAGTCGGACCGTGACACGGCGAAGTACAGCGCGCGCACCGAACAACTGTTCGCGGAAGCGGGCTACAGCGTGCGGGGCGAGTGGCTGAATCTGGAGCCGTTCGTCAACCTGGCGTACGTGAACTTCGAAAACAACGGCATCGCGGAAAGCGGCGGCGCGGCGGCGCTGCGCGGCGACAAGCAGCACACGGATGCGACGGTGTCGACGCTGGGGCTGCGTGCGGACACCGCGTGGCAGGTGACCCCGGGCACGACGGTGGCGCTGCGCAGCGAGCTGGGATGGCAACACCAGTACGGCGGGCTGGAGCGAGGCACCGGGCTGCGGTTCAACGGCGGCAATGCGCCGTTCGTGGTGGACAGCGTGCCGGTGTCGCGCGACGGCATGGTGCTGAAGGCGGGGGCGGAAGTGGCGGTGAACGAAAACGCCACGCTGTCGCTGGGCTACGGCGGGCTGCTGTCGCAGCACCATCAGGACAACAGCATCAACGCCGGGTTTAGCTGGCGCTTCTGATAAGACTCATTTGATCACATAAACGGCTCTCAGGAGCCGTTTTTTCTTGATTTTGTATTCCACATAAACCATGACATGTCCGTCAGGGTTTCCACGGTTCTGGAAGAAATGGCACCGGCCACGGAAATCTACTCCATCGATGAATCCTTCCTGGATATACGGGGCATTGACCGCACAGAGTCATTTGAAGATTACGGCCGCCGCGTTCGTGAGAGGGTCAGGGCTGTGACAGGCTTAACCGTAGGCGTAGGAATGGGCCCAACCAAAACACTGGCAAAATCAGCCCAGTGGGCCAGCAAGGAATGGAAGCAGTTTGGCGGCGTGCTGGCACTGACTAAGGGCAACCCTCAGCGAACGGACAAGCTGCTCTCACGTCAGCCGGTTGAAGAAGTCTGGGGGGTTGGGCGCAGGCTCAGTAAGCAACTCAATGCAATGGGGATAATATCGGCACTAGATCTTGCCCGTAGTAATCCGGCCTTCATCAGGAAAAATTTCAGCGTTGTGCTTGAGCGTACCGTGCGGGAACTGGCCGGCGAGTCATGCATCGCACTGGAAGAAGTCCCTCCGACAAAACAGCAGATCGTCTGCAGCCGCAGCTTCGGCGAGCGCATCACGTCGCTTGAAAGCTTGCGACAGGCGGTATGCACCCATGCTCAACGTGCGGCCGAAAAACTGCGACAGGAAGGACAGTTCTGTCAGCACATCTCTGCATTCATCAAGACCTCCCCGTTTGCTCAGGGGGAACCTTACTACGGTAACGTGGCGGGAGAAAAACTGACGGTGGCCACTCAGGACACCCGGGACATCATTGCCGTGGCCATGCGCTGTCTCGAGCGCATCTGGCGCGATGGCCACAGGTATGCAAAGGCTGGCATCATGCTGGTAGACTTCAGCTCGGGAGCAATGGCTCAGCTGGGTCTGTTCGATGATACGCCGCCGCGCCCTGCCAGCGCGCAGCTGATGTCGGTGCTGGACAAAGTCAATAACTCAGGACTTGGTAAGCTGTGGTTTGCCGGGCAAGGAACAGCCCCAGAGTGGCAGATGAAGCGAGAGATGCTTTCACCGGCGTGGACCACAAGATGGAAGGACATACCGGTTGCACAACTAAAATAGTACTTACGAATATTTAAACTCTCAGACGCTCATGTTCGCCACCGCACACCTAACACCCCATACTTCACACTTCACACTTCACACCTAAAAGACAGCTTATCTAAACCTCCCTTCGCACACCATACTTCATACTTCATAAATAGCATTTACTACTTATGAATAATGAAGTATTATTTCATACAGACTTAGCTTGCCACGTCGGCAGCTGAGAAAAACAAACAATGGTGCTGATATGATTACAATTATTGGATGTAACAAAGGTGGCGCAGCTAAAACTACCACAGCAATAAATGTGGCTATTGGGCTGGCCTTGAGAGGCTCAGACGTCTGCCTCGTGGACGCAGATGCGCAACGTTCAGCCTCGCGGTGGTATGCCGAAAGGGAAGAAGCAGAGTTGTCCCCGCGTAGTACGCTGATTGAAAAACGCGACAATATCTCCTCAACGTTGCGCAGCCTGGATCAAAAATATGACCACGTTAACGTGGATGTTGCAGGACGGAACAGCAGAGAACTGATCACTGGCGGAACAGTAGCGCACCAGATAATTGCTCCTCACCAGTGCTCCCAGCTGGATCTTGATACGATGGAAGAGCTGCGCCAGCAAATCGAAGCAATACGAGATCTTAATCCGGACCTGAAGGTATTCTGTTACCAGACGATGGCCACCACGAACCCTTTATTACAGGGTAATGAGCGTCATGAATTCCTAGAGTACGTGAAAGAGTTTGAGACCCTGACACCTCTTGAATCCGTCGGGTGCTATCGCAAGGTATACAGGGATGTAATGTCTCAGGGTAAGTCCGTACTGGAAACGGATAACCTGAAGGCTAAGGGAGAAGTTATTTCACTGTTGAATGAGGTGTTCGGATGCTAAAAAAACCGAGTGATAAAAGTAAAGCTACTCGCCCGGTAACTTCAGTTTCTGAAGATCAGGCGGACAAGCTTGCAAGTATGCTGGCCGATAAGCCCTACGGTGACGACATAAGACCCATTGAGTCTCCTGAAAAACTGGCCAGAACAACCATCTCTCTTCCGGAGTCTTTACTCAGGCAATGCGAAGATCTTGCTCTGAATAACAAGCGTAACGGCATTGAGCCTAAGAATGTTAGCGCGCTGGTTCGGGCTGCACTTGAAGGATATCTGAATAAATAATCCTTCATACGTGTGAAGTATTATTTATTACTCAATCTCACGGTCAGGATTTGGCAGATCACTTCGTTGCGCTTTCGTTTGAGTTGCTGTCAAACTACTGTGTCTATCATCGTAAGGGGCTTTGATGGTACGTCATATAACTGGAATTCGTAAGTCACGATATATCTCCATGACGGGAGTTTTGGTCACTCTCCTGTCAAGTCTCGCACTGGGATGTATTTATTCGCTTGTACTGGTGCATGAGGGAAAGTCCTCAATACCCTGGACAACGGGCATGCTGCTTGCCTGTATCGTCCAGGCAATAATTGGGATCATAGTTTCTTGCGCTCATGAAAACTCCCGGGCACTGCAGGGACATTCAGTGGCTATGCTGATTTACATTCTCGCCTGCCTAGTCGCACCGTCGGATTACATTCCAAAGGCACCAGTCGGGTTGACCATAGCTTATGAGGATGTTAATTCGGACAATCCATTCTGGGATCAGATTGAGTTAATGGCCTCGTATGCCAGCATCGCAGGAGCATGTTTATCTTTGCTGGTGTCGTTCATTGTCGGCGCCTGTTTCAGTAAAACTAAGTAGTCACCGTACTGCACGCTAATGCCGTGCAGTTCAGTTTCCAGGTCCTGACAATATTACCCTTTAATACTCTTCAACATACCCACGGCTTCAGTACCCGGCATCTGAAACTGCACCCGGTGCCGGGCGGCCACGTCCAGCGCAAACACCTTCATGTACACCTCGGTCGACTTCATGCTTTTGTGCCCCATCAGGCTCTGCAGCGCCTTCAGCGGAATGCCGGCGTACAGCATGTGCATGGCGTAGCTGTGGCGGAAGGTGTGCGGCGTCACCGGTACCGAGAACGTCACCCCGTCATCAGCGGCGGCGTCAACGGCCTCGTTCAGCCAGGTGCGGACCGTCCGGTCAGTGATGCTCCACAGCCGGACGCGTTCCGCGCGTCCCGTCTCCGGGCTGCGCCGCTCGAGGGGAATTTTCAGCGTGGCCACCATCATCTCCAGCTGGGCCACGTACTGCGGATCGGACAGCGGAACCAGGCGGTGAGGTACCACTCCTGACGGTGCCCTGCCCGGGCCGCGAGCCGCTTTTTCACCGCGCTGCTTGAGGGTGGCCAGCTGCACGTAGGGGTAGGGCGCCGCCAGGCTGAAATCACCGCGCGTCCGCGCCAGCGCTTCATTAATACGCGCGCCTGTGTTCCACAAAGTGGTGAACAGCATTTTGCGGTGCAGCTCCGGCACGTAGTGCAGCAGCGCACTGACCTCGGGCGCCAGGAGGTATTTCGGCAGTTCATCCTGAACGATGGCCATCTGACGCAGCGCCAGAGCTGAAGGGTAGTCGATAGCCACCGGTAAAGCCGTCTGCGAATATTGACAATTGTGAGTTATCAGTCCAGTCATCGACTACTCTTTTCACCCTCGAACTGCGAACGTAATGTTTCAAATGCCTTAATTTCTGATCTCCGTAGCCGTACTACTGTAGTCCACAGGCGCCGTCGTTCTTCACGTAATTCCTTCAGAATGCCAGCCTTATCTTTTAGATTAGTCGAGTCAGGAAGACTAACTTCCCTACGCAATCTTCCGGCCAGCAGGAAAGCTTTTATGGCTGCTTGATAACAATCAGCATAAACATAGATATCATTGAGTACATCAGCAGGATCGTCACCAAAAGATTCATAGCGATCAATATGAGCCATTACTGCAACAATATCTGCTTCAAGAGAGCGAATTTTGAAGATAAGACGTGGAGTTAGAACACGCCAGTCGCCGCTTGCTGCAGAAAGGTCCCACACAGGGAGTCTTTTACTCCGGCTAAGTGAACTGAGATCATTCCAGCGTAGGTATAGCCATCCAGCAGCATAGCGTTCCAGCATAAAAACCAGCTCGGTGGCGATAAAGAGGCGTTCACTTTCCATTTTCGCAGCACCTGCTCTTTCCTCACGCTTGCGGGTATAGTGATGCGTCAGGCTGACACCACCCAGCGCTGCACCAACGGATGAAACCGCCGTGATGATCTGCGGTCACAGGCTGGCGCTGTCCTTCACTACCTTCACGCCTTCAGTCGCAATAAACAAGTCAGCCATGTTTGTTCCTTATTGAAAAATCCCGCCATCCATTACTTATCTGACCTTAATGGGGCGATAATGTAATAGCTTTTAAAATAGTCACCTATCTGACAGGATTGCCAAGGCGGAGCACAGTGTTGGAACAGCGGTTTTTTGTAGTCACCAACCAGTTGCCATAAGTCCGAGTTATCCATTCGTTCTGCTACTATTCTTCCGGGCTTTGTTGAATAAATCAGATTCGGGGCGAGTGTCCCTGTGGCAGGACAGA
>NZ_JASCAQ010000079.1:0-20084 GCF_029967685.1 Erwinia sp. V90_4 | reverse complement strand
CCTACGGATATCTGATGCGGGCCTGGCATGCCGTGGCCCCTACGGATATCTGATGTGGGCCTGGCATGCCGCGACAGCTGCGGATTTGTACTCTGGTTTTGTAGGGGTCAGGCATGCCTGACCCGCTAAGCCATCAACCGTTGTTGATAGTCATTTCTATCATCATCTATCCCGCTGACGAGATTCTATATTGGGGGCGTAAGAATTTCGTAAAAAATGCGATATTTAATCAGGAATGCTCACGATCTCCAGCCACCTCCCAGCGCTTTATACAGCGTGATCTGCTGGTTTAACTGCCCCAGACGGGTGGCAATCAGCGACTGCTGGGATGCATACAGTGAACGCTGCGCGACCAGAACATTGAGATAATTATCCACGCCTTCACGGTAGCGCACCGTGGCAAAGCGGAAATTGCGCTGGTTTGCCGCCTCATCCAGCTGGCGTGCTTTTAGCTCATCCTGATAGGTTTCCTGCCCCGCCAGGGCATCCCCCACCTCTTTAAACGCGGTCTGAATGGTTTTTTCATAGTCGGCGATTTCAATGCGTTTTTGCAGTTTCGCGATATCCAGATTGGCCGAATTCACCCCGCCATCGAAGATCGGCAGGCTGATACTCGGGCCAAACGACCAGGCCGCGGTGCCGCCGGAGAGCAGGTGGCTGAAAGTGGCCGAGGTCGAACCGCCGGAAGCGGTCAGGCTGATGCTGGGGAAGAACGCCGCCCGCGCCGCGCCGATATTGGCGTTGGCGGCTTTCAGGGTATGTTCCGCCGCGATGATATCCGGGCGGTGGGTCAGCAGGTCAGACGGCAGGCCCGCTGGCGTGGCCGGAAAGTGCCACGCTTTCTGCAGGCGCGCGCCCGCCAGCAGGTCCGGCGGCAGATCGCTCCCCACCAGCAGCGCCAGCGCGTTAACGTCCTGACGCACCTGACGGCTGTAGCTGGCGATATCGGCCTGCGCCGTGCGCACCGACGTTTCTGCCTGTACCAGATCCTGCTCGCTGGCCACGCCGCCGTCATAGCTGCGTTTGGTCAGGTCATATGAATCCTGCTGACTTTTCGCCGTCTCCTGCGCCAGTGCCAGCAGCTCGTTATCCGAGCACAGCGACAGATAGCTCGAAGCCACTTCGGCGATCAGGCTGATCTGCGTCGCGCGCTGGGTGGCTGCGGTGGCCAGATACTGTTCCAGCCCCTGGTCGCGCAGGCTGCGCAGGCGGCCGAAGAAGTCCAGCTCCCACGCGGTCACCCCCAGGCTGGTACTCATCTGATGATAGGTTACCGGGCCGCTGCTCTGCGTGCTGTAAAGGCCCCCTGGCAGATGGGTGCCACTCCCTTCAGCATCGAGGTCGATGGACGGCAGCAGCGCCGCACGGTCAATTTGCACCTGCGAACGCGCCACTTCCACGTTCAGCGCCGCCACCCGCAGGTCGCGGTTATTGGCGAGCGCGCTGGCAATCAGTTGGTGCATCACCGGGTCGGTAAAAAAGCTCTGCCAGCGGATCTCTGCGCCATTTCCGGCGTGGGTTCGATCCTGGCTGCCATAGTGCGTGGCCACCGGCAGCGCCGGACGATGATAGTCCGGCTCCATGGTACAACCCGCCATAATCAGCGCCAGCGGCACAACACCCAGAGTGAATGACTTACGCATCATGTTTTTCATCCTCAGTTTGCGTCTTTTTAGTACGCGTGAAGCACTGTGAGATCGCCACATAGAACATCGGCACAAAGAAGATGGCGAGGAAGGTTGCGGTGATCATGCCTCCCACCACCGCAGTACCAATAGAGTGCTGGCTACCCGCCCCCGCGCCGTGCGAAATGGTCAGCGGGAATACGCCCAGCACAAAGGCCATGGAGGTCATGATGATCGGTCGGATACGCAGCCTGGCCGCTTCGGTTGCCGCTTCCACCAGGCTCTTGCCGTGGTTATCGTGCAGTTCTTTGGCAAACTCGACGATCAGAATGGCGTTTTTCGCCGCCAGCCCGACGGTGGTCAACAACCCGACCTGGAAGAACACATCATTGGTCAGCCCGCGCAGCAGCACGGCAAGAATGGTCCCCAGCACGCCGAGCGGCACCACCAGCAGCACAGAAATGGGAATCGACCAGCTCTCATACAGCGCCGCCAGGCACAGGAACACCATGATGATCGAAATGGTATACAGCGCCGGGGTCTGCGATCCGGACATCTGCTCCTCATACGACAGGCCGTGCCACTGCACGCGGAACCCTTTCGGCAGCGTGGCGGCAATCTGATTTACGGCCTTCACCGCATCGCCGGAGCTGTAGCCTGCCGCCGGGGAACCCATAATTTCTACCGCCGAGACGCCGTTAAAGCGCTCATAGCGCGGCGAACCGTACTGCCATTTGCCGCTGCCAAACGCCGAATACGGCACCATATCGCCGCTGGCATTGCGGAAGTACCACTTGTCGAGATCTTCCGGCGTGACGCGCGAACCGGCGTTACCCTGCACGTAAACTTTCTTCACGCGCCCGTTGTAGATGAACTGGTTAACGTAGGTCGACCCCCAGGCGGTGGAGAGCGTGTCATTGATATCTTCCAGGCTCAGCCCCAGCGCGCGGGCGCGTTCATCGTCAATAATCAGGTGGTACTGCGGCTCATCCTCCATGCCGTTGGGGCGGGTGGCGAACAGCCGTTTGTCCTGCGCAGCCTTGGCGAGGAACTGATTACGCGCCGCCATCAGCGCAGCATGGCCCTGGTTGTTGATATCCTGCAGGA
The DNA here is from genome assembly GCF_029967685.1 of Erwinia sp. V90_4. Classification (NCBI taxonomy): domain Bacteria; kingdom Pseudomonadati; phylum Pseudomonadota; class Gammaproteobacteria; order Enterobacterales; family Erwiniaceae; genus Erwinia; species Erwinia sp. V90_4. The sequence goes on along the minus strand of NZ_JASCAQ010000079.1, from coordinate 17,352 downwards.
AGAAGTCGAAGCCGGTGGCGTTACCCAGCTCCATGACCGCAGGCGGCACCAGCGCGTAGGCTTTGACATCTTTCAGCGTGGCGAAGTACGCCATGGTGCGCGCAGCCACTTTAGCCACCGACTCATTGCTGTTGCGCTGATCCCAGGGTTTTAGCAGTACGAAGGACATGGCGGTATTTTCCCCGCGCCCGGCAAAGCTAAAGCCGTTCGGTGAGAACACCGATTGTACGGCGGGTTCATGCTTCAGCAGCCAGGCTCCGGCCTCATCCAGCACCTGCTGGGTACGCTCGCTGGAGGCGTTTGCGGGCAGGGTCATCTGCATCATCATGACCCCCTGGTCCTCGTCCGGCAGGAACGAGGTCGGCACGCGGGTAAACAGGTAGCCGGTGGCGCCGACAATCACCAGGTAGACGATAAAGAACAGGCCACGGCGTGAGATCACCGTGCCCACGCTGCGGGTATAGCTCAGCGCCCCGGCGTCAAATTTGCGGTTGAACCAGCCCGCGAAACCGGTGGTTTTCACATTGGCCGAGCTGGCTTTTAGCAGCGTGGCGCAGAGCGCAGGCGTGAAGATCATCGCCATCAGCACCGACAGCACCATCGCCGAAACGATAGTGATCGAGAACTGGCGGTAGATGGTCCCGGTCGATCCGCTGAAGAAGGCCATCGGCAGTAGCACCGCCGACAGCACCAGCGCAATCCCCACCAGCGCCCCCTGAATCTGCTGCATCGATTTAATGGTGGCCGCTTTCGGATCCAGCCCTTCGTCATGCATCACGCGCTCGACGTTCTCTACCACCACGATGGCATCATCCACCAGCAGGCCAATCGCCAGCACCATGCCGAACATCGTCAGTGTGTTAATGGTGTAACCGCAGGCGGATAAAATACCGAAGGTGCCGAGCAGCACCACCGGCACCACCATGGTGGTGATCAGGGTAGCGCGCAGGTTCTGCAGGAACAGCAGCATCACCAGGAACACCAGGATAATCGCCTCAATCAGCGTTTTCACTACCTCGTGGATTGAGGCGCTGACCACCGGAGAAGTGTCATACGGGAAGTTCACTTTTACGCCGTCAGGCAGGAACGGCTCGATGGTTTTCACCGTGGCGCGCACGCTGTTAATCGCATCCAGCACGTTGCCGCCGCTGGCCAGGCGCAGCGCAATCCCCACGGAAGGTTTACCGTTAAAGGTGGCGGAAATACTGTAATCCTGCGGACCGAGGTCGACACCGCCGACATCACGCAGGTGCACCTGCGAGCCGTCCGTATTTACCTTCAGCAGGATATTTTTAAACTGTTCCACCGACTGCAGGCGCGTCTTGCCGACGATAGTGGCGCTGAAGCGCGCCCCCTGCACGGTTGGCAGCCCCGCCAGCTTACCGCTGGAGACCTGGACGTTCTGCTGGGTGATGGCGGTGGTGATATCGCTGGGGATCAGCTGATATTTGTACAGTTTCGCCGGGTCGAGCCAGATGCGCATGCCGTACTCAGACCCCAACACGATAAAATCACCGACGCCGTTACTGCGGGCGATGGGGTCCTGCAGTTTCGACACCAGCAGATCCGCCAGGTCGCCGTTGCTCATATTAGGGTTGCTGGAGGTGAGACCAACGACCAGCATAAAGTTTGCCTGGTATTTACGGATGTTGATCCCCTGATTCACCACCTCGGTCGGCAGCTGGGATTCCGCCAGCGACACTTTGTTCTGCACCTGCACCTGGGCAGTATCCGGGTCGGTGCCCTGATTAAAGGTGACAATGATGGTCGCGCTACCGTCACTGTTACTCTGTGATTCGATATAGCGCAGATTATCCAGCCCGTTGAGCTGCTGCTCGATAACCTGGACCACGGTGTTCTGGGTGGTCTCCGCGCTGGCGCCTGGGTAAGCCACCTGCACCGAGATCGCCGGCGGCGCAATGTTAGGATACTGATTGATCGGCAGGCTGTAGATCGACAGTGCGCCGACCAGCATCACCACGATTGCCACCACCCAGGCGAAGATCGGGCGTTCAATGAAGAATTTTGACATCTGATTTTCCTGATTTACTGCGCGGAAGGGTCGGTGGTGGTGAGGTTGGCCTGCGGCGCGACTTTAGGCTGGCTCGCCGTGGCGTTGACTCGTGTTCCGGCTCGCACGTTTTGCAGGCCGTCCACCACCACGCGGTCGCCCGCTTTCAGGCCGGAGTTGACCAGCCAGGCTTTGCCGACCATCTGACCGGTGCTCACCATCTGCACTTGCAGCCGGTTATCTGCCCCCACCACATACGCATAGGGCCGACCTTTGGTGTCGTGCATAATCGCTTCCAGCGGCACCAGCAGCCCCTGCTCGGCAACGCCCTGCGGCAGGCTGGCATGCACAAACATTCCCGGCAGCAGTTGGCGCTGAGGGTTCGGGAATGCGGCTCGCAGCGTCACGCTTCCGGTGCTTTCATCGACGGTCACCTCAGTGAACTCCAGCTTCCCTTCCAGCGGGTACGCCGAGCCATCCTCCAGCGTCAGTTTTACGGCGGCGGCATTCTGCCCTGCTGCCTTCAGCCTGCCATCAGCCAGCGCGCGCCGCTGTGCCAGCAGGTTGAGCGAGGACTCGCTGACGTCAACGTAGATCGGGTCAAGCTGCTGGATCAGGCTCATATAGCCTGTCTGCCCGCTGGTGACCAGCGCGCCTTCCGTCGACAGCGAGCGGCCAATATGACCACCGATCGGTGCCAGCACGTGGGTGTAATTGAGATTGACCTTGGCGCTTTCGAGATCGGCTTTCGCTTCGCGCGCGGCGGCAACGGCATCATCCCAGGTCTGGAAGCTGATGGCGTGGGCGGCGGCCAGCGGTTTGTAGCGCGCCGCCAGCTTGTCGGCGTTAATTGAGGTTGCCAGCGCCTTATCGTAAGCAGCCTGATAGGTCGCCGGATCGATCTGGTACAGCGGCTGCCCGGCTTTTACCTCGCTGCCTTCGGTAAACAGGCGTTTGAGGATAATCCCGCTCACCTGCGGGCGAACTTCCGCGGTACGTACCGCAGTGGTGCGGCCAGGCAATTGAGTAAACAGCGTGACGGGCTGGCTGTGTAACGTCGCGACGCCGACGTTGACGGCAGCCTCGCTAATGGGTGGCGCGGGCGTCCGATCGCAGGCGGCCAGCAAAAAAATTAAACTCGCGGGGAGGATCCTTAAGCGCATGGTGAAGTCTCAATTAGATGATACTAATTAGTAACGAGAGTGATTACTCTCATAAAGGAGAGCCATTATAGAGGGAGCGTCATCCTGACAGTGTTAAGTTTCTGCAAGGGTTGTTATCGAAACGCTACGTTTAAACGCTTCGTGCCGAATCAACATAATCAACAGCCGCATATGGCCCCTTCGTACGGTTCATTCGCTGTTATTAGCCGCGCGGTTCAATCCCTCGCCGACGCAGCTCACGCCGGGCCAGCTCCTTCAGCCAGCAGGCAAGCGTGACATTGTCATCGTCGGTCAGCGTTCTTAGCTGAGCGTGAAGTTCAGGGTTGATACGCAACTGAAAAGCCGCTGAGCGGCCACCGACTTTCTGCGTCCTGTCTTTAAGTTTCGGCATCGTGAGCAATTCCTGAGAGTAAAAAAGCGCCCCTTGTCGCGCTACCAACACATCAAGGGGCTGACACCACGCAATGGAATGCAGAACTGCGTAGTGGTAGAAGCACCTTACAGGGTCGGAATTTTTTCTTTTGACGATTGGTGTAGTTAAAGCGGCTGCAGATGTTAGCGAGTCTTTCTGCTGACATGATTAGGTAAACGGAGAGTGGCAGGCAAAAAAAACCCACGCATCCGCGTGGGTTGGTGCAACTGAACAGGGTATCAGCCTGCCGGGAGCAGGCTGCATTCTCACCAATCAATACCTCTGGGAAAGCTATTGTCATCTGAACCCCTTGGGGAAACCAGCAAACAAAAGCAAATGATTGGCGCGAAATGAAACCAGTTATGACCGCTGCTGCACTTCTTTACATATTGATTGTATTGAGATTTTTCTTACCCATGGTTATTTAAGGCATCGGGGGCGATATTCATATGCTTCAGCACCGGGCCAATAATATTGCCAAATACCGGGGCCGCAACCGAGCCACCAAAGTGGTCGCCGGCGGTTGGGTGGTTAATCATGATCACCAGCGCCACCTGCGGGTTACTGGCCGGGGCCACGCCTGCCGTGTAGTTAATGTAGCCACCGTCATATTTTCCGCTGTCGCCCATCTTTTCGGCGGTACCGGTTTTAATTGCCAGGCGGTAACCCGGCACGGCGGCGCGCACGCCACTGCCACCCGGCAGCGCATCGCTCTCCATCATGTGTACCACCGAACGCACCGTATCCTCCGGTGCGACCCGGGTGCCCATGACCGGCGGGCTGACCTTAGTGATCGACAGCGGACGATAAACGCCAAACGAACCCAGGGTGGCATATTCCCGGGCAATCTGCAGCGGGGTGACGCGCAGGCCATAGCCGAATGAGAAGGTGGCGCGTTCAATATCGGCCCAGCGCTCGCGGTGCAGCGGGAAGTAGCCCACGCTTTCACCGGTCAGCCCCAGCCCGGTCGGCTTGCCCAGCCCGAACGAGTGATAGGTGTTGACCAGCACTTCGGCAGGCATCGCCAGCGCGATGTGCGATACGCCGATATCGCTCGATTTTTGCAGGATGCCGGTCATGGTCAGGCGCGGCCAGTGGCCAACATCGCGAATCAGGTGACCGTTGACGCGGTACGGCGTGGTGTCCAGCACCGAGTCCGGGCGCACCAGCTTGCGGATCAGCCCTTCCATCACCACCAGCGGCTTCACCGTCGAACCCGGTTCATAGCTGTCGTTGATCGCCGTATTGCGCATCTGCATCGGCGACACATCGACAAAATTGTTCGGGTTGAAAGAGGGGTAAGACGCCATACCGAGGATCTCCCCGGTGTCGATCTTAATCAGCACCGCCGCGCCCGAATCCGCTTTATTGAGGATCACCCCGTCGCGCAGCTTGCTGTACATGGTGTACTGATCAAATTTGTCGATGCTGAGCTGCACCGTCGGCGGCTGCTTGGGCGGCTCGTAGTTGATCATCGCCACAATATTGCCGTTGGCATCCTGGCGATATTTCTCCACGCCCGGCGTGCCCTGCAATAGCTTGTCGAAGCCCTTCTCCAGCCCGGTCAGGCCGGTATTATCCGCGCCGACAATCCCGAGCAGTGGGCCGGTCGCCTCAGACATCGGGTAGAAGCGGCTGTCGTCATACACGGTGGTGATGCCGGTCAGGTGCAGCTTGGCGATATCTTTGGCAATGCCGAGTTCGATTTTACGCCCAAGATACAGGAAGCGGCGATTGGGATTGGCGTTGATCTGGGCCGCCAGCTGCTCCGGGCGCTGATCGAGCGCATTCGCCAGGTATTCCCACTTGTCGCTGGTAAAATCCGGGTGCGCTTCCAGCACGCGCTGCGGGTCCGCGATGATATCGCGCGACGGCACGCTCAGGGCCAGCGCTTCACCGTTACGGTCCAGCAATGTGCCGCGGTTAGTCGGCAGCGTAACGGTACGCAGCGAGCGCTCGTCCGCCTGCTTCTCCAGCATTGGATGGTTGATGAGCTGCAAATCCGCAGTGCTGGCCAGCAGGAACACCAGGCAGCCCAGCACACCCAGGCACACCAGCCGGAAACGCACGGGATTAAAAGTGGGAGCAGGCTGATCTTTAGCCTTATTTCGTTTGAGCGGCGGCATCAATTTTCCGGAAAAGAGAACGAGGTAACTATGCGGGAGTTATACAAAAAATGCAGGTGGGTTAACAGGGAAACTGTGTTTCAGATCGTGAGTGACAGGCAAAAAAAACCTGCGCATCTGCGCAGGTTGGTGAAACAAAGCGATAAAAACTTTTTGATGTTCACCCATCAATACCTCTGGGATCTGAACTGTAGCAATCCCCCCACTTCAGCCGCTACCGCGCAATCGCAACAGTTACCCGCAAAATGTAACCAGCTATGTGATATGTAGGGGTTTCTGCAATCTTCTCCACTTATTTCAGCCAGCATCCCTGGGTTTTACGAGACGTCTTCCAGTTCAGCTTTCTCACGGTTCACTTATGCAATCATTTCGGTTAAATATTGAGCCTGTATCACCTGCTGCGCTATATTTGTGTTAATAGTTAACACAGAGGCAGCTATGGCACGTACAACCAGCGTTACAATTGGCGCACAACTTACTGAATTTGTGAATAGAATGATTGAAAACGGACGATATGGTTCTACAAGTGAAGTGATGCGAACCGCACTCAGGTTACTTGAACAGAAGGAGTTGGAGATGGAAGCATTAAGACAGGCTATAGAGCAGGGTGAATTGAGCGGGGAAAGCGCATTATCGCTGCACGATATTGCCGCGCAAAATAAGAGGGAAATTGATGCGCTGCGCCTTATTGTCTGATGAAAACTTAGCCCGCATCGCTCCTTAAGCCTGCGGGCTTGAGTTTTTAGCCCTCTTTTCAGTCCGTCACCTCTGCCTTTTTAATTTCCACCAGGCAGCTCATCGCGTTCGGGCCCTGGGTCAGCGATGAGGTGCCGATATCCAGCGTCAGCACGTTAGGATTTCCGGCGCGATCGTACGGCTTCCACGCTTTACCAAAGCCCGGATCGAACCAGGCGCCGGTGGCGATCAGTACCACCTGCGGGCTGACGCCGTCGGTAAGGCGCACCCCGGCCTGCATACGGCCACGGTCGTTGCTCACTTCAATCACGTCGCCGTCGCTGATGCTGCGTGCGGCCGCATCGTCAGGATGCATCCACAGCGTTTCACGCCCGGCGGTTTTATTGGCCTGCACGGAAGGGGTCGCATCCATCTGACTGTGCAGACGGTCGTGCGGCTGAATGGAGATCATGTGCAGCGGGAAGCGCTCGCCAATTGGCGCACCCAGCCACTCCTGCGGCGGCTGCCACTCGGGATGCGGTGCGAAATCTTCCAGCTGATAACCGGCAATGGTTTGTGAGAACAGCTCGATCTTGCCGCTAGCGGTTTTGATTGGGTTGGCAATCGGGTCCTGGCGGAAATCGGCCATAAAGACCCACGGCTTTTCGCTCGGCGGGATCTCGACGTGGCCCTGCTGCCAGAAGGTTTCAAACTCCGGGAAGTCGATGCCTTTGCCCTGATGCGCCAGCGCGCAGCGCTGGTAAAGATGCTTGATCCACGCCATCTCATCACGCCCCTCGGTAAAGGTGTCGCGGTAGCCGAGGCGCTCTGCGATATCGGCAAAAATGTCGAAGTCATTACGCGCCTGATGCTGCGGCTTGATCGCCTGATGCATCGCCAGCACGAAGCGGTCCTTCGAGGAGCCGCCGATATCGTTACGCTCAAGGGAGGTCGTCACCGGCAGCACGATGTCCGCCATTTGCGCCGCGGGCGTCCAGACAATATCCTGCACGATCACCGTGTCCGGGCGCTGCCAGCCCTCTACCAGCCGGTTGAGCTGCTGATGATGATGGAACGGATTGCCACCGGCCCAGTGGATCAGGTGGATATCCGGGTAGTGATGCGTCTTGCCCTGGAAGCGATATTCCTGGCCCGGATTCAGCAGCATGTCGCTGATACGCGCCACCGGGATCGCCAGATCTTCAATCGGGTTGCGCCCGGTCGACATCAGCGGCGATGGCCCCTCGGTGCGCGGGTTGCCGACGCTGTTCATTGACCCATGCCCGAAGGAGAAACCCGCTCCCGGCAGGCCCGGCTGACCGAGCATCGATGACAGCGCGATCATCATCCAGTACGGCTGCTCGCCGCGATGGGCGCGCTGTACCGAATAGGAACAGGTAATAAAGCTGCGTTTGCCGCACAGCTGCTGCGCCAGCAGGCTGATACGCGCCGCCGGGATACCGGTAATCGCGCTGGCCCACTGCGCCGTTTTCGCCTGCCCGTCGCTGTGGCCAAGCAGATAATCGCGCAGCTGCGGATAGCCCACGCAGTGCGATTGCAGGAAGGCATTATCTACCGCGCCGAGGCGCTCAATTTCAAAACCAAGCGCCAGCATCAGCGCCACGTCGGTATTCGGGCGGATCGGGATCCACTCTGCGTTAACAAACGCCGGGCAGTCATCGCGCATCGGGCTGATGTTAATCACCGGCGTGCCTTTAGCCGCCAGCTGCATCAGCGCGGGTTTCAGGCTGTGCTCCCCTGCTCCGCCGGACGCCACCTGACTGTTTTTCAGCGCCAGGCCGCCAAAGGCGACAAAAATCTCGCAGTGATCGACCACGCTCGGCCAGTCGGTGACGCGCCCGGTCAGCGGCATGTAGGTGCCGATAACATACGGCAGGAAGAACTGCGCCGCCCCCCAGCTGTAGTTGCCCTGCTGGTCGATGCCGCCGCCGCCCAGGTTATAGAAGCGGCGTACCAGCGTGCGCGCGTGGTTGACGCGCCCGGCAGAGGACCAGCCGTAAGAGCCGTTGAAAATGCCGCTGGCACCGTAGCGATCGCGCACGCGGCGGTTCTCATCCGCCACCAGATCGAGCGCGGTTTCCCAATCCACCGCGACAAAGTCCTCGCGCCCGCGCAGGGTGCGGTCGCTTTTCTCACGCGATTTCAGCCACGAGCGGCGCACCATTGGCTGGCGGATACGTTTATCTGAATAGACCAGCTCGGGAATGGTGTTGAGCATCGGGGACGGATCCTGGTCCGCGAAAAAAGGCTCGCAGCGCAGCAGTTTTTCATTTTCAACCACGGCACTGAAGGCACCCCAGTGGGCCAGATGGGGCAGTTTTTTTATCGTCATGGCAGGATCCGCTATTCGGCAAATTTTCTGGAAACTCAGAATATCATCTTTCACCGTACCCCGGCAGATGTCGTTTATCTCTCCGGTTTGCGATGGCTGCGACACTCTGCACGCTTGCAGTCGCTGGCGCTTTCCGCAACACTATCCGCTATGTAAACGCTTACCCAGGAAGGCATTTAACCGATGGCTACCATTAAGGATGTTGCCAGGCTCGCGGGCGTTTCGGTTGCTACCGTCTCACGCGTGATTAATCACTCCCCCAAAGCCAGTGAAGCATCAAGGCTGGCCGTCACCCAGGCGATGGAGTCGCTGCAGTACCACCCGAACGCCAATGCGCGGGCGCTGGCGCAGCAATCCACGGAAACTATCGGGCTGGTGGTCGGTGACGTTTCCGATCCGTTTTTCGGCGCAATGGTGAAATCGGTTGATGAAGTCGCCTGGCAGACCGGTAACTTTTTGCTGATTGGTAACGGTTACCATAACGAGCAGAAAGAGCGTCAGGCGATTGAGCAGCTTATCCGCCACCGCTGTGCGGCGCTGGTGGTTCACGCCAAGAAAGTTCCCGATGAAGATCTGCTGCCGTTAATGCAGCAGATCCCGGGGATGGTGCTGCTCAACCGCGTGCTGCCCGGCTTTGAAACGCGCTGCATTGCGCTGGATGACCGCTACGGATCCTGGCTGGCGACGCGCTACCTGATCCAGCAGGGTCACAAAAATATCGCGTTTATCTGCTCTAACCATCCGATCTCCGATGCCAGCGACCGCCTGCAGGGCTACTACGACGCGCTGAAAGAGCACAGCCTGCCGTGCAACGACCGGCTGGTGGCGTTTGGCGAGCCGGATGAAGTGGGCGGCGAGCAGGCGATGACCGAACTGCTCGGCCAGGGGAAAACCTTTACCGCGGTGGCCTGCTATAACGACTCGATGGCCGCCGGGGCGCTGGCGGTGCTGAGCGATAACGGCGTGCGCGTGCCGGAAGAGATGTCGCTGATTGGCTTTGATGATGTGCTGGTGTCGCGCTATGTGCGCCCGCGCCTGACCACCGTGCGCTATCCGATTGTCACCATGGCGCAGCAGGCTGCCGCGCTGGCATTGGCATTAGCCCACGGCCAGCCGCTGCCGGAGGTCACCAACCTGTTCAGCCCAACGCTGGTGCGCCGCCATTCGGTGGCATCGCCGCAGTAACCCTGCGAAAAACGGGCGAGGCATGCCATCGCCCCTACACCGTATCCGTGGGATCGCCGCAGGGCGACGCCCTATCCGTGGGATCGCCGTAGGGGTCGGGCATGCCCGACCCGCAGCACCCCCGGCCTCATTAACCCGCGATCGATGCTTCCTCTAACAGCCAGCGGCGGAACAGGTCGATCTCGGTTTCCTCTTTACGCGACGCTTTCACCATCATCCAGGTGGCGCGGTCCACTTCGGCAAAGCCCAGCGGTGCAATCAGCGATCCGTCCCGGATCTCTTTTTTCACCAGGATCTGCGGCGTCATAATAATCCCCAGTCCATTACGCGCCGCCTGAATCGCCAGCGTCAGATTATCAAAATGCCTGCCTGCCCAGAAATCGCCGCGCGCGCCGGTTTTCTTCGCCCATTCGGCCCAGGCGTGCAGTTTAGTATCGGCATGCAGCAGCGGCAGAGTAGAGAAATCGGTCTCGTAGTTGAAGCGGTTAGCGAACAGCGGCGAACAGACCGGGCCAATATAGTCGACGGTAATCAGCGTAGCGGCAATGTCCTCCTGCAGCGACTCCTCGTGGCTGACGATCAAAATATCCGTGTACTCATTACGCACCCGTTCAATATCCACATGGGTTTGAAAGGTGAGGGCAATTTCGGCGTGGCGTTCGGTGAAGCGGCTGATACGTGGAATCAACCACTGCGCCAGGAAGCTCGGCGCGCAGGAGATCGTCAGGCTGTGCAAATTTCTGGCCCTGATTTTCTCACAGGTTACTTCAATTTCACGAAAGGTTTGCATGCAGCAAACCTTAAGGCGCTCGCCGTCGGATGTTAGCTGAACCCGACCATTTGCCCGCAGAAACAGCGGCTTGCCCAACCACTCCTCAAGCTGCTTGATTTGATGGCTGACTGCGCTATGCGTCACGTTCAGTGATTGTGCAGCCAGGCTAAAGCTTTGGTGCAGGGCTGCCTGATGAAAATAGCGTAAAGCGCGCAGAGAAGGGAGGCCGGACATAAAAATACCCTGTGAGAAAATCTAACAGCAAGTGTCTGTTTATATCATTTTAAAGTCCAGCACGATTTCCCTACTCTGGCTGCGGAGTCGGGAGCGTTGTCCTGCCAGCGACCAGCGGACACCCCAGGATTGAGGCTCCAGCGACACAGCCGTATTTTCCTCTTGTCAGCCCACAATAACGAACAACTGCTATGTGAAGGAAAGGAAAATGACAAACCAGCACTCCATCAAACCACAGCTCGTCATGTTTACCGGCGGTCGAGATAGCACCCTGGCGGCTTGTTATCTGATGTTACAGGGTATCCCTGTACACCTCTGGTCAGGAAACAGTGGATGTTCACTGCATCGCGGCATCCTGTCGCACCGCGTTGAAGAACTGAAAAACCGGTTTGGGGATCTCGTTGTCGGTCACACCATTGCCGACATCAGCGGGGCGTTCCGCTCTATTGCTATCGAACATCTGGAAACCGACATCCTGAAATACCGCAAAAACCTGGTGCTGCTGGGGGAGAAACTGGCTATCCACGCGCATCTGGTGGATTTTTGCCACCGCAACGACATCAACACCATCAACGATGGCATTACCCATTATCAGATGGAGTTCCCGGAGCAGCGCCAGGTGGCAAAAACCTTCCTGATGGAAATGATGGCGCAGTACGACATCAACTATCAGTCACCAATCTATGAATTTGCCCAGTCGGCGGACGATGTGAAATATCGCCTGTTACAGCTGGGGATCTCCACCAAATCACTCGAGGGGATCAGCATCTTTGCCGACAGCTTCTCCACGCCGAATGATGAGGTGATCCTCGCTTATCTGCGCGATAAGGCGCCGCTGGCACAGAATATCGTGCGCTTCCTGTCTGGTGAAACCCTGATGACGCCAGTGCTGAAAACCAGCGCCGCCGCCTGAAACTGAATAAGCAACGGTGACGCGCCCTGCGGGCTGCGTCGCCCGTTCGGAGCCTGAGATGAAAATAATCGTTAAGTGTGCGGCCATTATCATTAATCAGCGTTCGCTATTACTGACCCGCAAAAGCGGTACAGAGATTTTTATCTCCCCCGGTGGCAAGCCGTTGCCCGGTGAAGATCACCTCAGCTGCCTGAAGCGCGAACTTCAGGAAGAGCTGGGCGTACAGATTAAAAGCTTCCGGCCGTTTGGCCTGTTTCACGGCCGCGCCGAGTTTGAAGCCATGGCCATTGAGAACCACGTTTATCACGTGGAGATCGCCGGGCAGCCGCGTGCCGGAAGCGAAATTGAGGAGATTGCGTGGGTGAATTACCGCAAGCCTCCCTGTGAAATCCCGGTTGGCTCCATCTTCCGCGATAACGTTATGCCACTGCTTTTCCAGCAAGAGTTGATTAACTAATGGACGCATCCTCACTTTCCCCCCAGCTACAGCAGATCCACGGCGATCGATTCTACAAGCGAGTGCATATGCTGAGAGACGAACTGCGCGATGAACTGACCGAGGTGTACCAACTGCAGAACTACGATCTGTTCTTTGTGCAGTCGGTGCGCGTCGGGCTGGTGATCCTGTCGCACCTGTTCCATAAACAGGAAACCACGCTGTGCCTGGCGAAACACGCTCACTATCAGCCCATCAGTGAACTGTTCAGCATGGCGACCCAAACCGGGCCGGGGAGCGTGCCGATTATCACCCACGTCAACCCCTACACTGGCGAAGTGAACAGTCTGAAAGACTGCAAAGGAAAAGGGGTGGTCGATGCTTCCCACAGTTTTGCCACCACCCGTCACGCGGAACTGACGCAGGACAGCTCGATCTTTGTCGCCCCGCTGCATAAACATGCCTCTCTGACCGTCGGGCTGGCAATTATTGCGCTGCGCCCGGAGCATTTCAGCACGCTGATGCGCAGCGAACTGCGGCTGTTTGAGGACTCGACCTCTTCAGCTAAGCCGCTGGAAGAGGCGCTGGAAAACGTGCGCAGCAAAAGCTGGCAGCCTTACAACGTGGCGCAGGTCAGCAGGGTAGCGCTGAAAGATGTGGCGGGCATGGACTTTACCTCCATCAGCGAACCGGGCCTGCCGTTCAGCTGTTTTCCGGTGCCTGCGCTCAGCGAAAACCTGCAGCAACAGGTCAAAGATGCCGGTGCCAGCTATTTCCCGCAGACCAAAACGCTGCGTGTGTCGTGCTGGGCGCGCGGTGACGGGCAGCAATCGGTGGACATGACCGAACAGGTCGAACGTCATCTCCACACCCTGTGGGAGGCAAAATGAAAAACGGCTTCGCTTTAAACGGCAACATGATTGGCCTGCTCGGTGGGCTGATCCTCAGCACCGATTCGGTGTTTATCCGCATGATGGGCATTGAGAACTCCTGGCTGATCGTTGCGCTGCGCGGCATCTGCATGTGGGGGATCTGCCTGCTAATCTGGACCTTCTGGCGTCAGAGCCGGTCAACCATTGGTACGCCCTGGCTGACCAAGGATAATATCCTGTCGACGCTGTTTTTCTGCATCGCTTCCGCCTGCTTCGTTAACGCGCTGAACCGCGGCAATGTCGCTACGGTGCTGGTGATTATCTCCTCCACGCCGTTTATCTCCGCGCTGATCTCGCGCCTGCTGTTCAAAGTCGCAATCGATCGCAGCGTGATGCTGGCGGCGCTGGCGGGGATTGCCGGCGTCGCGATTGTGATGTCAGGACGCGGGCTGAGCGGCGATGGCGTGGCCAATCTTTATGCGCTGGCCACCGCCGTATCGATGGCGCTGGCGTTTATCTTCACCTCACGCGTTAGCGGCGGTAGTGCTGGCCTGCCTTCGCTCGGCGCGATGCTGGCTTCGCTCATCATCATGCTGTGGCCGGACGCTAACATGGTCGATAGTCTGAAAGTGTTATCGCTGGCGCAATATGGCTGGGTGATTGCCGAAGGGGCGCTGATCATGCCGCTGGCTATGGGTTTAATCACCTTATCGACCCGTTTTGTCTCCCCGGCGAATGCGGGCCTGTTTTTACTGCTGGAAACCGCACTTGCGCCGCTATGGATGTATCTGTTCCTTGGGGAAGTGCCAACAATTCATGCAGTTATTGGTGGGGCCATCATTATCATCGCGGTGATTTCGCAGTCGCTGTATGCGCGGCGCCAGGTGGCGTTACAGGACTACGCGGGTGCGGGTTAACCGCTCCCTTCCTTGTGGATACCGGGCCATAATGGTATGTTCTTGCCCTTGGATAACGTGATCATTTAAGCAATTCGCAAGGGGATTTACGCAATGCGTATTATTCTGCTCGGAGCTCCGGGTGCAGGTAAGGGGACTCAGGCTCAGTTCATTATGGAGAAATACGGTATTCCGCAAATCTCCACGGGTGACATGCTGCGCGCCGCGGTGAAAGCCGGTTCGGAGTTGGGTCAGAAAGCCAAAGAGATTATGGACGCCGGTAAACTGGTTACCGACGAACTGGTTATCGCACTGGTTAAAGAGCGTATCGCCCAGGAAGATTGCCGCAACGGCTTCCTGCTGGACGGTTTCCCGCGCACCATTCCTCAGGCTGATGCCATGAAGGAAGCGGGCATCAAAGTCGACAACGTGCTGGAGTTCGCGGTACCTGATGAACTGATCGTTGAGCGTATCGTTGGTCGCCGCGTACACGCGCCGTCTGGCCGCGTTTACCATGTGACGTTCAATCCACCAAAAGTGGAAGGGAAAGACGACGCGACCGGCGAAGAGCTGACCACGCGTAAAGATGACCAGGAAGAGACCGTGCGTAAGCGTCTGGTGGAATATCATCAGATGACCGCTCCGCTGATTGCTTACTACAGCAAAGAAGCCGCAGCAGGTAACACCGCTTACCACAAGATCGACGGCACCCGTAAAGTGTCTGAAGTCAGCGCTGAACTGGCTAAAATCCTCGGTTAATCCCTGGTTAGTGCTCATTGAGCCAGGAAAACCTGGCTCAATTGCAGCAATTGGTTTCTCCCCCGTCTTTTTCCGCTAAAATAAGTCTCGTTTGCATTTCGCACCATGCCTGAAATCAAGGAATAACAATGAGGCAAGATAAGCCCGGCGTACTGTTGGTTAACTTAGGCACACCTGATGCCCCGACCACACCAGCCGTAAAACGTTACCTTAAGCAATTCCTCAGCGACAAGCGCGTGGTCGATACTCCGCGCTGGCTATGGTGGCCGATTCTCAATCTCGCTATTTTGCCGCTTCGTTCACCGCGCGTATCAAAGCTGTATGCTTCAGTATGGATGGACGAAGGTTCACCGCTGATGGTGTATAGCCAGCGCCAGCGTGCGGCACTGGCGGCACGGCTGGATATGCCGGTGGCACTGGGAATGAGCTACGGAAATCCGAGCCTGAAAAGCGCCATCGACAGCCTGATGGAGCAGGGCGTTAACCGTCTGATCGTACTGCCGCTGTATCCGCAGTTCTCCTGCTCTACCGTTGCCGCGGTGTGGGACGGGATCACCAGCGTGTTTGCCGGTTACCGCAGTCTGCCGTCGGTAAACTTTATCCGCGATTATGCTGAGCACCCGGCCTATATCGCCGCCCTGAAAGCCTCGGTTGAGCGTTCGTTTGCTAAGCACGGCAAGCCGGATCTGCTGGTGGGCTCGTTCCACGGCATCCCACAGCGCTTTGCTAATGAGGGTGACGACTATCCGCAGCGCTGCCATGACACCTTTGAGGCACTGAAAAGCTCGCTCGGTCTCAGCAGCAGTGAGGCGATGCTCACCTTCCAGTCACGCTTTGGCCGCGAGCCGTGGTTAATGCCCTACACCGATGAGACGATGAAGTCCCTGCCGGCGAAAGGCGTGAAGCATGTGCAGATCATGAGCCCGGGCTTCTCGTCTGACTGCCTGGAGACGCTGGAAGAGATCAACGGCGAGAACCGCGAAATCTTCCTGCACGCGGGCGGCACGCGCTTTGAGTACATCCCGGCGCTGAATGATGATGAAGCCCACATCACCATGATGATGGAACTGGTGAATCAGTATCGCTAATCCCACGGGGCGGTAACGCCCCACAGCGATCGTCTCAGAGCGCATTTATGTTATCATTGCGCTCTGATCCCCTGCCCGTAGTCCGCAAATATGAAATTCCCCGGTAAGCGTAAATCCAAACACTATTTCCCCGTCAGCGCGCGCGATCCGCTGCTGCAGCCGGTTCAGCCGGTCAATGATGCCGCCAACAGCTGGATCGTCGGTATCGATCAGATCCTGGTGGATATTGAAGCCAAAGTGGACGACGAGTTTGTGGCCCGTTACGGCCTGAGCCTCGGGCACTCGCTGGTCATTGAAGATGACGTGGCGGAAGCGCTGTACGCCGAGCTGCACCGCGAAAACCTGATCACCCATCAGTTTGCCGGCGGCACCATTGGCAACACCCTGCATAACTACTCGGTACTGGCGGATGACCGCTCGGTCCTGCTCGGCGTGATGTGTGAAAACGTGCAGATCGGTGGCTATGCCTACCGTTACCTGTGCAACACTTCCAGCCGCACCGACCTGAACTATCTGCAGGGCGTGGAGGGGGCGATTGGCCGCTGCTTTACGCTGATTGGTGATAACGGTGAACGCACCTTCGCCATCAGCCCGGGCATGATGAACCAGCTGCGCCCGGAGAGCATCCCGGAAGAGGTGATCGCCGGAGCATCTGCGCTGGTGCTGACCTCCTATCTGGTGCGCTGCAAGCCGGGCGAGCCGATGCCCGCCGCCACCATGCAGGCGATTAGCTATGCCAAAAAGCATGATGTCCCGGTGGTACTGACGCTCGGCACCAAATACGTGATCGCCGATAATCCACAGTTCTGGCGCGATTTCCTGCGCGAGCACGTTTCGGTAGTGGCGATGAATGAGGATGAGGCGTTTGAGCTGACCGGAGAGAGCGACCCGTTACAGGCGGCGAATATCGCCCTCGACTGGGTGGATCTGGTGCTGTGCACCGCCGGGCCAAACGGACTGTATATGGCGGCGTTTACCGAAGAGTCCGGCAAGCGCGTGACCCAGCATCCGCTGCTGCCGGGGGCCATTCCGGAGTTTAACCAGTATGAGTTCAGCCGCGCCATGCGCCATCAGGACTGCACCCAGCCGCTGCGCATTTTCTCGCATATCGCGCCGTACATGGGCGGGCCGGAGAAGATTATGAATACTAACGGGGCAGGGGATGGCGCACTGGCCGCGCTGCTGCACGACATCACCGCCAACAACTTCCACCGGGTGAACGTGCCGAACTCCAGCAAGCATGCGCGCAGTTATCTGACTTACTCTTCGCTGGCGCAGGTGTGTAAATACGCCAACCGCGTCAGCTATCAGGTGCTGAATCAGCATTCACCGCGCCTGACGCGCGGCCTGCCGGAGCGGGAAGATAGCCTGGAAGAGTCATACTGGGAGCGGTAAATTCATCACGGGTTACAACCGCTCCCGGCCTGGTAGGGGCTGACCCTCTTTTTCGGTCAGCC
>NZ_JASCAQ010000078.1:0-24002 GCF_029967685.1 Erwinia sp. V90_4 | reverse complement strand
TGGCCGGTAAGCCGTTGTTCCGTGTCAGTGGAGGCGCAGTATAGGGATTTTCTGGAGAGTGGCAAGGGCAAATCGCAAAAAACTTTTCAAGCGCTCACTTTCCAGGCAAAACACCCTTTAAGGCCCGCTTTTTGCCTCTTTAATAAACAAAAATGGGCCAGAGGCCCATTTTTGTCACTTACCGTTATTACTGATGTGCGACGATGATATCGTTTTCCACATCCATTTGGATGGTTTTGCCCGGCACTAACTCTCCGGACAATATCTGCTGCGCCAGCGGATTCTCTATCTGCTGCTGAATCGCACGTTTCAGCGGCCTTGCCCCGTAAACCGGGTCGTAACCATTCTCCGCCAGTTTCTGCAATGCTGCTTCTGAGATATGCAGTTCATAACCGCGCTCTTCGAGGCGCTGATAAAGACGCGTCAGCTGAATGCGTGCAATAGAGGCAATATGCTGCTCGCCCAGCGGGTGGAACACCACCAGCTCATCAATACGGTTGATGAACTCAGGGCGGAAGCTTTGGCTGACAACGGCCATCACCATCTCTTTCATCGCATCGTAACTCAGCGCGCCGAAACGCTCCTGAATCAGGTCGGAACCGAGGTTCGAAGTCATGATTACCACGGTGTTACGGAAATCGACCGTTCTACCCTGGCCATCCGTCAGGCGACCGTCATCCAGTACCTGCAGCAGAATGTTAAACACATCCGGATGCGCCTTCTCGACTTCATCCAGCAGGATCACCGAATAAGGACGACGACGAACCGCTTCTGTCAGGTAACCACCCTCTTCATATCCGACGTAGCCGGGAGGAGCACCAACCAGACGCGAGACAGAGTGTTTTTCCATAAACTCGGACATATCAATGCGCACCATGGCATCGTCACTGTCGAACATAAAATTCGCCAGCGCTTTGCAGAGCTCAGTTTTACCCACCCCGGTTGGACCGAGGAACAGGAATGAACCGATCGGGCGGTTAGGATCGGCCAGGCCTGCACGGCTGCGGCGAATCGCATTTGAAACCGCTTCAACCGCTTCATTCTGACCAATCACCCGCGTATGCAGCTGCTGTTCCATACGCAGCAGCTTGTCGCGCTCACCTTCCATCATGCGGTCCACTGGGATGCCGGTCCAGCGCGCCAGTACGTCGGCAATTTCGACGTCGGTCACGCGGTTACGCAACAGGCGCATGGTTTTGCCTTCAGACTGAGTGGCGCTCTCCAGCTGTTTTTCCAACTCTGGTATTTTACCGTACTGCAGTTCTGACATCTGGGCCAGGTCGCCCTGACGGCGCGCCTGCTCCATCGCCAGCTTGGCATTTTCCAGCTCTGTCTTGATATGCTGAGTACCGGACAGAGAGGCTTTCTCCGCCTTCCACTCTTCTTCCAGCTCTGAATACTCGCGCTCTTTCTGGCTCAGCTCAGCTTCCAGCATATCCAGACGCTTGATGCTGGCATCGTCAGACTCTTTCTTCAGCGCCTGCTGCTCCAGCTTGAGCTGGATAATCCGGCGCTCCAAACGGTCCAGTGATTCCGGCTTCGAGTCAATCTGCATACGGATGCTTGAAGCAGCTTCATCGATCAGGTCGATGGCTTTGTCCGGCAGCTGGCGGTCAGCAATATAGCGGTGCGACAGGGTTGCGGCCGCCACAATTGCCGGGTCGGTGATCTGCACATGGTGATGCAGCTCATAGCGCTCTTTCAGCCCGCGCAGAATAGCGATGGTGTCTTCCACGCTCGGCTCGGCAACAAACACTTTCTGGAAACGACGCTCCAGCGCGGCATCCTTCTCTATATACTGACGATACTCATCCAGCGTAGTGGCGCCCACGCAGTGCAGCTCACCGCGCGCCAATGCCGGTTTCAGCATATTACCGGCATCCATTGCGCCGTCGGCTTTACCGGCGCCGACCATGGTATGCAGCTCGTCAATAAACAGAATGACGTTCCCTTCCTGTTTCGCCAGGTCGCTCAATACTGCTTTCAGGCGCTCTTCGAACTCACCGCGGTACTTCGCCCCGGCAATCAATGCACCCATGTCCAGCGACAGAACGCGGCGGCCTTTCAGCCCTTCCGGCACTTCGCCATTGATAATGCGCTGCGCCAGCCCTTCCACGATCGCGGTTTTACCCACGCCTGGCTCACCGATCAGCACCGGGTTATTTTTGGTACGGCGCTGCAGAACCTGAATCGTACGGCGGATCTCCTCGTCACGGCCGATGACAGGGTCGAGTTTGCCCAGCTCAGCACGCTCGGTCAGATCGATGGTGTATTTCTTTAATGCCTGGCGCTGATCTTCAGCTCCCTGGTCGTTCACGCTATCGCCTCCACGCATCTGGTCTATGGCTTTGGTTAGCTTGTCGCTGGTTGCTCCGGCAGATTTCAATAAATCAGCCAGCGAACCACGCGAATCGAGCGCCGCCAGAACGAATAATTCTGATGAGATAAAGTTGTCGCCGCGCTTCTGCGCCAGCTTGTCGCACAGATTAAGTACCCGCACCAGGTCAGCAGACGGCTGAACATCACCCTCGGTACCTTCCACCTGCGGCAGACGGCTGAGTGCTTGTTCAATCGCGTTACGCAGGGACGAAACGTCCACGCTGGCTGAAGTCAGTAAAGGGCGAACGGACCCACCTTCCTGAGTGAGCAGTGCGCTCATCAGATGCAGAGGTTCAATGAATTGGTTGTCGTGGCCAAGAGCCAGTGACTGGGCGTCGGCGAGTGCCAGTTGGAATTTGTTAGTAAGACGATCCAGACGCATAATTTCCCCCTATCAGGTCAAGTTGCTACTGGAGATTAAATGAGGTCATCCCTCAAATTTTTCAAGGTTAATGACCTGACATTTTGGAGAAAAAAACATCAATCCGGACCGTCTTATCGCGCTAGGTTATATCAGCCAGATCAAACTTGCCATACGGCCGGTGACACCATCGCGTCGGAAGGAGAAAAATTGCTCAGCCTGAGTATGGGTACATTGGCCGCCACCCCAGACCTGGCGCACTCCGCAGGCCTGTAGTCGCTGTTTTGCCAGCAGCCATAAATCCGCATAAAACTTTTCGCCTGCCGGGCGGAAAGCTGCTGAATCGCCTGGATTTTGCGCAATGAACGCCTCGCGCACCTCCGGGCCAACCTCAAATGCATCGGGGCCAATCGCCGGACCAAGCCAGACAGAAATCTCAGCTGGGGAAGCCGAAAAAGCGTTTAAGGTCTCCTCCAGCACGCCATTACACAGACCGCGCCAGCCAGCATGAGCAGCCGCCACTTCCTGACCATCCTGCGAACAGAACAGCACCGGAAGACAGTCAGCCGTCATCACCGCGCACACGACGCCCGGCGTACGGGTGTAGGCCGCATCCGCACGCAGTGAAGCGGGAGTCTGCCAGCTGAGCGGCAAAACGTCCGTACCGTGAACCTGTTCCAGCCATTGCGGCATCGAAGGCAGATCGCCCAGCTCAAGCAGCCGCTGGCGATTCACCCGCACGTGCTCAGGGTCATCACCGACGTGATCGCCAAGATTAAGGCTGTTCCACGGCGCCTGACTGACGCCACCTTTGCGCGTACTGCTGCACGCGCGAACGTTAACGGGAACCGACCAGTTCGGTACGATCAGGCTCATTACCAGTCCATCTGCTCTTTGAATTCTTCGGTATCGGCCTTCAGGGCATTGATCAGGTCGACCATATCCTGCGGCAGCGGCGCATGCCATTCCATCTCAATCCCGGTGATCGGATGGTAAAGGCGCAGCATGGTGGCGTGCAGTGCCTGGCGGTCAAAGCCTCGCAGCGTACCGATAAAGGCTTCAGATGCACCTTTAGGCGGACGCGGGCGGCCACCGTATAACGGATCGCCCACCAGCGGATGATTAATATGTGACATATGCACACGGATCTGGTGCGTACGTCCGGTTTCCAGGCGCAGACGCAGACGCGTGTGCGCGCGGAAATGCTCCATAATACGATAGTGCGTAGTAGCCGGTTTACCCATCGGATGAACGGCCATATGGGTACGCTTGGTCGAATGACGGCTGATCGGCTCGTTAACCGTTCCGCCCGCCGTCATGCGACCAATTGCCACGGCTTCATATTCACGGGTGAATTCACGCAGCTGCAGAGACTCCACCAGGTGAGTCTGGGCAGGAACCGTTTTCGCCACGACCATCAGACCGGTAGTGTCTTTATCAAGGCGGTGAACGATGCCCGCGCGCGGCACATCGGCAATCGCCGGGAAATGATGCAGTAAGGCATTTAGCACCGTGCCATCCGGATTACCGGCGCCAGGGTGCACCACCAGATCGCGTGGCTTGTTGATCACCAGAATATCGTCATCTTCATAGACGATATTGAGTGGGATGTCCTGCGCCTCCCAGCGAGCTTCCTCTTCGATCTCTGCATCGATGACGATTTGCTCACCGCCGAGCACTTTTTCCTTGGGTTTGTCGATAATTGCACCGTTTACGGTGACGCGACGGTCCAGAATCCACTCTTTTATGCGAGAACGTGAATAATCAGGGAACAATTCGGCCAAAGCCTGATCTAACCGTTGTCCGAGTTGCGATTCGGATACCGTTGCGTTGAGTTTTACTTGTTGTGCCATAAATAAACAGCTTCTTCGTTAACGTTGGGTTTTCACGGCGATGCCGTTTAATATAATGTGCTATCGTACCTGGTCACTACCGGAGGCTTAACGGACAGCTTCCTGAATAACACTCTGAGGATAAGCAAATCGTCATGACGCGTATGAAATATCTGGTGGCTGCAGCCACGTTGAGCCTGGCATTAGCTGGATGTTCCGGCTCCAAGGATGTGGTGCCAGACAGCCCACCTTCCGAGATTTATGCCACTGCCCAGCAAAAACTGCAGGACGGTAACTTTAAAGGAGCAATAACGCAACTGGAAGCGCTCGATAACCGCTATCCATTCGGCCCTTACTCCCAGCAAGTTCAGCTAGACCTGATCTACGCTTACTATAAAAATGCCGATTTGCCGCTGGCGCAGGCCGCTATCGACCGCTTTATGCGCCTGAACCCGACCCATCCGAACATTGATTACGTGATCTATATGCGTGGCCTGACGGACATGGCGCTGGATGACAGCGCATTGCAGGGCTTTTTTGGTATCGACCGCTCAGACCGCGATCCAACCCATGCGCGTGATGCATTCAAAGACTTCTCGCAGCTGCTGCGTGGCTATCCAAACAGCCAGTATGCGACGGATGCACGCAAGCGCCTGGTGTTCCTGAAAGATCGCCTGGCGAAATATGAGCTATCCGTGGCGGAATTCTACACTAAACGCGAGGCATATGTCGCTGTGGTTAACCGTGTAGAGCAAATGCTGAAAGATTACCCGGATACTCAGGCAACCCGAACAGCTCTGCCACTGATGGAAAATGCTTACCGTCAGCTGCAGTTGAACGCGGAAGCCGAGCGTGTAGCAAAAATCATTGCCGCTAATCAGGCCTGATTCTGACGCAATAAAAAAGGCAGCCCGCGGGCTGCCTTTTTTTTGACTAAAAACCCAGCTGAACGCCAAATTTCCTGTCCGGTTAACCCATCAACCATGCCAGTTAACATGCCCGCGTACAACCCCTGAAACGCCATTTACCTGCCCTGCTCGCAATTTTTGTGCACTTGACAAAAAGTGACAAAAAAACGTGATCTTTATCACACATTTATCGATTTTACGCGCTATGCTGGACCTACCAAGACGGAAATGACAGAGAGGTAAGTACTATGGTTCTGAACATTACCAGTAAACAAATGGAAATTACTCCGGCAATTCGCCAGCATGTCGAAGACCGTCTAGCCAAGCTCGAAAAGTGGCAAACCCACCTGATAAACCCGCACATTGTTCTTTCGAAGGAGCCGAAGGAGTTTGTTGCCGATGCGAACATCAACACGCCCAACGGTCCGCTGATTGCCAGTGCCAAACATGAAGATATGTATACCGCAATCAATGACCTGATCAACAAACTGGAGCGTCAGCTGAACAAGGTTCAGCATAAAGGCGAAGCGCGCCGCGCTAACGCCAGCGTGAAAGACCTCAGCGTGGTTGAGGCTGACGAAGAATAAATTCGTTAAAACGAGGATAACGCGCCTGCGGGCGCATTTTTTATTGACAGAAGGAAATTGCAGCGGTTACTTTAACCTTTCAAGACACAGTGGATACCCCAATGAAATCAGCTCCGTTTTTCTTCGCATTCTTTTTTACCTTCCCCTGACTGGGAGGCAATTCGTCGTGTGAGAATGAATGCGAAGACGAACAATAAAGCCTCCCAACCGGGAGGCTTTTTTTTTAGCGAAATCTGGACAGGTAGCACATATGAACTCCGAAAACCCTTTGCTTGCTCTGCGCGGTAAGATCAGCGCACTGGACGAACAACTGTTGTCGCTGCTGGCACAGCGCCGCGCGCTGGCGGTAGAAGTTGCCGAGGCCAAAATGGCCACGCACCGCCCGATCCGTGACATCGACCGCGAGCGCGATCTGCTCGAACATCTGATCACCCTGGGTAAAGGCCACAAGCTGGATGCTCATTACATCACGCGCCTGTTCCAGCAAATTATTGAAGACTCCGTTTTGACCCAGCAGGCGCTGCTGCAAAAACAGCTGAATAATACTAACCCGCATTCGGCACGCATCGCCTTCCTTGGGCCAAAAGGTTCATACTCTCACCTGGCGTCACGCCACTATGCCGCCCGCCATTTCGACAGCTTTATTGAGAGCGGCTGCCTGAAGTTCCACGATATCTTTAATCAGGTCGAAACCGGCCAGGCAGATTACGCGGTGCTGCCGGTGGAGAATACCACCTCGGGTTCCATTACCGATGTGTATGACCTGCTGCAGCAGACCAGCCTGTCTATCGTGGGTGAAATTACTATCCCTATCGACCACTGCGTGCTGGTATCCGGCAATACCACGCTGCAGGAAATCGAAACGGTTTACAGTCATCCACAGCCTTTCCAGCAGTGCAGCCAGTTTGTTAACCGCTATCCGCACTGGAAAATTGAGTACACCGAAAGCACCGCAGCCGCGATGGAAAAAGTGGCCGCGATGAACTCACCCAAAGTCGCCGCTCTGGGCAGTGAAGCCGGTGGCGAGCTTTACAGCCTTCAGGTGCTGGAGCGTAATCTGGCCAACCAGCGTCAAAACATCACCCGGTTTATTGTGCTGGCGCGCAAGCCGATTGAAGTGTCGCTCCAGGTTCCAGCCAAAACCACGCTGATTATGGCCACTGGCCAGCAGGCGGGTGCGCTGGTTGAAGCCCTGCTGGTATTGCGCAAGCACAATCTGACCATGAGCAAGCTGGAGTCGCGCCCAATTAACGGCAACCCGTGGCAGGAGATGTTTTACATCGACTTCCAGGGCAACCTGCGCAATGACGACGTGCAGGAAGCGCTGCGCGAGTTGGCCCCAATCACCCGCTCGCTGAAAGTGCTTGGCTGCTATCCGGGCGAGAACGTGGTCGCCGTCGACCCGCAGTAAACCGCCAGCCGCCAGCCCGATGCCGGCTGGCGGCTTTTCCCTAATCCCAGAGAATCGATTTCCCTGCCGCGCCGATCGCTATATCATTAGGTATACAACGAACAACAGGCGTTTATTATGATCCCGCTGTCACGGCTTTTTTATGTCGTTTTTCTCACCATCCTGCTCCCCTTTTCCGCATTGGCGGCGCGCCAGGTCACTGACCAGCTCGGGCGCAAGGTAACCATTCCCGATCGCGTTGACCGCGTGGTTGTCCTGCAACACCAAACGCTCAACCTGCTGGTACAGCTTGATGCCACCAGCAAAATGGTCGGGATCCTCGGCAACTGGAAACAGCAGCTGGGGGACGGCTATGCCCGGCTGGTCCCGCAGCTGAATCGCATTCCCGCTCTGGGCGATCTGACCCATGTTGACCTGGAAAAACTGGTCGCGCTGGATCCGCAGGTGGTGTTTGTCACCAACTACGCGCCGCAGGAGATGATTGACCAGATCCAGGATCTCGGTATTGCCGTGGTCGCCATCTCGCTACGCAGCGACACCCGGCAGGCAGCTCAGCTCAATCCACAGTTGCATAATGAGGAGCAGGCTTACAACGACGGGCTTAAACAGGGTATTCGCCTGATTGGCGACGTGGTTAACCGCCAGCCTCAGGCAGAGAAGCTTATTGCGGCGACTTTCAGTCAGCGCCAGCAGGTAGCCGAACGGCTGCAATCCGTGCCGCAGGCGCAGCGTATCCGCGTTTATATGGCGAATCCTGACCTGACGACCTACGGTTCCGGTAAATATACCGGGCTGATGATGGCGCATGCCGGGGCGCTGAACGTCGCGGCCGCTACGGTTAAGGGCTATAAGCAGGTATCAATGGAGCAGATTCTGGCATGGAACCCACAGGTGATATTCGTGCAGGATCGCTACCCACAGGTCATCAATGAAATTAATCAGCAGCCGGTCTGGCAGACGGTTGATGCGGTAAAAAATCATCGCGTGTATCTGATGCCGGAATACGCAAAGGCCTGGGGTTACCCGATGCCGGAAGCGATGGCGCTGGGCGAACTGTGGATGGCGAAGAAACTTTATCCGCAAAAGTTTGACGATATTAACATGCAGCAGCAGGCTGACAGCTGGTATCAACGCTTCTACCGCACGCACTATCATGGAAGTAACTAAAAATAAAATGGGGAACGTTTCTGGTTCCCCTCTACGGCAGAGCAGCGCTTAAACTCGCGGGACGACCGGAAAAAGGGTCGTCCCCTGGGGTTGGGCTACGCTCTGCTGTCGTTAGCCTGACGCAGCAGCGTGCGGCTTTCCGCCTGGAAGCGTTTCGCGTAGTCGCCAAACCAGTGTTCCACGCGGCGGAAGCTGTCAATAAATGCCTGCTTATCGCCATGCTCCAGCAGCTTAATCGCCTCGCCAAAGCGCTGATAATATCGCTTAATCAGCGCCAGGTTGCTTTCCGACGACATAATGATGTCAGCGTAAAGCTGCGGGTCCTGCGCAAACAGCCGCCCGACCATCGCCAGCTCCAGGCGGTAAATCGGTGAGGAGAGCGCCAGTAACTGCTCCAGCTGCACGTTCTCTTCGGCCAGGTGCAGACCATAAGCAAAGGTCGCAAAGTGGCGCAGCGCCTGAATAAACGCCATATTTTGATCGTGCTCCACCGCGCTGATGCGGTGCAGGCGTGCGCCCCAAACCTGAATCTGTTCGAGGAACCACTGGTAGGCTTCCGGCTGGCGGCCATCGCACCAGACCACAACCTGCTTAGCCAGGCTGCCGCTGTCCGGCCCAAACATCGGGTGCAAGCCCAATACCGGGCCAGAGTGTGCTGCCAGCATCGCCTGCAGCGGTTTATTCTTCACCGAAGCGAGATCAACCAGAATGCAGTCCGGCGCCAGCGGCGGCAGTTCGCCAATCACCTGCTCGGTAAGGTGGATAGGCACGCTGATAATCACCATACCGGCATTCGCCAGCATCGCCGCAGCATTGTCCCAGTCCCCTTTGTCGAGGATCTGCACCTGGTAACCGGAGAGCGTGAGCATCTTTTCAAACAGCCGCCCCATCTGCCCTTTGCCGCCGACGATCACCACCGGACGCAGCTCAGGACACAGGGTTTTAAAGCCCTTATCATTTTCACTGGTGTAGGATTCACGCATCACGCGGCGCAGCACATCTTCGATCAGGTCCGGCGGCACGCCAAGCTTTTCAGCCTCGGCGCGGCGCGAGGCCAGCATCGTGGCCTCACGTTCCGGGACATAAATCGGTAATCCGTAGCGGCTCTTCACCTCGCCCACTTCCGCTACCAGCTCCAGCCGTTTTGCCAGCAGGTCCAGCAGCGCTTTATCCACTTCGTCGATTTGATCGCGTAGCGCGGTCAGTTCAGCCACCATAACTCGTTAACCCTCTTGCGACAGACGCGCCGCCAGCACTCCGTTCAGATCCTGATGAATTTCACGCAGCAGGCTTTCGGTAGTTTCCCAGTTGATGCAGGCATCGGTGACGGAAACCCCGTAGCGCATATCACTGCGCGGCTGCTCGGAAGACTGATTGCCTTCGTGAATGTTACTTTCCAGCATCAGGCCGATAATTGAGCGGTTGCCATCTTTGATCTGCGCAACCGCAGACTCGGCAACGCCCGACTGGCGACGGAAATCTTTATTAGAATTGCCATGACTGCAATCTATCATCAAGGCGGGGCGGAGTCCCGCCTGCTGCATCTCTTTTTCACACTGCGCCACGTCCTCCGGGCCGTAGTTAGGCTTTTTACCACCGCGCAGGATCACATGCCCGTCCGGGTTGCCCTGAGTCTGTAACAGGCACACCTGCCCTGCCTGATTGATACCGACAAAGCGGTGTGGCATGGCCGCAGCGCGCATGGCGTTAATCGCGGTACCCAGGCTGCCATCGGTGCCGTTTTTGAAGCCAACCGGCATTGACAGGCCAGAAGCCATTTCGCGGTGCGTCTGGGATTCAGTGGTACGGGCGCCAATCGCAGACCAGCTGAACAGATCCCCCAGGTACTGTGGGCTGTTTGGATCCAGCGCTTCGGTTGCCAGCGGCAGGCCCATCTCCACCAGATTGAGCAGCAGCTGGCGCGCAATATGCAGGCCGGCTTCCATATCAAAGGTGTTATCCATATGAGGATCGTTGATCAGCCCTTTCCAGCCCACGGTGGTACGTGGCTTTTCAAAGTAGACGCGCATCACGATGTACAGCTGATCGCCAACCTGATCCGCCAGCGCTTTCAGGTCACGCGCATAGGCGAGAGCCGCTTCGGTATCGTGAATGGAACACGGACCGCACACCACCAGCAGGCGATGATCTTTCCCGCTGATGATGTCAGAAATAGTCTGGCGTGAAGCGGCAATCTGCCCCTCCAGCACGCTATTCAGCGGGAACTGCTTTTTCAGTTCTTCCGGGGTAATCAGCACCTGTTCGTTGGCAATATGTACATTATTCAGCGCATCTTTTTGCATGATCGTCATCCTGGCAATTCGTTAATAGGGATCCTCAGCGAGGTTGAAACCAACTGTACCAGAATGCGTACATAACACAACAGCACTATGTACACAATTATTACCACCTTCGTTAAAACACCATAAAATAACCCATTTAAACTATATAAAACAATTACTTGAATAATACAAATCATGAAAGCGCTATGTACATATAAGTTTACATTGCAGCGTCAGCATTGAAAAATACCCATAATTTCCGTTACCTGCGCGACGCTCAGGATCTATACTCACAGGATCTATACTCAGCCTCACTCAGGGAAAAGAACAGGAGCCGAGCGTGAATTTAGTCATTCGCCCCTTTGCAGAGCACGATGCTGCCGCCTTTGCGAGTGCGGTTAATCACTCTCTGGATACGCTGATCCCATGGATGGCGTGGGCACATGAGGATTATCGGGAGGAAGAGGCCCGTCAGTGGTTCCGCTATACCCATCTGCAACGTCAACAGGGCACTGCGGACGAGCTGGGCCTGTTTGCAGAAGATGGTCGCCTGCTGGGCGGCGCGGGAATACGCTATCCGGCTGGCGCGGAGAGCCCGGCGGCGCTCGGCTACTGGGTGCGCAGCAGCGAACAGCGTAAGGGAATTGCCCACAGCGCCGTAAGATGGCTGGTTGAACGGGCGTTCTCCCAGCCGGATATCGACGTCATTGAGATCCTTGCCGCTGAAACCAACCTTGCCAGCCGTGCTGTCGCGGTAAGTGCCGGCGCGGAATTAGTCGCTGTGCGTTACGGGTTAATCGTGCTGAACAGCGGCCCGGTCAATACCGCCATCTACCACCTTCGCCGCCCGCATTAGCGCGCTGAGCGATTGTCGCTGCTGCCCCTGCGCATCGATGTTCTGCGGGGACAGCCAGTCAGTCAGCACCTTGTCGATCGCTGGCCATTCGCCATCAATAATGGAAAACCAGTCGGAGTCACGCGTACGCCCTTTACGTGCCATCATCTGGCGGAAAGTGCCCTCCCAGGTGAACCCTAAGCGTAGCGCCGCATTGCGCGATGGCAGATTCAGCGCATCACACTTCCACTCACAGCGGCGATAGCCGAGGTCAAAAGTGTGCTTAATCATCAGCCACAGGGCTTCAGTGCCGATCACCGTGCGCTTCATAAATGGCGACCAGGTGACACCCCCGATCTCCAGCGATCCATTAACCGGGTCGATGCGCATATAGGAAACCAGTCCTACCGGAATTTCACGCTGCGTACAGAAGATGGTAAAGGTGACAAAGGTTTTCTCTGCGGCGCGCTGCTCGAGCCAGATATGAAAATCAGCCAGGGTTTCCGGACGTTCTTCCGTTAAATAGGTCCAGTCACGGCCATCGGGAGCCGAAGCATAAGCGGCATAAAGGCCAGCCGCATCCCGGGCGGCATCAAGCGGTTCCAGGCGGCAAAAGCGACCGGTTAGCGCCTGTGGAGCGGGAATAGCAACGGGCTGCCAGTCCGGCAGTGCTGCGCCAATGGGCTGTCCAAACTGATTGATACGCTGTGTCACATCTCTCTCCTTGCGTGCGGTAGACACCCAGCATACGAATAACCTGCGGTGCTTGCCAGCGTGAAACCGTTGCAGTAGCATCCTTTTTTACCTGCACAGGAAACGACAATGACCTACCTTCGTTTAGCTCTGGTTGGCGACTACCGTCCCGATGCCGTTGCGCATCAGGCCATCCCCCTGGCCATTTCCCTGGCTGCGCAAGCCCTTAATCTCGACGTTACCCCACAATGGCTACCCACTGAAACCCTGACCGACCGCAGCATGTTGCAGGATTTTGATGCCATCTGGCTGGTGCCGGGCAGCCCGTATCACAGCGATGATGCCGCGTTTATGACGATTACTTATGCGCGAGAGAACAACGTGCCGTTTCTCGGTTCCTGCGCCGGATTTCAATACGCTATTGTGGAATATGCGCGCAATGTGATGGGCTGGACCGATGCCGGCCATGCCGAAACGGCCAGCGGGGGGCGACTGGTTATTGCGCCGCTGAGCTGTTCGCTGGTCGAGAAAAACGGGGATATTTTGATTAAGCCCGACACGCTGCTGGCGCGGGCCTATGGCAAATCTGAGATAACTGAGGGCTATCACTGTAATTTTGGCGTGAACCCGGATTTTGTTGTCGAGCTGAGCGGCTACCCACTACGCCTCAGCGCGCACGATCGTGATGGCGATGTGCGCGCGATGGAGCTCCCGGGGCATAAGTTTTTCGCCGCCACGCTGTTCCAGTCCGAGCGTGCCGCGCTGCGCCATGAGCTGTCACCACTGCTGGTTGAGCTGCTGCGCGCAGCAAGCCAGTAATCAATTGAGGCGGGCACGGGTCCCGCCTCAGATTATCCGCCGACATTGAGCGGCGTGATCCCCCGCCGACTGCGCCGTTCAAAATAGAGAGAGATGGCTCCCCCGCTGACCACCAGCCCCGCGCCGATCATTGTTGCCGACTGCGGCAAGGTGTCCCAGAACAGATAGCCGATAAACACCGACCAGAGTAGCGTGGTGTAATCAAAGGGTGCCAGCAGCGAGGCATCGGCATATTTCAGGCTCAGCGTCAGCAGGATCTGCGTTATCCCGCCTAATAATCCGCATCCCAGCAGCAACATCAGCTGCCTGCCGTTGGGTAGCGACCAGCCAAAACCCAGGGTCAACAGCGAGGTCAGCGTGGTGGTAATGGCAAACCAGAAGGCAATTGCGCCGGGTTTTTCAATCCCGTTGAGGTAGCGGATCTGAATTGAGGCACCGGCGATGCACACCGCCGCCAGCAGTGCCAGGATCATGCCCAGCGTAGACAGCCAGCTAAGCGTGCTGAATGCCCCTTCTCTTGCAAAGAATAGCTGCCCGGACATCATCACGATGATCCCGGCAAACCCGGCAATGACCGCGACCCAGCGGTGATACTTCACCTTCTCCCGCAGGAAGAATGCCGCCATGACCACCGTGATGAGCGGCGCGGCATAATTAATCGCGGTGACCTCAGTCAGCGAGATATACAGCAGTGCCAGATAGCTGAAATACAACCCCCCTGTACCGGCCAGCCCGCGCAGGAAGTGTCCTTTAACATTGCGCGTACGGATACCGTCAAGGATATTGCCCTGGCACCACAGCCAGATAAACAGCGGGATAAGCGCCACTGAAGAGCGAAAGAAGATCACCTCTCCAACCGGGATAGCCCCGTCTAATCCTTTCACGCAGGCCATCATTAGCGTAGAGGTCAGGGCACCGCCGATTTTCATCGACACACCGGTTGAAGGACTGGGCGTAAAACGCATAGGGAATATCGTTCCTGCAAAGGATAGGGTTCTATCAAACATACGCGCTAATTTTTACATATCCGGTTAAATATCAGCAGGGAACGGTTTTTTATTTTTTTTCAGCAGGCGCGGCAGGCAGAAAATTTCGCGGGGGGATCGGGGGATTTTGCAGATAAAAAAAGGGCCAGCCCGCAGGCCAGCCCTTTGTTTGCTATTAACTATTAAGAGGCCGCTTTAGCGCCCAGACGTTCTTTGATACGTGCAGACTTACCAGTACGCTCGCGCAGGTAGTACAGTTTGGCTTTACGCACAGCACCACGACGTTTCACAGTGATCGAGTCGATTACTGGGGAGTGAGTCTGGAATACACGCTCAACACCTTCGCCGTTAGAAATTTTGCGAACAGTGAATGCAGAGTGCAGACCGCGGTTACGAATAGCGATAACCACGCCCTCGAATGCCTGCAGACGCTTTTTAGCACCTTCAACGACCCATACTTTCACTTCCACGGAATCACCCGGACGGAATGAAGGTACGTCCTGTTTCATCTGTTCTTGTTCGATCTGCTTAATAATGTTGCTCATAATTAAATCTCTTATCCTGGGTAAACTGATAGTTAAGGCGGATGGCGTTATGCCTTTCCAGCCGTATCATGTTTTGTTGCCTGGCGATGTTCCCGTTGGAACTCAGCCAGCAACTTTGCTTGCTCTTCAGTCAGAGCCAGGTTTTCCAGAAGTTCAGGTCTTCTAAGCCAGGTACGGCCCAGCGACTGTTTCAGGCGCCACCGGCGAATATCAGCATGGTTGCCCGACAGCAGAACTGGCGGTACTTCCATCCCTTCTAACACTTCAGGGCGGGTGTAGTGTGGGCAATCCAGCAAACCCTCCGAGAACGAATCCTCTTCGGCTGACGCCTGTTTCCCCAGCACTCCCGGAATAAACCGGGAAACCGAGTCAATCAGCGTCATCGCTGGCAGCTCGCCACCGCTGAGTACGTAATCCCCAATCGACCATTCTTCGTCAATCTCGGTTTTGATTACACGCTCATCGATCCCTTCATAACGACCACACACCAGAATTAACTTGTGGTTGGTCGCCAGCTCGCAAACCCCATCTTGATCGAGTTTACGCCCCTGAGGTGACAGATAAATCACCTTTGCGCCTTCTCCTGCCGCCGCTTTTGCTGCGTGGATGGCATCCCGTAAGGGTTGAACCATCATTAGCATTCCCGGTCCGCCGCCGTAAGGACGTTCATCCACGGTACGGTGCCGGTCATGAGCGAAGTCACGAGGACTCCAGCTCTGAATGCTGAGCAGGCCATTTTTTACTGCCCGGCCAGTTACTCCGTAATCGGTAATTGCGCGAAACATTTCAGGAAACAGGCTGATTACGCCAATCCACATACTTTGCGCCGGAGTATTACCGTTTTGTTCGGAGCTCAAAAACCAGGATCCCAATCTACTTTGATGGTGCGAGTAGTGAGATCGACATTCTTGATAACCTGTTCATCGAGGAACGGAATTAACCGCTCCTGCGCACCAAATGCATCCTTCAGGTTAGCCTTGACGACGAGAACGTCGTTTGAACCGGTTTCCATCATATCGATGACTTTACCCAGCTCGTATCCTTCAGTGGTGACTACCTGGCAGCCCATCAGGTCTTTCCAGTAATAGTCGCCGCTTTCCAGTTCCGGCAGTTGCTCTGAATCCACGACAATTTCGCAATTGGTCAGCAGACCCGCAGCATCACGATCGTCAATGCCTTTGACTTTGATGATCATGTCCTGATTGTGGCGCTTCCAGCCTTCCAGCTCGACAAGCTGCCATTGACCCGCACGTTGGATAAACCACGGCTGATAGTCAAAAATGCTTTCAGCGTCTTCGGTGGAGGAAAACACTTTGAGCCAACCACGAATACCGTAGGCCGAGCCCATCTTCCCCAGAATTAACGGGTTAGCGGGAGGCTGGGCGGTGAGTTGCTTGCTCATGTTGACCACCGTGACAGATTAAGCTGCTTTCTTAGCTTGTTTGATCAGCGCGTTAACGCGATCAGACAGAGTAGCGCCCTGGCCAACCCAGTGCTCAATGCGGTCCAGATCCAGACGCAGTGGCTCAGCCTGACCTGAAGCGATCGGGTTGAAGAAGCCAACGCGCTCGATGAAGCGACCGTTGCGAGCATTACGGCTGTCGGTTACGACTACCTGATAAAACGGACGCTTTTTAGCGCCGTGACGTGCCAAACGAATTGTTACCATAACATCCTCTTTAGTTAATAAAACAACCGGGCCCCATTGAGGGAACGGGGCCCGGGTGCAATATAAAAAGCCCGAAAATTTTACTCATTTTGGCGCAAAAAGCAATCTAATTCGCCTGAGCCATTTTCCGGCTTGCTTAACGGCCTGGGAAACCTGGCGGCATCATACCTTTCATGCCGCGCATCATTTTCGCCATGCCACCTTTCTTCATCTTCTTCATCATGCGTTGCATATCGTCAAACTGCTTTAATAAGCGGTTAACGTCCTGCACCTGCATGCCTGAACCTGTCGCGATACGGCGCTTGCGTGAGCCTTTGATAATCTCCGGCTTTTCACGCTCTTTGCGCGTCATGGAGTTGATCATCGCTTCCATACGCACCAGCACTTTATCGTCCATCTGCGATTTAACGTTGTCCGGCAGCTGTCCCATGCCCGGCAGTTTGCCCATCAGGCTGGCCATGCCGCCCATGTTACGCATCTGCTTCAGCTGGTCGAGGAAGTCGTTGAGGTCGAAACCGTCGCCCTTCTTCAGCTTGCTGGCCAGTTTCTCGGCCTGGGCGCGGTCTACCTTACTTTCGATATCTTCGATCAGCGACAGCATGTCGCCCATGCCGAGGATACGTGAGGCGATACGCTCCGGGTAGAACGGCTCAAGGGCTTCGGTTTTCTCACCGACACCCATAAATTTAATAGGTTTACCGGTGATGTGACGAATCGACAGTGCAGCACCGCCGCGGGCATCACCGTCGACTTTAGTCAGAACCACGCCGGTCAGCGGCAGCGCTTCGTTAAACGCCTTCGCGGTGTTCGCAGCATCCTGACCGGTCATGGCATCGACCACAAACAGCGTTTCTACCGGATTAATCGCGGCATGAACCTGCTTGATTTCGTCCATCATCGCTTCATCGACGTGCAAGCGACCGGCGGTATCCACCAGCAGCACGTCGTAGAATTTCAGCCTGGCCTGCTGGAGTGCATTTTTAACGATGTCGACCGGCTTCTGGCTCAGGTCTGACGGACAGAAGTCGACGCCAACCTGCTCGGCCAGGGTTTCCAGCTGTTTAATCGCCGCCGGGCGATAAACGTCGGCAGAGACAACCAGCACTTTCTTCTTGTGCTTTTCACGCAGGAATTTACCGAGCTTACCGACGCTGGTGGTTTTACCCGCACCCTGCAGGCCCGCCATCAGCACCACGGCCGGTGGCTGCGCCGCCAGGTTCAGAGTGTTGTTCTCCTCGCCCATGGCAGCAACCAGTTCGTTTTTAACGATCTTTACGAACTCCTGACCCGGCGTCAGGCTTTTGTTCACTTCGTGACCGACGGCGCGCTCTTTGACGCGTCCGATAAAGTCACGGACTACCGGCAGCGCAACGTCCGCTTCCAGCAACGCCATGCGCACTTCGCGCAGCGTGTCCTTGATATTGTCTTCTGTCAGCCGCCCGCGGCCACTGATATTGCGCAGGCTTTTCGACAGTCTGTCGGTTAAATTATCAAACATCGTCTCTCGCTCAACGTAATGAGAGGCCGCCTCGGCGACACAATGGCGCGGATTATAACATAGTGACGCAGCGATCTCAGCCATATGAGTTGAGATCGTTTGGAGCCAGCCGTCGCTGGCGCTATACTGGTTTTTTTCTCAGTCTTGTCGGTAACTAACGAGATCTATGTCCGTATTTGCGATTCTGGCGCTACTCGCCTACTCATTCAGCCTTGCCCTGATCGTTCCCAGCCTGCTGCGTAAGAACAGCACATGGCGCCGTCTGGCGGTGCTGTCCGCCGTGGCAGCGCTGGTGTTTCACGCTGTGGCGCTTGAGCAGCGCATATTTGGGCCTGATGGCGGGCAGAACCTCAGCCTGCTGAACATCGGTTCGCTGGTGAGTCTGCTGATCTGCGCGATTATGACCATTGTCGCCTCACGTAATCGTGGCTGGATCCTGCTACCGATAGTCTACAGCTTCGCGTTGATTAACCTGGCTTTTGCGACTTTCGTTCCCAATGCCTTTATCACTCACCTGGAAACCACCCCGGGAATGATGGTGCATATTGGCCTCGCCCTTTTCGCCTACGCCACCCTGATTATCGCCGCGCTGTACGCTCTGCAATTGGCGTGGATTGACTGGCTGCTGAAGAACAAGAAACTGGCTTTTAGCACGGACATTCCGCCGCTGATGACTATTGAGCGTAAGATGTTCCATATTACGCAGATTGGCGTGGTGCTGCTGACGCTGGTGCTCTGCACCGGTCTGTTCTACTTACCGGATCTGTTCAGTCGTGAGAACATTGATAAAGCCGTGCTGTCGATACTCGCCTGGTTTGTCTATATCGTACTGCTGTGGGGCCACTATCATGAAGGCTGGCGTGGGCGCCGCGTCGTCTGGTTCAACTGCGGCGGGGCATTTTTGCTCACTATGGCTTATTTTGGTAGCCGCATGCTGCAGCATTTATTAACTTCCTGAATTTCCAAAGCAAGGACCTCTCTTGGAACACGTTTCAACTACGACCCTGATTATTACGCTGGTCATCATGATTCTGGTGTCGGCGTACTTCTCCGGTTCCGAAACCGGCATGATGACGCTCAACCGCTACAAGCTGCGCCACCTCGCTAAAAACGGTAACCGCGCCGCGCGTCGGGTCGAAAAATTACTGCGCCGCCCGGACCGCCTGATAAGCCTGGTGCTGATTGGCAACAACCTGGTGAACATTCTGGCCTCAGCGCTGGCGACTATCGTCGGGATGCGCATGTACGGTGATGCCGGGGTGGCTATTGCCACGGGTATTCTGACTTTCCTGGTGCTGGTGTTCTCAGAGGTGCTGCCAAAAACTATCGCCGCGCTGTACCCGGAGAAAGTCGCCTTCCCGAGCAGCATCTTGCTGGGGCCGTTGCAGATCGTCATGATGCCGCTGGTGTGGCTGCTTAACACCATTACGCGCATTCTGATGCGCATGGTCGGTATCAAAAGCGACGGCGCTATCAGCGGCGCACTGAGTAAAGATGAGCTGCGTACCATCGTCCACGAATCGCGCTCGCTGATGTCGCGCCGTAATCAGGACATGCTGCTGTCCGTGCTTGACCTGGAAAAGGTCAACGTGGATGACATTATGGTGCCGCGCAATGAGATTGCCGGTATCAATATCAACGATGACTGGAAGTCGATTGTTCGCCAGCTGACGCATTCACCGCATGGCCGCATCGTGCTGTACCGCGACTCCCTGGATAATGCGATGAGCATGCTGCGCGTGCGCGAAGCCTATCGTTTGATGACCGAGAAGAAAGAGTTCACCAAAGAAGTGCTGCTGCGCGCTGCCGATGAGATCTATTTCGTGCCGGAAGGCACCCCGCTCAACGTGCAGCTGGTAAAATTCCAGCGCAACAAGAAGAAGGTCGGGCTGGTAGTGGACGAGTATGGTGATATCAAAGGGCTGGTGACCATCGAAGATATTCTCGAAGAGATTGTCGGGGACTTCACCACCTCAATGTCGCCAACGCTTGCCGAAGAAGTGGTGCCGCAGAACGATGGTTCGGTTCTGGTTGAGGGCAGCGCCAATATCCGCGAGCTGAACAAAGCTTTTAACTGGACGTTGCCGGAAGAGGAAGCGCGCACCGTGAACGGCATGATTCTGGAGGAGTTGCAGGATATCCCGCTGCCGGGAACCACGGTCCATATCGGGCATTACGCCGTTGATATTCTCGATGTGCAGGACAACATGATTAAGCAGGTACGCATCACGCCGAAGACATCTTTGAAGGAATCGGTCGGGTCGTAAACGTAGGGGCCAGGCATGCCTGACCCTGGCGAGGCACGCCTCGCCACTACGATTTAGATGTGCAACTCTTTCAACTTCTCTTTTGGCAGCGCTAAATCTTCATTGCGGTTCACACCAATCTCTTTAGAGATGACGTTGCGCGCGATCTCCTGAGCCTGCTCCAGCGAGTGCAGCTCACAGCTTCCGCACTGGTAGATATTCAGTTCAGGAATATCGCTCTGCTGCTTCACTTTCAGCACGTCTTCCATCGCCGCTTTCCACGCTGTCGCAACGCGCTTTTCGTCCGGCACGCCAATCAGGCTCATGTAGAAACCGGTGCGGCATCCCATTGGTGAAATATCGATGATTTCGACACCGTCACCGTTCAGGTGGTTACGCATAAAGCCGGCAAACAGGTGCTCCAGCGTATGGATCCCGCGCTCGGTCAAAATCTCAATGTTCGGACGGCAGAAACGCAGGTCGAATACGGTAATGGTATCGCCCTGTGGCGTTTTCATGGTCTTCGCAACGCGCACAGCAGGCGCATTCATGATGGTATGATCGACGGTAAAGCTATCCAGCAATGGCATACGGTTACCTCAACTAATGAATTTATTTTTGCAATGATGAAACTTTTACGCGTAGGGCGCGTCTGAATATATGAAAGACGCGCATTTGTTATCATCATCTCATCCCTGACAACAGAGATGTTAATTTGGCCACAGTGATTGTGGCCTTTTTCTTTTCTAACGCTAGCCTTTGTCTTTCAAAAAGGCATCCAGACTAAGCGTATCACTTTCTTCAATCTCCTGCTGACTTACCTTAGAGCGCAGAGCCTCATCGCTAAGCTGCTGTTCAGTCAGCACTTCCAGCGGCTCTTCGCTCAGCTGCTGGCGATACTGCTCGGCCAGCGCCAGTCCGGCACCGCCAATGCCATTGGCTTTCAGGTTTTGCAGGAAGCGCGCTGAGTAAGTCAGATCAGGGTCATCAAACGAGGCCACCAGGCGATCGCAGACTTCCTGATAGTGATGTTCGCCGCTCTGCCCGTCCAGCGTTTCCGCTACGCGCCGCAGATCGCTAAACAGCGCTTTACCCACGTCTATCAGCGGATGCTGTGCTTCTTCACACCCCATTGCGATAGTCTGGCCAGGTTTACGCCCTTCAAGGATCACCCGATTCCAGTTTTTACGCGTGCAGGCCAATTCTGCGCTGCTCATCTCAGGCGCTTCAGCCAGTGCACACCAGATCAGGAACAGATCCAGGAAACGCACCTGGTTGGCGTCTACGCCGATGGGCGAGAACGGGTTGATATCCAACGAGCGCACTTCGATATACTCGATACCGCCGCGCTGCAGTGCATCCGAAGGCGCTTCGCCCGATCGGGTGACGCGCTTCGGCCGGATTGGCGCATACAGCTCATTTTCAATCTGCAGCACGTTAGTATTTAGCTGCAGCCAGTCGCCGTTTTCATCCTTCACGCCCATGCTGGCAAACTCTTCAGACGGGGTTTTAATCGCCGCCTTCAGGCCCTTAATGTATTCCGCCAGGTTGTTGAAGGTAATGTTAAGGCTGCTTTGTGACTTGTTGGTGTAGCCCAGGTCACTCAGACGCAATGAAGTGGCATAAGGCAGTGACAGCATGCCTTTATCGCTGCGTTCGAACGGCAGCGCGCTCTCTTTCCCCTGCAGGAAAGAAGAGCAGATTGCAGGCGATGCACCAAACAGGTAAGGGATCACCCAACCAAAGCGGTAGTAGTTACGGATCAGGCGCAGATAGCCATCGGAGATCGCCTCTTTACCGCTTTCCGCATCCTTCACCCCTGCCCACTCCTGCCAGAATGAGAGTGGCAGCGAGAAGTTATAGTGCACGCCAGAGATAATCTGCATCAGTGCGCCATAGCGGTTTTTCAGCCCCTGGCGATACAGCGTTTTCATCTGGCCGATATTCGAACTGCCGTACTGCGCCAGTTCAATATCCTGGCCGGGATCGATCATGCACGGCATGCTCATCGGCCACATGCGCTCTTCACCCAGCTCGCGCGCAACGTGACGATGGATATCGCGTAAAAACGCCAGCAGATGATCAATGTCCTGATCGACCGGCGTAATAAATTCTAACAGCGTTTCGGCAAAGTCAGTGGTGATCCACTTATGCGTCAAGGCTGAGCCAAGGGAAGCTGGGTGCCCGGTCGTGGCCAGATGACCATCCGGTTTAACGCGCAGAGTTTCGCGCTCAATACCGCGGCCAATACCTTTAAGTGCGTCAGGATGAGCTTCCAGCCAGGAAAGCGCCTGTGATACGTCCGGGATCAAATTGACCTCCCGCTCAGAGAAAAACTTATTATTGTTAAGCATAATGTTAACCGTAGCGCCGCCCTAAAGCGAATCAATGCCACCATTCCATGCCCTGAAGTGTTGCGGCTGCCAGTACTACGTAACGCAAGGTCTTGCCGATAGCGAGAAAAATCACCACCGGCAACCAGGCAAAACGTAACCACCCGGCAACAACGCACAGCAGATCACCAATCACTGGTAACCAGCTGAAAAGCAGCGCAGCAGGCCCCAAACGGTGCAGCCACGCCGTTGCTGTGTCATGCCATCGCCCCTGATTTTTCTGTGGAAGCAGGCGACCTATTACAATGTTGGTTAATCCGCCCAGGGTGTTTCCCAGTGCGGCAGTGAAAACCAGAGCGCCAACAGAAACTTTCCCTGCCAGCAAGAGCCCTACCAGTAGCGCCTCTGAGCTGCCCGGTAACAGCGTGGCGCTGAGAAAGCTACTGGCAAACATCGAACCATATGAAAGCCATTCACTCACAGCAGACGGACATCCACCGCATCCATGCCCGCTGCTTTTGCTGCCTGTATACCAAAATCAGCGTCTTCAAACACCACACAGCGCGCGGCCGGTACACCGATCAATTCGGCGCAGCGCAGAAATGTATCAGGTTCCGGCTTGTGGCGTTTAACATCATCTGCTCCGACAATGGCGTCGAAATGTGCCAGGAGGCCGAGATGCTGCAACAGCCCCACCGCCATCGCATGCTCGCTGCCGGTGCCTACCGCCATCGGGCGGCGCCCTTTGTACGATTTGACAACGTCAATCAGCGGCAGCGGCTGGACGGTATCAAACAGCATCGTTTTCAGTAAGGCGGTTTTCTCTGCGGCCAGCCGATGAGGATCGAGGTCGCTGTGATGATTGGCAATAATCACCTGTGCAATGCGCCAGGTCGGTGAGCCATTAAGGCCAATAATCGCCGTTTCGTCGAAGGTCATGCCGTACTGCGCCAGCACCTGGTGCCAGGCTTTACGGTGTGTCGGCTCGGTGTCGAGGATGGTGCCATCCATATCGAAAATCAAGCCATCATAAGCATCGTACATTCTCGTATCCATCCTGATAACGGAACGATTACTTTAGCGTAAAAGCACACTGGTTGTCGCTGCTAGCATGGATCCGCAAATGCCTTGAAAGATATAGGGATTTTTAGATTCAGATAAATACGTGGGATAAAGCTCAGGTAGAATTTGGCTTAAGACCATGAAGTTAAGGGGGAATTTGAGGATAGGTGGATCTGATAAGATATAATGATTAATGAAGTGATGGTGCATCCAGGAGGATTATTCGGCTTCGCCTCACCCTGACGGGCCGTCGCACGCGACGTTATCCTACTTTGGGATTGCTGGAACAACGCAACAACATGCGGGTACAGCGGTGCGGTTAATTTGGGGAGATATGGTGCATCCAGGAGGATTCGAACCTCCGACCGCTCGGTTCGTAGCCGAGTACT
>NZ_JASCAQ010000077.1:0-25083 GCF_029967685.1 Erwinia sp. V90_4 | reverse complement strand
CAGCAGGCCCACGGCCAGGGACGGCCGTGAGCCAGGCTACAGGGATGTATTCATGACGGTGCGGAAAGCAGCCCTCCCTCCTGAAACCTGCCACCTCTCATCCAGCGATAAAATTCAGAACAATTTTTTCTGGGGATCCCTCAGTGGTCGCCCCCTACATGCCCGGATCGCAGGGGCCGATCGTATTGTGATCGGCCCTTGTCATAATAGCGTTATACCTGAATTGCCGGCTCCATCAGACGCCTTGCCTGATACTGCTTCACCAGCCGTTTGATAATCAACGTCCCAATTAATCCGCACACTGCCGCAAACGTCAGCCAGACGCCCGGCATCGCTTTATCTCCCGTCACATGGATCAGATAGCTGCACACCGCCGGTGTAAAGCCGCCGAAGAGCGCTGTCGCCAGGCTATAGGCCAGCGAGAAACCGGTGGCACGCACCTCCGCCGGCATCACCTCCGCCAGATACACCACCATGGCGCCGTTATAGCTGCCGTACAGGAATGAGAGCCACAGCTCGGCTTCCAGCAGGTGGGCAAAGCTCGGTGAACCAACCAGCCAGTGCAGCACCGGCCAGGCGGTGATAATCATCAGGATAGTAAAGATCAGCAGCAGCGGACGGCGGCCATAGCGGTCAGATAGCGCCCCCATCACCGGCAGCCAGAACAGGTTGGAAATACCAATGCACAGGGTGACAAAGAAGCTCTCTTTATCGCTCATCATCAGCACCGTTTTGCCAAAGGTCGGGGTGAATGCGGTGATCATATAGAACATCACCGTAGTGGTGACCACCATCAGCATGCCCGCCAGCACCAGCGCCCAGTTGCGGCCAACCGAACGGACAATCTGCCCCATGCTCGGGTGATGTTTACGCTGGCTGAAGGCTTCGGTCTCTTCCAGCATGCGACGGATCCAGAACAGGAACGGCACGATCAGGCAGCCAATCACAAATGGAATACGCCAGCCCCAGTCGGTAACGGCTTCTTTTGCCAGCAGATGATTGAGCAGCAGGCCGAGCAGCGCGGCGAAGATCACCGCAATCTGCTGGCTACCGGACTGCCAGCTGACGTAGAAGCCTTTCTTGCCCTTGGGCGCGATCTCAGAGAGATAAACGGAAACCCCGCCAAGCTCGACCCCGGCCGAGAAGCCCTGCAGCAGTCGGCCCAGCAGGATCAGCACCGGCGCCGCCATGCCCAGCGTGGCATAGCCGGGCACCACCGCAATGGTCAGCGTACCGATCGCCATCAGTCCCAGCGTCAGCAGCAGCCCTTTACGGCGGCCGTGGCGGTCAATATAAGAGCCGAGGATAATCGCCCCCAGCGGCCGCATCAGGAAGCCGGCGCCAAAGGTCATCAGCGTCAGCATCAGTGAGGCAAACGGGTCATCCCCGGGGAAAAAGGTTTTTGCGATGGCGGTAGCATAGTAGCCAAACACCATAAAGTCGTACATTTCGAGGAAGTTACCGCTGGTAACGTTGAAGATAGTTCTGGCACCGCCCTGCCGCGATGTCCCTGTCATTGAGTTGCTCATGTTACTTCCTGTGGGTTTTTTCCTCGTTTTTAGCCTGCCGGGGCGGGTTTTAATGTGACGGCGATCACCGTTACTGGCTTACAAAATGTTCACATTAGTAACCAATAATTAACAGTGGTAGTTTT
Organism: Erwinia sp. V90_4; assembly: GCF_029967685.1. Taxonomy (NCBI): domain Bacteria; kingdom Pseudomonadati; phylum Pseudomonadota; class Gammaproteobacteria; order Enterobacterales; family Erwiniaceae; genus Erwinia; species Erwinia sp. V90_4. The sequence continues at coordinate 23,429 of NZ_JASCAQ010000077.1, read as the reverse complement.
GGTTAAAATTTGCACATTATTTGCGTCGATATTATTCGCCTGAGGTGGGCTGTTCATATTTAGTTATATTTTATTGCATTTAACTTTTGCCATTTTTTCCTCTGAAATCAGTTCGATACTCGATATTAATGTTTCCCTCGTCGACAGCCGATGAACGTGGACTACGCTTAACCCCGATCGAAACGAAATGAATTTATCGCCAAGCGGAGGAACCATGGCAGACCAATACGAAATGCAGAATCCTCTCACGCAATATCCAGCGGAAGACTTCCCCAAGCAGCGCCAGCCTGCGCCCGGCGTGCAGGCTGAGATGCGGCCGGTGCCGGACTGCGGCGAAAAAAGCTATCGCGGCAGCGGCCGTTTGCAGGGGCGTAAAGCGCTGGTGACCGGTGCCGACTCCGGCATTGGCCGCGCGGCAGCCATTGCCTATGCCCGCGAAGGCGCGGACGTGGCGCTCTCCTACCTGCCTGATGAGCAGCGCGATGCCGAAGAAGTGGCAAAACTGATTGAGCAGGCCGGGCAAAAAGCGGTGCTGCTGCCGGGTGATATCAGCAATGAAGCGTTCAGCAAGAAGCTGGTGGAAGATGCGCGCGAGCATTTAGGCGGCCTGGATATTCTGGCGCTGGTGGCCGGTAAGCAGGTGGCGGTAGAAAACATTGCTGACCTGACTACCGAGCAGTTCCGTAAAACCTACGAGACCAACGTGTTTTCGCTCTACTGGATCACCCAGGCAGCGATCCCGCATCTGCCCGCGGGTAGCAGCATTATCACCACCTCGTCGATTCAGGCCTATCAGCCCAGCGCACACCTGCTCGACTATGCGTCGACCAAAGCGGCTATCCTGGCTTACACCCGCGGCCTGGCGAAGCAGATTGCTGAGAAAGGCATCCGCGTGAACTGCGTGGCACCGGGTCCTATCTGGACGGCGCTGCAGATTGCGGGCGGTCAGACGCAGGATAAGATCCCGGAATTCGGCCAGCAGACGCCGATGAAACGTGCCGGACAGCCTGCAGAACTGGCGCCGGTGTACGTTTATCTGGCGTCGCAGGAGTCAAGCTACGTGACCGCTGAAGTACATGGCGTCACCGGTGGTAATCACCTGGGTTAGAACGACAAGTCCACCGTAATGGTATCGCTGTAGCTCCCCGCTACCGGCGTTGCCTGGCTGGTCAGCACCTGAGCATTATAGTTAAAGGTGCGGGTCAGCCCGTCGGTGCTGACGCTGTTAGCCGCCGTGCTCTGCATGCGTTCTGCAGTCACGGTTCCCCCCCAACGGCTGGCAGTGCCCGACCCTTTATAAATCTCATAGGCCAGCAGGTTCGTCCCGCTGGCCATGTAGCGCTGCGCTCCCACCGCATGGATCCCGTTGTTCATCCCCACGCTGTAGGTACTGCCCTTGGTGCAGATCACGTTGATCGACTGGCTGACGCCGGTAAAGCTGCTGACCAGCGGGGCGCTGCCGAAGTTCACCGCAGGCGAAGTAATGGTGGTGCAATCGTTGGCAATGGCGATGGTCGCGGTCAGCGGCAGGGTCGTGGTGCCGCTGTTTTGCGAACCGAGCAGGCACAGGCCGCCAATGCCTACCCCGGTGCAGACGTTGTACACCACCTGCACGTTGAGCGTCACGGTGTAGGTGCCGGCCGCCACTACGGCGCCGGGCACGGTGCGCAGGAAGAACGGCAGGCTGAACACCACCTGGTTGCCGGTGCCGATACTCAGCCCCAGCAGCTGGCTGCGGCTGTAGGTGACGAGGGTGCCACCAATGCCCAATTCCGTGGCGCAGGCGGAGTCGGTACACAGCTGCACCGGGATGGTATCGCTCAGGCGCAGCGTGCCCCGATTGCCAGTGGAGCTGGTGGCGCTGACTAACTGCACGGTGACGCTGTCCGATGACAGCAGCGCCAGCACCCCGGTGCCGCAGTTGATGGTGCCGGGCGCAGAAACCGTGCTGGCCGTCGTATTGACGGTAAACGAGCTGACACCGCCAAAGGCCGCGCTGACCGGCGCGGTGGTACAGGCCGCCAGGGCTGGAAGCGAACCGCCCATCAGCAGGATAAAACTACACAGCAGCAACAGTTTTTTCATCGGGTATTTCCTGTCGGTAACGGGGAGAGCACACAGGTGAGCGGGCCGTAAGTGGTAAGGGATTTTGGCCGCCCGCCCGGCACCGTCAGTTCGGTATCGCAGTGGCGTCCGTCCGGGGTTTCGGCGCGGAGGGGGTTATGCTCAGACAGATTCTCCATCCAGGTGATGCCGTCCCAGCCAACGTATCCGCTCTGCTGACCCTCGCGGCTAATAACGGTTGAGACCGGCAGCGGCTCGCCGTTGCTGTCATGCAGGATCACGCTGGCGGCGCGCAGCGGCTCAATCGGGAAGTGCAGCAGATAACCGCTCTGGCGCTTCACCGAGAAGCGCTGCTCGACGCTGCTGGCCGCCATGTCGGCAGGCAGGTCAAGCGTGTCGATATCGTATTTCGCCGGGTAGTATGAGCTGATGGCCGGAACCAGCAGGTAGCCGTCGCTATTCGTTTTTCCCATCAGCTGGTTTTCATAGCGCACGTTGACGTTCGGGTAGTCGGTTTTCACCAGCACGAAGGCGTCCGTCACCTGATTTGCGGCAAATACGCTGTTATCCATCAGCACCAGCGAACCGGAGAGATCGGCAAATTCCGTGCTGTAATTATCATCGCCATAGAAGCCCGCCGAGGTTTCAAACTGCTGATTACGCCAGCGCAGATTGCCCTGACGATAGCTGCCGCCGCTGCTCTGATTCGCCCAGGAGGCATCGTAAGCGATCCCGCCATCGGTTGGCATCGCGCGCGAAACGGAGAGCCGTTCAGCGGTGCCGCCCTGCCGATCGCGCTCCATGCTGATGCTGGCATTGCTCAGATCGCTGAACGGGATCATCAGCGAAACGGCACCGGACCAGTTCCCCTCCTGCTGGTCGCGACTGGCGGAAAGGTACAGGCTGGTATTGCCCCACAGGTTTTTGCTCCAGGAGAGGTTGAGCAGGCGGGTGCGATCGCCGCTGCCGCTGGTGATATCAATCAGCGCCGCGCCGAGGCTGCCGTAGCGATCGAGCGCCACGCTGGCATTGTATTGCGCGCTGCTGCGGCTCAGCGTATAGGTCTCTGCCGTTGCCACCCCGCTTTCACGGTCGCCATACAGTGCAAGGTTACCAAAGCCGGTGGTACGGCGGGTTTGCTGCATTCCCACGCTGAAGCGGCTGGTGTTGTACTGGTAGCCCCAGCTGTACTGACGGCCGCTGTCGCCCTGCATCTGGCTCTGGGTGACGGCACCGTTCACCACCCCCCAGGCTCCCATTTTGAGCTGCACGCCCGCCCCGCCAAGCGCCAGCGACTGCGCCGCCTCGGCATGGGTCTCCAGCGTCAGCCAGTCGGCGATCCCGTAGCGATAAGAGCCGCTGCCGGCGGCAGAGCCGTAGTCGAAGTTCTTCAGCCCGTAGTTCTGGCGCAGCGCCCCGGCGGAAAAGGAAAAGTCAGACAGGCCGCTTTTCAGTAGATCGCTGGCCACGTAAAACGGCAGGGTGGTGCTGACCCGCCGCCCCTGGGCATCGGTGGTCACCACCACCGCATTACCGGCCCCGTTGACAAACGGCATATTGGTCAGCGAGTAAGGGCCGGGCTGTACCGAGTTACTGCTGGTCTTATAGCCGTTGACGAACAGATCAACGGTCGAGGGTACCGCCGCCTGGCCGGAAAATGAGGGGAGGGGATAAGTGACCAGGTCAGGGCGTACCGAGAAGTCACGCGCAATCTGAATACCGCCGAGGCGCACGCTGCTGCTCCACGCCAGCGAATCGGTGATTAAATCCCCCACGCGCCAGCTCAGTGCCCGCTCTTCATCCTGATTCGCCCACCAGGTGTCGTAGCGCAGATAGCCATCCTGCAGGTAGCCGCTGTCACCCGTCAGCTGCTGCTGAACCACCCCGTTGCTGGAGAACTGGCCAGCATTCCCGAACAGGCGCAGTTCGTTCCATGCAGACATGCGGGTACCGCCGTCGGTGGTCTGGCTGGCGTAAACATCGTAGTTAAACAGCAGGCCGTTGCTGCTGCGACCGGGATAGCGCGGGCCGTTGTGCGCGGCACCCCCAAAGCTCTGCTTTGGCAGCCATTCGGACGGCACCGTCAGCAGAATGCGTTGCCGCTGGCGATCGTACTCCGCCTGCACCTGATCCATAGCGGAAACATCGATAATCGAGGCGGTGATGCGCGCAGTCGGAATACCCGCCCGCTGCAGGTCGGCGGCGCGCAGCAGATAGTGGCCGTTTTGAAACTGCACCGGCACCACCTGGTCCCTCTCCTCGCCATTGACCACCAGCCCCAGCATATAATTTTGCTGCTGCTGGCTGGCAGCGGCGCTTGGCGGGGGCGGCAGCGAGCGATAGGTTTCCGCGCTGCCGGTCAGCGGTGACAGGCAGCTTAGCAGGCCAGTAACGGCCAGTGTGCAGTGCCGGCCCGGCACCCGACGGCGTCTGCTCATCGACTATGGTGCTGAGCGGGTACTACGCCAACTCTGTTTATGCTCCAGCTCGGCACTCAGCTCAGCCCCGCCGGAAACCGGCACGCTGAGCGGGAATGTGTTGCTGGCATCGGCCAGCACATAGCCGAACAGGCTGCTGGAGAGGCTGCGACCGCCGAGCGAGACGTTGCTGAGGCGGGCATGCCCGCTGCCACGATTGGTGATCTCCAGCGCCTGCTTGCCGCCCTGATTCACCAGGCGCCAGCTCAGCTGCGGGCGCGCGCGCTCCGGCGTCAGCCCGTCGCCATAGACAAAGAGCGGCACCGAATAGCGCATCTGGAAATTTAGCCCGGCCTGATTATCACCCGCCTGCTGCGGGGTCGGGATCTCATCCAGCAGTACGCGGTAGGCGGCCTCTTTGCCACCCGCTGGCGGCGTCTGCTTAATCAGGCGCACCATCTGGCGCTTGCCTGGCTCAATCCTCACCAGCGGCGGGCTGGCCAGCACCTGCTGCTGAGTCTGGTACTGCTCCTGGCCATTGATCTGCTGCCAGCTGAACACCCTGACCTGCATCAGCGTGGTGCTCTCGCCCCGGTTCTCCAGCCACAGTTCGCTGGCTTTCTCCTGCGGCGCGATCTTCGGGTCGATCGGCCAAATCAGCACGGAATTCCCGGCGCTGGCAGTAGGGGACACAACACCCAGTAACAGTGTCAGCAGCGGCCCTGTAAGCGCGAATTTGGTCATCACTTCTCCTTTTTTCCCTGCTGTTACCAGCTCAACGTGACCGTCAGCGTATCGCTGTAGGTCCCGGCGCGGTTGACGCCGCTCAGCTGAAGCTGCCCGTAGATTGGCAGCGTAATGTTGTTCGCATTGCTGTAAGTCAGTGCCACGTTCTGATTCACCGGGATCGCCGTGGTATGGCTGGCGTTGGTGTAGAGGTTGTACGCCACCAGGTTGCTATTGTTAGCCACCTTCAGATTGCGGGTGGTGGTGTAATTACTGCCGCCGTCGATGCTCATGCTGAGCGTGGTTCCCGGCGTGCAGGCCAGGGCAATGGTTGAGCTCTGCACGTAGGCAGCATTCGCCGTGGCGCTCCCCACGCCGGGCTGCGTACCGAAATCGAGCGTGCCAAACACGCCGGTATTGGTGCCGGAGACCACGCAGCCGTTAACGATCGAAGCGGTAACCTGGAAGGTTTGCGTGGGCAATGACACTGCGCAACCGCTGTAAACCAGCAGCACGAGAATGAGCGGACGCGCGTCGCCCGCCAGTCCTTGAACCAGCTTCCACACCATCTCTTCCCTTGCTGCCGCAATCAGTAATTCACTGCGACGTTAATCGTGTCCGTGTAGGTACCTGCCGGAATAGCGGCGTTATAGCCACCGCCAGCAATCCGACCATAAATCGGATAGTTGTCCCCGTTGACCGGGTCGGCAGTGCCGGTATTGGTCAGGTTGGTGTTGTTAGCAATCGGCGTGGTGTAAGAGGTGGTGCCATACAGCGTGTAAGCGACACCCTGGGTGGCATTGGTGGCGCTGACCAGATAGCGCGGCTGCGCCGTGACCGTCCCGTACACGGTGGCGGGGGCGGCGTTGCTGCTGGTGAGCTGGACGTTGTAGGTTTGCCCGGTGGTGCAGCGAACGAAGATGCCGTTACCCAGTGAACCGACCAGGGTGGCATTCAGCGTATCAAACGTCGCCGCGCTGCTACCAAAGTCGAGGGTACCAAAGTTGACGGCGGAGGTGGCGGATTGACCGTTCACCAGGCAGCCGGTGGTTAATACCAGTCTGGCCGCGATAGTCCCTGTCGTGGTGGCGGCGAATCCCGAACTGACGACGCCAAAGCTCAGGCCGCAGCCCAGCAGAAAAAGCTTCATTTTCATAACCATTCCTTACTGATTAGAGAGATGAACGTGCTTTTTCGCCTGGTGGAATATTGACGTTAGCAGGGCTAAGCGCAACGGGATAAATAATAAAAACCCTTTAGTGGGTAAAATATAACGCAAGGAACAATCTGTTATTTGAATGAATAAGTTAACACAAGTTTCTCTTACTATAGATCAGGCTGAGAGAGCCTGTGAAGCGAAACGGAAAATATTATTTATGTGTCTGACGCTTTAGAGTGAGGCGCTGGCAGCCCGCGCGGGTACTGGGCTGGTAAAATTTTCAAGAATAATCCTAAGAGAGTCTAGGTGAATGACTGGCCTCAATGCTATGTTCTCAGCAGCAGAGCGGAGTTTTACTAAACGATATAAATTATAGGGATATATCAGATTACGCCTTAACCGCACTTCTTCAGTTTTTCTCTTTCCAGGGCAGTACTAAAGACCCGGGTGTTTATGCCGATAAATTAAGCATCAGCCTGGCCATTAATTTAATGGCCCCGGGTAACTTACACACAAAGTCAAAAATGGCTACAGCAGTCGGGATTGTCATATGCTCATGAGTTCGTACGATCAATTACTGGTTATCGTCTCTTTTATTGTTGCGTTTCTCGCCTCCTATACCGCGCTGGATATGGCGGGACGCGTGGCAACTTCAACGGGCAAGGTGGCGCTGGTCTGGCTGTTCGGTGGCGGCTTCGCCATGGGCGTAGGGATCTGGTCAATGCACTTTATCGGCATGCTGGCGATGAGCCTGCCGATGGTGATGAGCTATAGCGCCAGCCTGACGGTGTTGTCGATGGTGATCGCCGTGGCCGCATCGATTTTTGCGCTGTGGATCGTCTGCTACGGTGAGCTGCCGTGGTACCGGCTGTGCGGCGGGGCGATTGTGATGGGCAGCGGCGTGGTAGCGATGCACTATACCGGCATGGCGGCGCTGATGGTAAACCCGGGGATTGTCTGGGACTGGCGCTGGATCTGGCTGTCGGTAGCGATCGCACTGGGTGCCTCCGGCGCCGCGCTGTGGCTGGCATTCCATCTGCGCCGGGGCACCGGCAGACTGGCGCTGATGCGCAGCGGCGCGGCATTAATTATGGGGATTGCTATCGCCGGGATGCACTACACCGGCATGGCGGCGGCCAGCTTCCCGGCCAGCAGTCATGCCACCCATCTTGGCGTGAACAGCAGCTGGCTGGCGATCCTGGTGGTGGTGGTGACGCTGGCTATTCTCGGCATTACGCTGCTGGTGTCGATGCTGGATGCGCGCCTGCAGGCCCGCACCTCGGTGCTGGCGTCTTCGCTGGCGGAAGCCAACCGCGAACTGGCGCAGCTGGCGCTGCACGACAACCTGACCCGCCTGCCAAACCGCATTCTGTTGGAGGATCGCCTCGACCAGGCGATCAATAAAGCTTCACGCGAGAACTCCAAATTCGCCCTGATGTTTATGGATCTCGACGGCTTTAAAGCGGTCAATGACGCCTTTGGCCACCATATTGGCGACAGCCTGCTCATCGCCGTGACCGAACGGATGAAAGAGATCGTGCAGGGGCATCACACCCTGGCGCGCCTCGGCGGCGATGAATTTGTGCTGCTGATTGAAATTGAAGATCCCAACGATGCCGCTACCGTGGCGGATGCGTTGGTGAAAGCCGTGGAGCGGCCGTTTGATATTTCCCGCTATGAGCTGGTGGTATCGCTCAGTATTGGTATCGCAGTATTTCCGGGCGACGGCATAGATGAGCGTGAGCTGATGTTTAACGCCGATGCCGCGATGTATCACACCAAAAACAACGGACGCAACGGTCACAGCTTTTTCCAGCCATCGATGAACACCATCGCACAGAACCAGCTCCAGCTGATCAATGACCTGTGGCTGGCAAAGGATAACAACGAACTGCGTCTGTTTTATCAACCGAAGTTCTGTGCGCCACGCGGGCCGATTATTGGCTTTGAAGCGCTGCTGCGCTGGCAGCATCCACGTCGTGGCCTGCTGGCGCCAGACGTCTTCCTGCCGCTGGCAGAGAAAACCGGGCTGATCGTTACCATGGGCAACTGGGTCATTGATGAGGCCTGTCGCCAGCTGCGCGAGTGGCATCTGCAGGGTAATACCGACTGGTCGGTGGCCGTCAACCTCTCCGCCCTGCAGTTCGAGCAGGCAGGGCTGGTGGAAACGGTGGTCAATGCGCTGGAAACGCACCGCATCCCGCCGGAATTGCTGACTCTGGAAGTCACGGAAACCACCGCCATGCGCGACCCGGATGAGAGCGTGCGCATTCTGACCGAGCTGACCGAGCTGGGGGTGAAAGCCTCCATTGACGACTTCGGCACCGGCTACTCCAGCCTGCTATACCTTAAACGCCTGCCGGCCAGTGAGTTGAAAATTGACCGCGCCTTTGTCAATGAGCTGCAGGCGCAGACGGAAGATGCCACCATCGTCACCGCCATTGTTGCCCTGGCACAGACCCTGAATCTGAAAGTGGTTGCCGAAGGGGTGGAAACCGCCGAGCAGCAGGAGTTCCTGACCGGGTTGGGCTGTAACACTCTGCAAGGATACCTACTGGGGCGCCCTGTTCCGCCGGATCAAGTGCCGGATCTCAAACATTTTGTCGAGAGCGAAGGGGTCGAAGCACCGGTGGCCAACGCCCCAAAGCTGAGCGTAGTGGCACCGCTCTCTGACGCCGTGTAGCGATTATGGGGTATAATAGTTTCCCATTCGCTTAAAATGGCCTGTAACAGTCGTGGCAAAATATGAACAGCTGGTTGAGCAAATCAGCCAGCAAATCGAGACGGAAATCTGGCTGCCCGGGGAAAAATTGCCCTCGCTGCGTGAGCAGGTGAACCTCAGCGGCATGAGCCTGATGACCGTGATGCATGCTTACCAGGTGCTGGAAAGTCAGGGGCGCATCCAGTCGCGCCCGCAGTCGGGCTATTATGTTGCCCCACGCGCTGAATTCCTGCGCCAGCCGATGAGCCACCAGAAAGTGCAGCTGGCCGAGTCGGTGGATATCAACGCCTTTATTTTCGATGTGTTACAAGCCTGCCGCGACCCGGATATCATCCCCTTCGGTTCCGCGTTTCCCGATCCTGAGCTGTTTCCCCAGCGCCAGCTGATGCGTGCATTGACCACCGTCTCCCACAGCATGAAAGCGGTAGATGCCCTGCATAACCTGCCGCCCGGTAATGAAGCGCTGCGCAAAATGCTGGCGCAGCGCTATGCCCTGCAGGGGATACAGGTTTCGCCGGATGAGATCGTCATCACCAATGGCGCGATGGAAGCACTCAATCTCAGCCTGCAGGCAGTGACCGAACCGGGCGACTGGGTGGCGATTGAAAACCCGTCATTTTACGGTGCGCTGCAGGCTATAGAACGCCTGAAGCTGAAAAGCGTGGCGATTGCCACCGATCCGCAAAACGGGATCGACCTGGACGAGCTGAGCCGCGCGCTTCAGCGCTGGCCGATCAAAGCGCTGTGGATGATGACCAGCCAGCAGAACCCGGTGGGCTGCACGCTGAGCCGCGAGAAGAAACAGCAACTGGTTGAACTGCTGGCGCAGTACAACGTGGTGCTGATTGAGGATGATGTCTACAGCGAACTCTATAGCGGGCGTGAAAAGCCGCTGCCGGCCAAGGCCTTTGATCGACAAAATAACGTGCTGCACTGCTCGTCGTTTTCGAAGAATCTGGTGGCTGGATTTCGCGTTGGCTGGGTGGCGGCTGGCCAGCACGCGCAGCGTATTCAGCGCTTACAGCTGATGAGCACGCTCTCCACCAGTGCGCCCATGCAGCAGGCGCTCGCCACCTATCTTGGCACCCACAGCTATGACCGCCATCTGCGCGGGCTGCGCCAGATACTGGAACAGCGCAAAAACCTGGCGCGCCAGGCGCTGAAACGCTATCTGCCAGCGGGGGCGCAGATTAATGATTCGCGCGGCGGCTACTTCCTGTGGATAGAGCTGCCAAAGCAGGTCAACACCACCGAACTCTATTATCGCGCGCTGCAGCAGAAGATCAGCATCGCGCCGGGGAAGATGTTCTCCTCCAGCGAACAGTACGCCAACTATTTCCGTTTCAACACGGCCTGGTGGAATGCGTCGCAGGAAGCAGCAGTCCAAACCCTCGGCGAACTGATCGCCGATCTGTTGTAGGGGTCAGGCATGCCTGACCGGAAGGCATCAGCGGTCACGGCATGCCACGCCCCGAAGTGATTTTCGTGATTTAAACCGCTGCCGCGCTTTGATGGCCCCAGGTCAGGTGGAATACGTCGTAAAAGTCGACTTCACCCTTCAGGGATAGCAGCTTATTAATCCCCTGTTTCACCTTATCCGGCACGTTTTCGCTGTGCAGGATATCGCTCACCGCCTGGTCAGACAGAGTACGCACGTAATACCATTCACCGTTGTAGCAGACGCGCAGGTCAAGCGCGTCGATATCTTCAAAGCGGTACTTCGGATTCACATCCATCAGCATCAGGCCGCTCATCAGCAGGATAAAAATGGTCGCGCCCCAGAAGGCGGGCCAGCCGAGAAAATCGGTGGTAAAAATCAGCGCCACGGTCAGCACGTAGCAGCCATACATTGAGGCCCACAGGCCGGGATGCTTTTTCAAAAACTGAAAGCTGAAGCGCGGCTTGTTATCACGCTGCTCTGCACTGTTCAAACTGTCGATCTCGCGCAGCAGTATCTGTTTTACTTCTTCCATCATGTACCTCAGGGTAAAAGTCCTGGCAGAGTGCAATTAAAACATCTCTTAACCCATAGCAGCAGACACAGTTTACTGCTATTAAGCTATAACAGTTGGCTGGTTATAATGTAGCCTGCTGGCTGATTTGCGTGTAGAATCCTGGCCCCGCAGCATCAGGACTACGGATGATGGAACAATGGGTTATAACATGATGTTTAAAAAGATCTTTATCCTTACCTTTTTCACACTCGCCATGGTTTGGGCTGTACCCGCGAGTGCCTACGACTGCACGCGTATAAAAGGGACTGCCGACCAGACGGTATGCAGCAGCCCGCAACTGTTGTGGCTCGACAGTGTTTATAACGAGGATTTTTACACTCAGGTGAAGCAGGACCCGCAGCATGCTCAGCAACTGATTGCCCCCATGCACCATGCACCTGATGCCTGCAGCAGCGAGGGCTGCCTGCGCGGAGCCTACCTGTATATGCTGGGGGTCCTGCACGGCACCGGCCAGGATTTTGACTGGCAGGGGACCTGGTGGAACGCATCGGCCGCTCATGGCAATAGTGGAAAATTGCTGATCGGTAAACTCTCCGGCTGGGAGTTTCGCATGGATGCCAGCGTTCAGGCGGGCGTCTATGAGAGCGCGTTACGCGGCGATGTGCGCCTCTATTCCGGGGTAGGATTCACCGATAGCATTGCCTGGGGCGGCGATTGTACCGTTGTGCTGATCCCCCTACACGATGGCAAAATCAAGGTGCGCAGCGACAGCAAGAACAGCTGCAAGCTGCTGATGCCGGGAGGAATGACCATCGATGGCGATTATGTGAAAAGTGACCACGATCCGCGCCCGTCCGCCACGTTACTGAGCCTTGGCATCCTGCCCGACCAGCAGACCGATGAGAAATTTCGTCAGCTGGTCGGTAAGGATTATCAGAAGTACGTTGATACCGCCACCGCCTTTAATCACGAAAAGGACCTCGACGACCTGGGTGCCAGAGTGGTGACGATGTGGATGAAAGGTCGGGCTGACCGTCAGGCGGCGATGATCATGACCACCCCGCAGGGGAAAATCTGGGCGCTACGCGTCGCTCCTGAAGCGGGCAACAAGGTCAGCCAGCACTATGTCACCACCGAGCAGGACAAAAAAACGCTGCCTAATACACTGGCAAACTGGCAGGCGCGTTTTAACCTGCCGTAACGTTTAAAATCTGTCCTGATGGGAAGACAATCAGGCGGCGGTCGCTGAAGCGCAGGTCGTTAAACTGCACCCGGTTTTGCCCACCGGGGCCGAGAATACTCTTGATGATCCGCGCTTCGCCCGTATCAGCATAGTAGAGGGGCTGATAGATGAACGACATACCCTCAGGACCGCTGGCCAGCTGCTGCAAATTGACCTTAATCATAAACTGGCTGTCATCCGGGCTGGTGAGCATCAGAGTGGTTTTACCCTCATGCAGCGCGAAGTGCGGATCGTACAGCTCACGCTGGCGCGACAGCAGGTCGTAATAACCCAGCTGCACATCTTCCCGGTTTAGCGCTGGCACAAATTCAACGCTGCTGCTGCCCTGCAGGGGCTTCATCAGCAGCGCGCCCAGCAGTAGCGCTGCGCTGACCAGCAGTAAACTAATTGACGCAGTTCGCCATTTCATTAAATTTTCTCTCAGTTTCCCGGTAGATCAGCGCGCTCAGCACATTGCTGTTGGTACGCCAGTTCAGTACTTTCATCGCCAGCTGTTTTTGCCCGCAGGCGTTTTTAAGCGTCAGCGTGTAATTTAGCGACGTGCCGTCAAAGGCATACACCACGTCCATGGTCACATCCTGATTTTTCAGATGTTGATTCAGCATAAACAGGGTGGGACCAAGCTGCTTGTTCAGCTCAATGCCGGCGGAAGGCTCCCCTCTGGTTACCAGCTCCTGCAAACGAATGTTGCTGTAAACCGTCGCGTCATTCCTCTTTAACTGCTGTGCCGGCGGCGTAACGTACGGCCAGACAATCCATGCCAGAATCACCAGCAGCACGAGCGCCTGCAACGGTACCAGCCAGCGCCAGAAGGATGCCGGATCGCGGGCGACCACAGCTGGCTGGTTGTCCAGCAGCTGGCCGTCGGTGGCGGGGGCTTCAGGGGCGATGCTTTGCGTGGGTAGCCGGTTGAAAAAGGGGTTCTCTTCAACGTCATCCAGTTCAGGTACCGGCACGAACTGACAATATTCCTTTTCGAGGATGTAGCCCTTTTTAGGAATGGTTTTAATAATCTTTTGCTGTTTACCGTCATCTTCCAGCGCCACGCGCAGGGCATGAATCGCATTAGGTAAACTGTTATTGCCAATCACGCGCCTTTCCCATACCAGCTGATTCAGCTCATCGCGTGACAGTATTTCTCCGGCGTGCTCTGCCAGCACCTGCAGCAGCCTGATCTGAAATTCACCCAGACGTCGTTGCTCACCCGTATTTTTGTGGGTAAGCGTCCCGACCGAGAAGTCGACATACCAGTGATGGATAATACAATAAGGAGTCATAGTGATCTTGTATCAGAGTTGTCCATGTGACCGCCGGATAAAGCATCCTGGATATTATCATGGCCAGGGTCTTTATTATGCGAGGGCAAAATCCATATTAACTGATAATTCGATATTTCTGGAAATATCAGTAAATGAGCGTTTGTAAAAACTAATTGCCAGTGATGATGATTGTTAATAGTGATAGTGTCACTGAGCAATATTTAATTTTATCACAGGCAGTGGTAAAAAAGTGAAAGTTATTGTGCGGGTATGACAACAGCATGAATTTGACTTATGTTCAATTAAATTAATGTGTTATGTGATCTCTCGCGTGCAGGAAACATTGCAAGCTGGCTAAACGGTGCCACACTTAATTTAACAATCATTCAACACCGTTTTTGAAGCCACAGGAGCCTGTTATGCTGTCTGACTCTCGCAGTGTGATGTTGCTGATGTCGTTTGCTGCCGGAACTTTTGCTGCGGGCGCATCCACCAACCCGCGACATCTGATGCTGTCGCAACCTTCCCAGGGCGTCCCCAATAATCCTTTGCCGCTGATCATTTATCCGCAGGTCATTCCTGATGAAACCGACGAGGATATGAGCGCGTGGTTTAAAGCCGAGTTTGCCGCGCACGGCTGGCCGGTCAGCTGGCAAGCGCCGGTTTTCCCCTATACCCATTACCACCCAAACACCCATGAACTGCTGGGGATTACCTGCGGCTGGGCCGAGATCCTGTTTGGCGGCGAGAGCGGAAGAATGGTCACGGTGTACGCAGGGGATGCGGTGCTGATCCCGGCCGGGGTAGGGCACCAGCAGATCGCCGCCAGCGATGATTTCCTCGCGGTGGGGGCGTATCCCCCTGGCGTTGTACCGCGGACGCTGCGTGACGAGCAGGCCTTAATGGAACAGTCTATGCTTGAAATAAAACGCGTGGCGATGCCGCAAGCCGACCCGATCACCGGTGGGGTAGGCGCACTGACCGAAGTCTGGCACCCGCTGGCCGCACAATAGTTTCACTCCTCTTTAGCGCAGCGGGCTGCACTTTATTGGTGCAGTCTGCCGCCGCGTTTCGCTTCCCCCGTTGCCAGGAAAAGCTTTCGCCTGTTGTCGGTCCGCATGCCATGCGGCTCAGGACGCCACGCCTGACTCTGGCACACTTTGTGCAGATCTCATGACAGGTTCACAGACAGCGGTAGGGAAATCATGAATCAAAGCTATGAAATAGCGTCACACTTTTATGATGAAATGTTGCTGAGCGATGGACACTATCGTCGGCACTACCGGGAATACTGGCAATGGCTACAGCAGGCCGACCAGCAGGCGATTGCGCGCAAGCGCGAAGAGGCGGAACTGCTGTTTCACCGCCTTGGGATCACCTTTAACGTTTATGGTGAAGACGGCGGAGCCGAACGGCTGATCCCCTTCGACAGCGTTCCGCGCATTATTCCGGCCAGCGAATGGGCGATGCTGGATAAAGGCATCCGCCAGCGCGTGCAGGCCCTGAACGCCTTTCTGCATGATATCTATCACCAGCAGCACATCCTCAAAGCGGGCCTGATTCCCGCCGAGCAGGTGCTGGTCAACGATCAGTATCAGCCCTGCATGCAGGGCATCAACCTGCACCGCGACCTGTATGCCCACATTATCGGCGTCGATATGGTGCGCAACAACGACGGCGAATATTACGTGCTGGAAGATAACCTGCGCACCCCGTCCGGCGTCTCCTACATGCTGGAGAACCGCAAGATGATGATGCGCCTCTACCCGGAGCTGTTCGCCGACCAGCGTATTGCCCCGGTTGAGCGCTACCCGTCGCTGCTGCTGCAAACCCTGCGGGAAAGCTCCCCGGTTAACGACCCGGTGGTGGTGGTTTTAACCCCCGGACGCTTTAACAGCGCTTATTTTGAACACAGCTTCCTTGCCCAGCAGATGGGGGTGGAACTGGTCGAGAGTGCCGATCTGTTTGTTAAAGATGGCGCAGTACTGATGCGTACCACCGCCGGGCCGTGCAAAATCGATGTGATTTATCGCCGCGTCGACGATGCCTTCCTCGACCCGCTGGCGTTCCGCCCGGACTCGATGCTTGGCGTGCCGGGCCTGCTGTCGGTGTACCGTTCCGGCAACGTGGTGCTGGCAAATGCTATCGGCACCGGGGTGGCGGACGACAAGTCGATCTACCCTTACGTGCCGGAGATGATCCGCTACTACCTTAACGAAGATCCGATCCTCAACAATGTGCCGACCTGGCAATGCCGCCGCCCGGAGGATCTGTCGTGGGTGCTGGCAAACCTTGAGCAGCTGGTGGTGAAAGAGGTCCACGGTGCCGGCGGCTACGGCATGCTGATCGGCCCCGTTGCCAGTAAACAGCAGTTGGAGGATTTCCGCGCGCTGCTGAAAGCCAAACCGCAGAACTATATTGCACAGAATACGCTGGCGCTCTCTACCTGCCCGACCTTTGTTGAACAGGGGCTGGCCCCGCGCCATATTGACCTGCGTCCGTTTGCCCTCAGCGGCGCCGATATTCGGCTGGTGCCCGGTGGGCTGACCCGCGTGGCGCTGAACGAAGGCTCGCTGGTGGTTAACTCCTCGCAGGGCGGTGGGACCAAGGACACCTGGGTTCTGGAGGATGACGCATGCTAAGCCGCACGGCCAGTGGCCTGTACTGGATGGCGCGCTATTTAGAGCGCGCGGAAAATATTGCCAGGGTGCTCGACGTCACCAACCGGCTCTCCCTGATGCCGGTGCGCGGCAGCCACAACAATGAGCTGCGCGTCCCGCTGAACCTCACCAACACCAGTGACCTGTACTGGTCAGTCAACGATCGGCTGGCGATGCCGGAGCTGTTCAACTTTTTTGCCCTCGACGAGCGCAATCCCGGCAGCATCTATAACTGCTGGCAGGCGGCGTGGAATAACGCGCATGCGGTGCGCGGCAGCCTCTCATCGGAAGTGTGGGAGAGCATCAACTCCAGCTGGATCGAACTGCGCAATCTGCGGCGCAACGGCGTTAGCAACGGTGGGGCGGATGCCTTCTTCGACTGGGTGAAAGAGCGCTCACACCTGTTCCGGGGCGCCATGTTCGGCACCCTGATGCGCGGCGATGCGATGAGCTTTATTCGCCTCGGCACGCTGCTGGAGCGCGCCGACTGTACCGCCAGGCTGCTCGACGTCTACCAGCATCTGACCGATGAAGATGACGACACGGTGCGTGAGTACTACCGGCTGGATACCCTGCTGCGCTCGGTCTCGGCGCGCGAGGCTTACCACACTATCTACAAACAGCAGATGGCGGCGGATAACGTCAATGAGATGTTGATCCTGCGCGAAGAGAGCCCGCGATCGCTGCGATCCTGCGTCGAAGAGATCGCGAATCAGCTCAATCTGATCGGCAGCAGCGGTGAAGATCGTCCGCGTTACCTGCTCACGGTGCTGCATGCGCAGCTGCGCTTTAGTAGCTGGGAATCTCTGATGACGGACGGGCTGCACGCCTGGCTGCAACGTTTTCTGGCAGAGCTGGCGGCGATTGCCGACAGCATTCACCAAACCTATCTGGAGGCGAAATAACATGAAGCTGAATATTGAGCATAAAACCTGTTTCAGCTACCAGAGTCTGGTGCGCCAGAGCACGCAGTATCTGCGCCTGACGCCGCAGGACTCTGTCCATCAGCACATTATCTCGTGGGATCTCTTCCTGCCGGAGCAGGCGATCTGCACCACCGATGCCTGGGGCAATGTGATGCACGTACTGACGCTTGACCGCCCGCATCAGGAGATAGAGATCGCCGCGCGCGGCGTGGTCGATATTCTTGATGAAGAGGACAGCTCGCCAGACCCGGACTGCGTGCTGTCGCCGCTGGTGTTCCTGCGTATCACGCCGCTGACGCAGCCTGATATGGCTATCCGCGATTTCGCCCGCCGCTATTACCGTGAAGAAGCGCCGCTCGCCAGCCTCGAACGCCTGATGGGCGAGCTGCTGCTGAAGATGCCGTATCAGCCCGGCAGCACGCTGGTGACCGATACCGCCGCCAAAGTTTTTGCCGCCGGAAGTGGCGTTTGTCAGGACCACAGTCACGTATTTTTAGCCTGCTGTCGCAGTCTGCACATCCCCGCTCGTTATGTTAGCGGCTATCTGTATACTGAAAATGTGGAACATGTGGCGACCCATGCATGGGTGGAAGTGTGGCTCGACGGCAGCTGGCACAGTTTCGATATTACCAATAATACCCGCAGCACCCGGCAGCATCTGAAGCTGGCTGTCGGTGTGGATTATCTTGATGCCTGTCCGGTGCGCGGCATGCGCCTGGGCGGCGGCAGTGAAGATATGCAGGCCGTGGCTGCGGTACAACTGGTGTTCTCGCAGCAGTAATTTTGAACGGGCAAACTATGACCTACTGTGTGGCAATGCGCTTATCGTCAGGGATGATTTTCGTTTCCGACTCCCGGACCAATGCGGGCGTGGATCATATCTCCTCGTTCCGTAAGCTCCATGTTTTTCAGCAGGATGACGAGCGTACGCTGGTTCTGCAAAGCGCTGGCAACCTCGCCACCACCCAGAGCGCGCTGAGCCTGCTGCGGCGCGGCTGTGAAGATGGTAAACAGCCTAACCTGATGAGCTGCACCAATATGTACGATGTGGCACTGCTGGTCGGGGACACGCTGCGTACGGTGATCAAACGTGACGGCGAGGAGTTTGGCGGTACGCTGATGCTGGGCGGGCAGATTAAGGGTGAAGAGCCGCGGCTGTTCCAGATCTATCCGCAGGGCAACTTCATTGAAGCCAGTACCGATACGCCCTATTTCCAGATAGGCGAAAGCAAATACGGCAAGCCGATTATCGACCGGGTGCTGCGCTATGACACCGCGCTGGACCAGGCGATGCAGTGCGCGCTGATTTCGATGGATTCGACGCTGGCGAGTAATATCTCCGTCGGCCTGCCGCTGGATGTGATGGTCTATCCCACCGACAGCTTCAGCAGCATGCAGCAGTACCACATCACCGAAAAGCACCCCTATTTTTCTCAGATCCGCCAGCTGTGGAGCAGCGGATTGCTCAGCGTTTTTTCGCAGCTGCCGCCGTTACGGCTTGACGAATAATCCGGGCTGGGCATGCCCAGCCCCTACAATCGGCCAAGCCGTTTTACCGTTATCTCCCACTGCCTCCCTGCTTTGCGCCATCGGTAAATTTACAGAATATTGCAGCTGTCATTTCACTGACACATCATCGTCATCCGGGCTGGTTAGTGTGCGGCTAAAACACCCGGAGATAAGCCTGTGTTTACTGTTGAAAGTGTTTTAGACGACCTCAGCCCTGGCCATCAGACGCCATCGTGGCAGAAAAGCCTGCTGCGTCGCCTGCTGCGTGAAAAAGAGTTCCAGCAGTTCAATCAGCGAAATCGCCACCTGAAAGGGCTGGACATGGTGGAGCAGGTGCTGGAATACCTCGACGTCAGCTGTGAGCTGAGCGAGCGCGACCTGGAGCAAATCCCCAGTCACGGACCGGTGGTGATCGTCGCTAATCATCCGCTCGGTACCCTGGATGGCCTGGCGCTGCTGCACGCGGTGTCGCAGGTGCGGCGCGATGTGAAAATCGTCACTAACCGTCTGCTGAACTGTCTCGCATCCCTCAGCAGCCTGATGGTGCTGGTGGACAATATGGGCAACCGCACCAGCCGCCAGCAGGTCGAACAGATGCAGGAGCAGCTGGAAAGCCAGGGCGTGCTGATCTTCTTCCCGGCGGGGGAAGTGTCGCGCTTCGGCAGCAAGGGGGTAAAAGACAGCCCGTGGAGCCACGGCTTCCTGCGCATCGCCGCCCGCTACCGCGCACCGATCGTGCCGATCCACGTCAGCGGCCGCAACAGCGCGCTTTTCTACCTCACGTCAAAAATTTACCAGCCGCTGTCGATGCTGCTGCTGGTACGCGAGATGTTCGTTAATCGCGGTGCGCGGTTAAAGCTCAAGGTGGGCAAGCGCATTCCCTTCGCCAGCTGGCACGATGGCCGTACCCCGGCGAAAGCGCTGGCGGCGCGCTTCCGGCGTCATCTCTACCGTATTGCGCAGGGCAAGTCTGCCCTGTTCCAGACCGAAGCGGCGATAGCGCGTGCGGAAGATCGGGCGGTGCTGAAACGCGCGCTGGCCGGATGTGAAGTGCTCGGCCAGCTGCCGGACGGCAAGATGATTTACCTTTATCGCCGCCACGGCGAAGACTATGTCCCGATCCTGCGCGAGCTGGGGCGGCTGCGGGAAATTGCCTTTCGCGCGGTGGGCGAGGGCAGCGGCACGCGGCGCGATCTTGACGATTACGACGACGATTATTACCACCTGATCCTGTGGGATGCAGAGGCGCTGGACATCGTCGGGGCCTATCGCTTTATCCCGACCGCCGAGCAGTTCGAGCGCAAAGGCTTTGAGGGGATCTACAGCCACAGCCTGTTTCATTATGACCACCAGATGAACCCCGTTCTGATGCAGGGGATCGAGCTGGGGCGCAGCTTTATTCAGCCGGCCTACTGGGGCAAACGCGGCCTCGACTATCTGTGGATGGGCATTGGTGCTTACCTGGCGAAATATCCGCAATATCGTTATCTGTTTGGCCCGGTGTCAATTTCCGGCGGTCTGCCGCTGGCAGCGCGCGACCTGCTGGTGGCATTCTATCGCCTCTACTTCGCGCCTGCGCTGCCGCTGGCTACCTCACGCCGCCCGTACCCGGCATCATTGCCGGACGTGCTGGCGCAGTTCAGCGGTGATGATTATGTTGAGGATCTCAAACGCCTGAAGCGCCTGCTGAGCAACCTCGGCACTGGCATCCCGCCGCTGTATAAGCAGTATTCCGAGCTGTGTGAAACCGGCGGGGTTCAGTTTATCGACTTCGGCAGCGACCCGGACTTTAACCACTGTATTGATGGGCTGGTGCTGGTGGACCTCACCCGCTTAAAAGAGAGCCGCTACCAGCGCTATATCGCGGTGCATCAGGGTTAGCAGCAAGGTTCAACGTGTAGGGGTTGACCCGCTTTTCCGGTCAACCCGTCCCGCAGCATGCCCGTTTCTGTGACACTCCTCTGAAATAAATTTTTTTATCCTACTGAATTAAATCATCTTTATTTGAACGTTACCTCTCGGTTAACGGTCAGGCTTTGCGCGTAATTGTTGCAGAGCCTCCGCAGGCGCAGACTTGTAGCCAGACTGAAGCACCCCGTAATGGGTGCGCTCACAGGAGGTTACCGCATGATATCCACCCCCTCTCCCCGCGTCTGGGATACGCGCCGCCGTGAAAAACAGCGCCGTATCGCCAGCCTCGGGCTGAATCACAAAGTCCTGCCCACCGACGATCTTATCCCTATGCTGGAAAAACTTATCGCGCCCGGCGATCGCGTGGTGCTGGAGGGTAATAACCAGAAGCAGGCGGATTTTCTCTCCCGCTCACTGGCCGAGGTTAACCCACAGAAAATCCATGACCTGCATATGATTATGCCGAGCGTGGGCCGCAGCGAACATCTTGATATCTTTGAAAAAGGTATTGCCCGCAAGCTCGACTTCTCATTCTCCGGCACGCAAAGCCTGCGCATTTCCCAGCTGCTGGAAGATGGCCTGTTAGAGATCGGCGCGATCCACACCTACATCGAACTCTACTCGCGGCTGTATGTCGATCTCGCGCCTAACGTGGCGCTGATCGCCGGATTCAAAGCCGACCGTAAGGGCAATTTGTATACCGGGCCGAGCACCGAAGACACTCCGGCACTGGTCGAGGCCGCCGCCTTCCATGACGGCATCGTCATAGCCCAGGTCAACGAACTGGTGGATGACGAATGCGACCTGCCGCGTGTCGATATTCCGGGGTCGTGGATCGACTTCGTGGTGGTGGCCGACAGGCCATTCTTTATTGAACCGCTGTTTACCCGCGATCCGCGCCTGATTAAGCAGGAACACGTGCTGATGGCGATGCTGGCGATCAAAGGAATCTATGCCGAGCATCAGGTGCAGTCGCTTAATCACGGTATCGGCTTTAACACCGCCGCCATTGAGCTGCTGCTGCCAACCTACGGCGAGCAGCTGGGGCTGAAGGGCAAGATCTGCCGTCACTGGACGCTAAACCCACACCCTACGCTGATCCCGGCGATCGAGAGTGGCTGGGTGGAAAGCGTGCACTGCTTCGGCGGCGAGCTGGGGATGGAAAACTACGTCGCCGCCCGCCCGGATGTGTTCTTCACCGGTGCCGATGGCTCGATGCGCTCTAATCGTGCTTTCTGCCAGATGGCCGGCCAGTACGCGGCGGATATGTTTATTGGCTCCACGTTGCAGATTGATGGGCTGGCTAACTCCTCGACGGTGACCAAAGGCCGCCTTTCCGGCTTTGGCGGCGCGCCCAATATGGGGCACGATCCGCACGGCCGCCGTCATGCCACGGCTGCCTGGCTGGCGATGATCAATGAACCCGACCCGCTGGCACGCGGCCGCAAGCTGGTGGTGCAGATGGTGGAAACCTTCCAGGCGGGGGCAAAACCGACCTTTGTCGAGAAGCTGGAAGCGGTGGATGTGGCGAAAGCCTCCGGCATGCCGCTGGCTCCGGTGATGATTTACGGCGACGACGTTACCCACGTGCTGACCGAAGAGGGCATTGCCTACCTCTATCGCGCCAAAACGCTGGAGGAGCGGCGGGCGATGGTGGCCGCGGTCGCGGGCATCACCGATATCGGCCTCGGCGCCGACGCGAAGCGCGTCGCGCAGCTCAGGCGCGAGGGCAAAGTGGCCTTCCCGGAAGATCTTGGCATTCGTCGCACGGATGCCAGCCGGTCGCTGCTGGCGGCGGGCAGCGTCGCCGATCTGGTTGAATGGTCCGGCGGCCTCTATCAGCCACCGGCAAAATTCAGGAGCTGGTAATGAACCTGCAGCGGCAGCTCGCCGCCTCCCCGGCTGAACATTTTGCGCAACGGCTGGCCGACCTGGCCAGCGCCTGCCTGCTGGATGAAGCCCGGCTGACGCCTAAACCCGGCCTGGTGGACCAGCGCGGCAGCGGCGCACATCGTGACCTGACGTTGGCGCTGATGGAGCGCTCGGCCTTAAGCCTCCGCCCGACGTTTTATGCGCTGGCGCTGCACAGCTGGCAGCGCCCGGCGGATATTGCCCTGCGTCAGCGCGTCGGGCTGCTGGGGCGCGCAGGGGAAGCGCAGATGATGCAGGAAACGGGCGGGGTGAATACCCATCGCGGAGCGATCTGGGCGCTGGGACTGCTGGTCAGCGCGGCGGCGATGTGCGGCGGCATGGGGGATGTTCAGCAGATCGTCACCTGCGCCGCCGCACTGGCGCAGCTGCCGGATGATGCCGCACCGAAGCAGTTCAGCAAAGGGCAGCGTGCCAGCGCCCGCTATCAGGTACCGGGCGCGCGGGAAGAGGCGCAGCGCGGATTCCCGCACGTGATCCATCTTGCGCTGCCGCAGCTGTGGCACAGCCGCCAGCAGGGGGCCGATGACAGCGCAGCGCAGCTGGATGCCCTGATGGCGATCATGACCTCCCTGAGCGACACCTGCGTGCTGTCGCGTGCCGGGATGAACGGCCTGACGGCGATGCAGCAGGGCGCCCGTGCGGTGCTGGCAGCGGGGGGAAGCCATCAACCCGCCGGAAGGCAGGCGCTGGCGCAGCTGGATGCAAAAATGCTGGCGCTGAATGCCTCACCCGGAGGAGCGGCCGACCTGCTGTCCGCCGCACTGTTTCTTGACCGTATTAATAGCGAGGGTCGGGCATGCCCGACCCCTACGAATACCCCGTAGGGGCCAGGCATGCCCACCCCCACGAATACCCCGTAGGGGCCAGGCATGCCCACCCCCACGAATACCTCGTAGGGGCCAGGCATGCCCACCCCCACGAATACCCCGTAGGGGCCAGGCATGCC
>NZ_JASCAQ010000076.1:0-25749 GCF_029967685.1 Erwinia sp. V90_4 | reverse complement strand
TGGTTGTTGAACTGATCAAACCAATCGCAATGGACGACGGTCTGCGTTTCGCAATTCGCGAAGGCGGCCGTACCGTTGGTGCTGGTGTTGTTGCTAAAGTTATCGCTTAATTGTGATGATTTGAACTGGCGGAGTTCGCTCTGCCAGAGCAAGAGAAAAGAGCGCTTCGGCGCTCTTTTTTTATGGGTGAAAGAGTGGGCGTGGTGAGCTAATAACCATTGTAATAATAACGATTCGTATTTACACTATTGGTCGGAAAATGTTCTGAGGTTGGTGTATGTACGTTTGTTTGTGTAATGCAGTCAGTGATAAAACTCTGCGCGAAGTCGTCCGTCGCTATCAGCCCAAATCTCTTCAGCAGCTACGCCAGCTGGTACCGGTCGGCAAACAGTGCGGGAAGTGTATTCGTGCCGCGCGCGAGATTATGGAAAGCGAATTGCAGCACGTGCCGCAGTATAAAGAAATAGCCTGACATTTAGTGCGCATTTCTTCGCCACTTTTTTGACTAATGCCCTTACTAATCTTACGCTTTTATAACCTGGAAGCGGAGGATACAACATGAAGGGCGATAGTAAGATCATAACTCATCTCAACAAACTGCTCGGTAATGAACTGGTGGCCATCAATCAGTATTTCCTGCATGCACGCATGTTTAAAAACTGGGGCCTGCAGCGGCTGAACAATGTGGAATACCACGAGTCCATTGATGAGATGAAGCACGCTGATAAGTACATTGAGCGCATTCTGTTTCTCGAAGGGCTGCCGAACCTGCAGGATCTGGGACGGTTACGTATTGGAGAGGATGTCGAAGAGATGCTGGCATCCGACCTCGCGCTGGAACTGGAAGGGGCAAAGGATCTGCGTGAAGCTATCGCTTACGCCGATAAAGTCCACGACTATGTTAGCCGCGATATGATGATTGAAATTCTTGCCGATGAAGAACACCACATCGACTGGTTAGAAACTGAATTAGAGCTGGTGAAAAAACTGGGCATCCAGAACTATCTGCAAAGCCAGCTCAAAGAGCAGGCGCAGGCGTAATTTGTGGTTATTTTAAGCAGTGGCACGCAGTCACCCTGGCCATAAAGCATCTGGACTGGCAGGGCAGGGTGGTTGCGATCTCTTCTCCCGTTTTCTCCTTCCGCTAACAAAAGCGACAACGCTGTTGCTTTCCCCCCCGATGTACGTATAATACGCGGGCCTGCCAATATGGTCAGGCGCGATTCAATATGAGTCGCAGGCAAGTGCGAAAGTGCTCGCCAACAATACTCGCGATATGCGGGTTATGTGCTCAACGATTACACTCCTCCATCAATCGTAATGGATGCGAGTAGTAATTCTTTTCGTTTATAAATAATTGGAGCTCTGGTCTCATGCAGAACCAAAGAATCCGTATCCGTCTTAAAGCGTTTGATCATCGTCTGATCGATCAATCAACTGCGGAAATCGTAGAGACTGCCAAGCGCACTGGTGCGCAGGTACGTGGTCCTATCCCGCTGCCGACCCGCAAAGAGCGCTTTACCGTTCTGATCTCCCCGCACGTCAACAAAGACGCGCGCGATCAGTATGAGATTCGCACTCACAAGCGTCTGGTTGACATCGTTGAGCCAACCGAAAAAACGGTTGATGCTCTGATGCGTCTGGATCTGGCTGCAGGTGTTGACGTGCAGATCAGCCTGGGTTAATCAGGTCATTGAGCGATTGAGAGGTTGAAACAATGATTGGTTTAGTCGGTAAAAAAGTGGGTATGACCCGTATCTTCACAGAAGATGGCGTTTCTATCCCTGTAACCGTGATCGAAATTGAAGCAAACCGCGTTACTCAGGTCAAAGGCCTGGAAAACGACGGTTACACTGCTATCCAGGTAACTACCGGTGCTAAAAAAGCAAACCGTGTAACTAAGCCTGAAGCAGGTCATTTTGCTAAAGCTGGCGTTGAAGCTGGCCGTGGTCTGTGGGAATTCCGCACCGTTGAAGGCGCAGAGTTCACTGTAGGTCAGAGCATTAATGTTGACATTTTCGCTGACGTGAAAAAAGTTGACGTGACTGGAACATCTAAAGGTAAAGGTTTTGCCGGTACTGTAAAGCGCTGGAACTTCCGTACTCAGGATGCTACTCACGGTAACTCCTTGTCACACCGCGTACCGGGTTCTATCGGTCAGAACCAGACTCCGGGCAAAGTGTTCAAAGGCAAGAAAATGGCAGGCCAGATGGGCAACGAGCGTGTAACTGTTCAGAGTCTGGACGTTGTACGTGTTGACGCTGAGCGCAACCTGCTGCTGGTTAAAGGTGCAGTACCCGGTGCTACCGGTTGCGACCTTATCGTTAAACCAGCTGTGAAGGCGTAAGGGGATAGCAATGGAATTAGTATTGAAAGACGCGCAAAGCGCGCTGACTGTTTCCGAAACTACCTTCGGTCGTGATTTCAACGAAGCGCTGGTACACCAGGTTGTTGTTGCTTATGCAGCAGGTGCTCGTCAGGGTACTCGTGCTCAGAAGACTCGTGCTGAAGTAACTGGTTCAGGCAAAAAGCCATGGCGCCAGAAAGGCACCGGCCGTGCGCGTGCAGGTTCTGTAAAGAGCCCAATCTGGCGTTCAGGTGGTGTGACCTTCGCTGCGAAGCCACAGGACCACAGTCAAAAAGTTAACAAAAAGATGTACCGCGGCGCGCTGAAAAGCATCCTGTCCGAACTGGTACGTCAAGATCGTCTGATCGTTGTCGAGCAGTTCTCTCTGGAAGCTCCTAAAACGAAGCTGCTGGTAGAAAAACTAAAAGACATGGCTCTGGAAGACGTGCTGATCATCACTGGCGAACTGGAAGAGAACCTGTTCCTGGCCGCTCGCAACCTGTACAAGGTTGACGTACGTGATGCAGCGGGTATCGACCCAGTTAGCCTGATCGCCTTCGACAAAGTCGTTATGACTGCTGATGCAGTTAAGCAAGTTGAGGAGATGCTGGCATGATCCGTGAAGAACGTCTGCTGAAAGTACTGCGCGCGCCGCACGTATCTGAAAAAGCATCTGCTGCGATGGAAAAAACTAACACCATCGTTCTCAAAGTTGCGACTGACGCGACCAAAGCAGAAATCAAAGCCGCTGTACAGAAACTTTTCGAAGTAGAAGTTGAAGTCGTGAACACTTTGCTGGTTAAAGGCAAAACTAAGCGTTCTGGACAGCGTATTGGTCGTCGTAGCGACTGGAAAAAAGCTTACGTCACCCTGAAAGAAGGCCAGAATCTGGACTTCGCAGGCGGCGCTGAGTAAGTCGGAGGAGAAGAACAATGGCAATTGTTAAATGTAAACCGACATCTCCGGGTCGTCGCCATGTAGTTAAAGTGGTAAACGCGGAGCTGCACAAGGGCAAACCATTTGCCCCGCTGGTTGAGAAAAACAGCAAATCCGGTGGCCGTAACAACAATGGTCGCATCACTACCCGTCATATCGGTGGTGGTCACAAGCAGGCTTACCGTATTGTTGACTTCAAACGCAACAAAGATGGTATCCCAGCGACCGTTGAACGTCTTGAGTACGATCCGAACCGCTCTGCGAACATCGCACTGGTTCTGTACAAAGACGGCGAACGCCGTTACATCCTGGCCCCTAAAGGCCTGAAAGCTGGCGACCAGATTCAATCTGGCGTTGATGCTGCGATTAAAGCGGGTAACACCCTGCCAATGCGTAACATCCCAGTGGGTTCTACCGTGCATAACGTAGAAATGAAACCAGGCAAAGGCGGTCAGATTGCTCGCTCAGCTGGTACTTACGTGCAGATCGTTGCGCGTGATGGTTCTTACGTTACCCTGCGTCTGCGTTCTGGTGAAATGCGTAAAGTCGAAATTGACTGCCGCGCGACCCTGGGCGAAGTCGGTAACGCTGAGCACATGCTTCGCGTTCTGGGTAAAGCCGGTGCAGCTCGTTGGCGTGGTGTTCGTCCTACCGTTCGCGGTACTGCGATGAACCCAGTCGATCACCCGCACGGTGGTGGTGAAGGTCGTAACTTTGGTAAGCATCCAGTGTCCCCATGGGGCCTGCAGACCAAAGGTAAGAAGACCCGTAGCAACAAGCGTACCGATAAGTTTATCGTACGTCGCCGTAGCAAATAATTTTAGAGGATAAGCCATGCCACGTTCTCTCAAGAAAGGTCCTTTTATTGACCTGCACTTGCTGAAGAAGGTAGAGAAAGCTTTGGAAAGCGGAGACAAGAAGCCACTGCGCACCTGGTCCCGTCGTTCAACGATCTTCCCTAACATGATCGGTTTGACCATCGCTGTCCATAATGGTCGTCAGCACGTTCCTGTCTTTGTTTCCGACGAAATGGTCGGTCACAAACTGGGTGAATTTGCACCGACTCGTACTTATCGCGGCCACGCGGCTGATAAAAAAGCCAAGAAACGCTAAGGCAGGAGGAAGAGATGGAAACTATCGCTAAACATCGCCACGCTCGTTCTTCTGCACAGAAGGTTCGCCTGGTAGCGGATCTTGTACGCGGTAAGAAAGTGTCGCAGGCTCTGGACATTCTGACCTACACCAATAAGAAAGCGGCTGTACTGGTCAAGAAGGTCCTGGAATCTGCCATTGCTAACGCCGAACACAACGATGGCGCTGACATTGATGATCTGAAAGTCACGAAAATCTTCGTAGACGAAGGCCCAAGCATGAAGCGCATTATGCCGCGTGCAAAAGGTCGTGCAGATCGCATCCTGAAGCGCACCAGCCACATTACTGTGGTTGTGTCCGATCGCTGAGACTCTGGAGACTAGCAATGGGTCAGAAAGTACATCCTAATGGTATTCGCCTGGGTATTGTTAAACCCTGGAACTCTACCTGGTTCGCAAATACCAAAGAATTCGCTGACAACCTGGACAGCGACTTTAAAGTTCGTCAGTTCCTGACTAAAGAACTGGCTAAAGCATCCGTCTCTCGTATCGTTATCGAGCGCCCAGCTAAGAGCATCCGTGTGACTATTCACACCGCTCGTCCTGGCATCGTTATCGGTAAGAAAGGTGAAGATGTAGAAAAACTGCGCAAGGTCGTAGCGGATATCGCTGGCGTTCCTGCACAGATCAATATCGCCGAAGTCCGTAAACCGGAACTGGACGCTAAATTGGTTGCTGACAGCATCACTTCACAGCTGGAGCGTCGTGTGATGTTCCGTCGTGCTATGAAGCGTGCTGTACAGAACGCAATGCGTCTGGGCGCTAAAGGGATCAAAGTTGAAGTTAGTGGCCGCCTGGGCGGTGCAGAAATCGCGCGTACCGAATGGTACCGTGAAGGCCGCGTGCCGCTGCACACTCTGCGTGCAGACATTGACTACAACACCTCTGAAGCGCACACCACTTATGGTGTAATCGGCGTTAAGGTATGGATCTTCAAAGGTGAGATCCTGGGTGGTATGGCTGCTGTTGAACAACCGGAACCGGCTGCTCAACCTAAAAAGCAGCAGCGTAAAGGCCGTAAGTAAGGAGAGTCGCTGATGTTACAACCAAAGCGTACAAAATTCCGTAAAGTGCATAAAGGCCGCAACCGTGGTCTGGCGCAGGGTACGGATGTTAGCTTCGGTACTTTCGGTCTGAAAGCTGTTGGCCGTGGTCGTCTGACTGCTCGTCAGATCGAAGCAGCACGTCGTGCTATGACCCGTGCAGTTAAGCGTCAAGGTAAAATTTGGATCCGTGTATTCCCGGACAAACCAATTACCGAGAAGCCGCTGGAAGTGCGTATGGGTAAAGGTAAAGGTAACGTAGAGTATTGGGTTGCCTTGATCCAGCCTGGTAAAGTCCTGTATGAAATGGACGGCGTACCGGAAGAGCTGGCCCGTGAAGCATTCAAGCTGGCAGCAGCAAAACTGCCTATCAAAACCACCTTTGTAACTAAGACGGTGATGTAATGAAAGCAACAGAGCTGCGTGAAAAAAGCGTTGAAGAGCTGAACACTGAGCTTCTTAACCTGCTGCGTGAGCAGTTCAATCTGCGCATGCAGGCAGCATCCGGCCAACTTCAACAGACTCACGTCTTGAAGAATGTTCGTCGTGATGTTGCACGCGTTAAGACTTTACTGACTGAGAAGGCGGGTGCGTAATGACCGATAAAATCCGTACTCTGCAAGGTCGTGTTCTGAGCGACAAAATGGAGAAATCCATTGTTGTGGCAATCGAACGTGTTGTGAAGCACCCGATCTACGGGAAATTCATCAAACGTACGACCAAACTGCACGTACATGACGAGAACAACGAATGTGGTATCGGCGACGTGGTAGAAATCCGCGAATGCCGTCCACTGTCCAAGACTAAGTCCTGGACGCTGGTTCGCGTTGTAGAGAAAGCGATTCTGTAATAGAATCTGCCGTCTCTAAAAAATAAGATAAACGGCTCGCAAGAGCCGTTTATTTTTTCTACCCATATTCAGGAAGCAGTGTTATAATGCTGCGCCCTCAATAATGGGGCTTTTATACGACCTGAATCAGGTCCCGAAGTAGTAGTTGACATTAGCGGAGCACTAAAATGATCCAAGAACAGACTATGCTGACCGTCGCCGACAACTCCGGTGCACGTCGCGTAATGTGTATCAAGGTTCTGGGTGGCTCGCACCGTCGCTACGCAGGCGTAGGCGACATCATCAAAATTACCATCAAGGAAGCAATTCCTCGCGGTAAGGTTAAGAAGGGTGATGTGCTGAAAGCGGTAGTGGTGCGCACCAGGAAGGGTGTTCGTCGCCCGGACGGTTCTGTCATTCGCTTCGATGGTAATGCATGCGTTATTTTAAACAATAACACTGAGCAGCCTATCGGAACGCGTATTTTTGGGCCGGTAACTCGTGAGCTTCGTACTGAAAAGTTCATGAAAATTATCTCTCTGGCACCAGAAGTACTCTAAGGAGCGAAAAATGGCAGCTAAAATCCGTCGCGATGACGAAGTTATCGTGCTGACCGGCAAAGATAAAGGTAAGCGCGGTAAAGTAAAAAATGTTCTGTCTTCAGGCAAACTGATTGTTGAAGGTATCAACCTGGTTAAGAAGCACTCAAAGCCGGTTCCGGCTCTGAACCAACCAGGTGGCATCGTTGAAAAAGAAGCTGCTATTCAGGTTTCTAACGTTGCGCTCTTCAACTCGGCAACCGGTAAGGCTGACCGTGTAGGCTTTAGATTCGAAGACGGCAAAAAAGTCCGTTTCTTCAAGTCTAACAGCGAAACTATCAAGTAATTTGGAGTAGTACGATGGCGAAACTGCATGATTACTACAAAGACGAAGTAGTTAAACAACTCATGACTGAGTTTAGCTACAATTCTGTCATGCAAGTCCCTCGGGTCGAGAAGATCACCCTGAATATGGGTGTGGGTGAAGCGATCGCTGACAAGAAACTGCTGGACAACGCAGCAGCTGACTTAGCAGCAATCTCCGGTCAAAAGCCGTTTATCACCAAAGCACGCAAGTCAGTTGCAGGCTTCAAAATCCGTCAGGGCTATCCGATCGGCTGTAAAGTAACTCTGCGTGGCGAACGCATGTGGGAGTTCTTTGAGCGTCTGATTTCTATTGCTGTTCCACGTATCCGTGACTTCCGTGGCTTGTCCGCTAAGTCATTCGATGGCCGTGGTAACTACAGCATGGGCGTTCGTGAGCAGATCATCTTCCCAGAGATCGACTATGACAAAGTCGACCGCGTTCGTGGTTTGGATATCACCATTACCACTACTGCGAAATCTGATGATGAAGGCCGCGCACTTTTGGCTGCTTTTAACTTCCCGTTCCGCAAGTAAGGCAGGGTTACTGATGGCTAAGCAATCGATGAAAGCACGCGAAGTCGTTCGCGTGAAACTGGCTGACAAGTACCGCGCTAAACGCGAGGAACTGAAAGCTATCATTTCTAGTGTGAACTCATCCGACGAAGAACGTTGGAATGCTGTTCTCAAGCTGCAAACTCTGCCGCGTGATTCCAGCCCGTCTCGTCAGCGTAAGCGCTGCCGTCAAACTGGCCGTCCACATGGTTATGTGGGCAAATTCGGTCTGAGCCGTATCAAGTTGCGTGAAGCCGCCATGCGCGGTGAAGTACCTGGCTTGAAAAAGGCTAGCTGGTAATTACCAATTGAATCACGGGAGTAAAGACAGATGAGCATGCAAGATCCGATCGCGGATATGCTGACCCGTATCCGTAACGGTCAAGCCGCGAACAAAGTTGCGGTCACCATGCCTTCCTCCAAGCTGAAATTGGCTATTGCCAACGTGCTGAAGGAAGAAGGCTATATTGAAGAATTTAAAGTCGAAGGCGACACCAAGCCTGAACTGGAACTGACTCTTAAGTATTTCCAGGGCAAGGCAGTGGTAGAGAGCATTCAGCGTGTAAGCCGTCCAGGTCTGCGTATCTACAAACGCAAAGACGAACTGCCAAAAGTTATGGCTGGACTGGGTATCGCTGTTATCTCTACCTCTAAAGGTGTTATGACCGATCGTGCCGCACGCCAGGCTGGTCTTGGCGGCGAAATTATCTGCTACGTAGCTTAATCGGAGGAATAAATGTCTCGTGTTGCTAAAGCACCAGTCGCGATTCCTGCCGGCGTAGAGGTAAAACTCGACGGTCAGGTTATTTCGATTAAAGGTAAAAACGGCGAGCTGACTCGTACGCTCAACAAAGCTGTAGAAGTTAAGCATGCTGACAACACCCTGACTTTCGCTCCGCGCGAAGGTTTTGTGGATGGTTGGGCGCAGGCAGGTACTTCTCGTGCACTGTTGAACGCTATGGTTATCGGTGTTACCGAAGGCTTCACTAAGAAGCTGCAGCTGGTTGGTGTAGGTTATCGTGCAGCCGTTAAAGGCAACTCTGTGAGCTTAGCCTTGGGCTTCTCTCACCCGGTTGACCACGCGCTGCCAGCGGGAATCACTGCTGAATGTCCAACTCAGACTGAAATCGTGCTGAAAGGCGCTGATAAACAGCTGATTGGTCAGGTTGCAGCCGATCTCCGCGCCTACCGTCGTCCTGAGCCTTATAAAGGCAAGGGTGTTCGTTACGCCGACGAAGTCGTGCGTACCAAAGAGGCTAAGAAGAAGTAAGGTAACACTATGGATAAGAAATCTGCTCGTATCCGTCGTGCGACCCGCGCACGTCGCAAGCTCAAAGAGCTGGGTGCTACTCGCCTGGTGGTACATCGTACCCCGCGTCATATTTACGCACAGGTAATCGCACCCAACGGTTCTGAAGTCCTGGTCGCTGCTTCTACTGTAGAAAAAGCTATCAGTGAGCAACTGAAGTACACAGGAAACAAAGACGCTGCCGCTGCTGTTGGTAAAGCAGTTGCTGAACGCGCAATCGAAAAAGGCATCACTGGTGTTTCTTTCGACCGTTCTGGTTTCCAATATCATGGTCGTGTCCAGGCACTGGCAGATGCTGCCCGTGAAGCTGGCCTACAGTTCTAAGGTAGAGGTGTAAGATGGCACACATCGAAAAACAAGCTGGCGAACTGCAGGAAAAGCTGATCGCGGTAAATCGCGTATCTAAAACCGTAAAAGGTGGTCGTATTTTCTCCTTCACAGCTCTGACTGTTGTTGGTGACGGTAACGGTCGCATCGGTTTTGGTTACGGAAAAGCGCGTGAAGTTCCAGCAGCGATCCAGAAAGCGATGGAAAAAGCTCGTCGCAATATGATTAACGTCGCGCTGAACAGCGGCACCCTGCAGCACCCTGTTAAAGGCGTGCACACAGGTTCTCGCGTGTTCATGCAGCCGGCTTCTGAAGGTACCGGTATCATTGCCGGCGGTGCAATGCGCGCCGTACTGGAAGTCGCTGGGGTTCATAACGTCTTGGCTAAAGCCTACGGTTCCACTAACCCGATCAACGTGGTTCGTGCAACTCTGGATGGCCTGGCCAACATGAATTCCCCAGAAATGGTCGCTGCCAAGCGTGGCAAATCCGTTGAAGACATTCTGGGGTAATGACCATGGCTAAGACTATTAAGATTACACAAACCCGCAGTTCGATCGGTCGTTTGCCTAAACACAAGGCAACGCTGCTTGGCCTGGGTCTGCGTCGTATTAACCACACCGTAGAGCGTGAAGACACGCCAGCTGTACGCGGTATGGTTAACGCGATTTCCTACATGGTTAAAGTGGAGGAGTAACAGATGCGTTTAAATACTCTGTCTCCGGCCGACGGCTCCAAGCACGCTTCGAAACGTCTGGGCCGTGGTATCGGTTCAGGCCTCGGCAAAACCGGTGGTCGTGGTCACAAAGGTCAGAACTCACGTTCTGGCGGTGGCGTACGTCGTGGTTTTGAAGGCGGCCAGATGCCTCTGTATCGTCGTCTGCCGAAATTCGGTTTCACCTCTCGCAAAGCAATGGTCACTGCAGAAGTTCGTCTGTCTGACCTGGCGAAAGTTGAAGGCGGTATCGTCGACCTGAACACGCTGAAAGCAGCAAACATTATCGGTATTCAGATGGAGTTCGCGAAAGTGATCCTGTCTGGCGAAGTTTCTGCACCGGTAACGATTCGCGGTCTGCGTGTCACTAAAGGCGCTCGTGCTGCAATCGAAGCTGCTGGCGGTAAAATTGAGGAATAAGTAGCAGATGGCTAAGCAACCGGGATTAGATTTTCAAAGTGCCAAGGGTGGATTTGGCGAACTAAAACGCAGACTTCTGTTTGTAATTGGTGCGCTGATTGTCTTCCGTATTGGCTCTTTTATTCCGATCCCTGGTATCGATGCCACTGTACTTGCCAAATTGCTTGAGCAACAGCGTGGCACCATCATTGAAATGTTTAACATGTTCTCTGGTGGTGCTCTGAGCCGTGCTTCTATCTTTGCCCTGGGTATTATGCCGTACATTTCGGCCTCTATTATTATCCAGCTGCTGACGGTGGTTCATCCAGCGTTAGCTGAAATCAAGAAAGAAGGGGAGGCTGGCCGTCGTAAGATAAGCCAGTACACCCGTTACGGTACTCTGGTATTAGGTATATTCCAGGCGGTCGGTATTGCTACCGGCCTGCCGAATATGCCAGGAATGCAGGGCCTGGTGTTAAACCCAGGCTTTGCCTTCTACTTTACCGCTGTTGTCAGTCTGGTCACCGGGACAATGTTCCTGATGTGGCTGGGCGAGCAGATAACTGAACGAGGTATCGGCAACGGTATCTCGATCATTATCTTCGCTGGTATTGTTGCGGGTCTGCCGCCGGCCATTGGCCATACCATCGAGCAAGCGCGGCAAGGCGACCTGCACTTCCTCCTGTTGCTGTTGGTTGCAGTTCTCGTATTTGCAGTGACCTTCTTCGTTGTTTTCGTTGAGCGTGGTCAACGCCGCATTGTGGTGAACTATGCGAAACGTCAGCAAGGCCGTCGTGTCTATGCTGCGCAGAGCACACATTTACCGTTGAAAGTGAATATGGCCGGTGTAATTCCAGCTATTTTTGCTTCCAGCATCATTCTGTTCCCAGCAACCATCGCGTCATGGTTCGGGGGCGGAACCGGTTGGAACTGGTTGACAACTATTTCGATGTCATTACAGCCAGGTCAGCCGCTTTATGTGCTACTCTATGCGACTGCAATCATCTTCTTCTGTTTCTTCTATACGGCGTTGGTTTTCAACCCAAGAGAAACAGCAGATAACCTGAAGAAGTCTGGTGCATTTGTACCAGGTATTCGTCCGGGAGAACAGACGGCGAAGTATATCGATAAAGTGATGACGCGCTTAACCTTAATCGGTGCGCTGTACATTACCTTTATCTGCCTGATCCCGGAGTTCATGCGTGATGCGATGAAAGTTCCATTCTACTTCGGCGGTACTTCACTGCTGATCGTAGTCGTTGTCATCATGGACTTTATGGCTCAAGTGCAAACTCTGATGATGTCTAGTCAGTACGAGTCTGCATTGAAGAAAGCAAATCTGAAGGGCTACGGCCGTTAATTCAGGTGCTTGAGAAGTTACGGAGAGTAAAAATGAAAGTTCGTGCTTCCGTCAAGAAATTATGTCGTAACTGCAAAATCGTTCGTCGCGACGGCGTCGTGCGTGTGATTTGCAGTGCCGAGCCTAAGCATAAACAGCGCCAAGGCTGATTTAATCGCATATTTTTCTTGCAAAGTCGGGTTGAGCTGGCTAGATTAGCCAGCCAATCTTTTGTATGTCTATGCGTTTCCATTTGAGTATCCTGAAAACGGGCTTTTCGGCATGGGACGCATAAGTAATTAAATAGGAGTGCATAGTGGCCCGTATAGCAGGCATTAACATTCCTGATCATAAACATACCGTTATCGCATTAACTGCAATTTTCGGTATCGGCAAGACCCGTTCACAGGCTATCTGTGCATCTACGGGAATCGCTGAAAATGTTAAGATCAGTGAGCTGTCTGAAGAACAAATCGACATTCTGCGTGATGCAGTAGCGAAATTTGTTGTTGAAGGCGATCTGCGTCGTGAAGTCACCCTGAGCATCAAGCGTCTTATGGACCTTGGTTGCTATCGTGGTTTGCGTCATCGTCGTGGTCTTCCAGTGCGCGGTCAGCGTACTAAGACTAACGCACGTACCCGTAAGGGTCCGCGTAAACCGATCAAGAAATAATCGGGGTGATTGAATAATGGCAAAGGCACCAGTTCGTGCACGCAAGCGTGTAAGAAAGCAAGTCTCTGATGGCGTGGCTCATGTCCATGCGTCTTTTAACAACACCATCGTAACTATTACCGATCGTCAGGGTAATGCGCTGGGTTGGGCAACAGCCGGTGGTTCCGGTTTCCGTGGTTCTCGTAAGTCTACGCCGTTCGCTGCGCAGGTTGCTGCAGAGCGTTGCGCAGAGGCCGTGAAAGATTACGGTATTAAGAACCTGGAAGTTATGGTTAAGGGTCCTGGTCCAGGCCGCGAATCAACTATTCGTGCCCTGAACGCTGCTGGTTTCCGCATCACTAATATTACTGATGTGACTCCGATCCCTCACAACGGTTGTCGTCCGCCGAAAAAACGTCGCGTATAACGCCCCGTTTTTTAGGAATGTTGGAGAAAGAAAATGGCAAGATATTTGGGTCCTAAGCTCAAGCTGAGCCGTCGTGAAGGCACAGACCTGTTCCTTAAGTCTGGCGTTCGCGCGATTGATACCAAGTGTAAGATTGAACAAGCTCCTGGTCAGCACGGTGCGCGCAAGCCACGTCTGTCTGACTATGGCGTGCAGTTACGTGAAAAGCAGAAAGTTCGTCGTATGTACGGCGTGCTGGAGCGTCAGTTCCGTAACTATTATAAAGAAGCAGCTCGTCTGAAAGGCAACACCGGTGAAAACCTGTTAGCTCTGCTGGAAGGTCGTCTGGACAACGTAGTTTACCGTATGGGCTTTGGCGCCACTCGTGCAGAAGCACGTCAGCTGGTTAGCCACAAATCTATTTTGGTAAACGGCCGCGTTGTTAGCATCGCTTCTTATCAGGTAACTCCGAATGACGTTGTTAGCATCCGTGAGAAAGCCAAAAAGCAGTCTCGCGTGAAAGCCGCTCTGGAGCTGGCTGAACAGCGTGAAAAGCCAACCTGGCTGGAAGTTGATGCAACTAAGATGGAAGGTGTGTTCAAGCGTATTCCTGAACGTACCGATCTGTCTGCGGACATTAACGAACACCTGATCGTCGAGCTTTACTCCAAGTAAGGCTTAGTACCAAAGAGAGGACACAATGCAGGGTTCTGTGACAGAGTTTCTAAAACCGCGCCTGGTAGATATCGAGCAAGTGAGTTCGACGCACGCCAAGGTGACCCTTGAGCCTTTAGAGCGTGGCTTTGGCCATACTCTTGGTAACGCACTGCGCCGTATTCTGCTTTCATCAATGCCGGGTTGCGCGGTGACCGAGGTTGAAATTGATGGTGTACTGCATGAGTACAGCACCAAAGAGGGCGTACAGGAAGATATCCTGGAAATCCTGCTCAACCTGAAAGGTTTGGCGGTAAGAGTTCAGGGCAAAGATGAAGTTATTCTTACTCTGAATAAATCTGGCATTGGCCCTGTGACTGCAGCCGATATCACCCATGATGGTGATGTCGAAATCGTCAAGCCGCAGCACGTGATCTGTCACCTGACCGATGAGAACGCCGCTATTAGCATGCGTATCAAAGTTCAGCGTGGTCGTGGTTATGTGCCGGCTTCTGCCCGAATTCATTCGGAAGAAGATGAGCGCCCGATCGGTCGTCTGTTGGTTGACGCCTGTTACAGCCCTGTAGAGCGTATTGCCTACAATGTTGAAGCAGCGCGTGTAGAACAGCGTACTGACCTGGACAAGCTGGTCATCGAAATGGAAACCAACGGCACTATTGATCCTGAAGAAGCGATCCGCCGTGCGGCAACCATCCTGGCAGAACAACTGGAAGCTTTCGTCGACTTACGTGATGTACGTCAGCCGGAAGTGAAAGAAGAGAAACCAGAATTCGATCCGATCTTGCTGCGCCCTGTTGACGATCTGGAATTGACTGTCCGCTCTGCTAACTGCCTTAAGGCAGAAGCTATCCACTACATCGGTGATCTGGTACAGCGTACCGAGGTTGAGCTGCTTAAAACGCCTAACCTTGGTAAAAAATCTCTTACTGAGATTAAAGATGTGCTGGCTTCTCGTGGTCTGTCTCTGGGCATGCGCCTGGAAAACTGGCCGCCAGCTAGCATTGCTGATGAATAACCCGATCACAGGTTAAGGTTTCACTGAGAAGGATAAGGTCATGCGCCATCGTAAGAGTGGTCGTCAACTGAACCGCAACAGCAGCCATCGTCAGGCTATGTTCCGCAACATGGCTGGCTCTTTGGTTCGTCACGAGATTATCAAGACGACCCTGCCAAAAGCGAAAGAGCTGCGTCGCGTAGTTGAGCCGCTGATTACTCTTGCCAAGACCGACAGCGTAGCTAATCGTCGTCTGGCATTCGCCCGTACTCGTGATAACGAGATCGTGGCAAAACTGTTTAATGAGCTCGGTCCGCGTTTCGCGAGCCGTGCAGGTGGTTACACTCGCATTCTGAAGTGTGGCTTCCGCGCTGGTGACAACGCTCCGATGGCTTACATCGAGCTGGTTGATCGTCCAGAAGCTCAAGCAGAAGCTGTAGCAGAGTAATCTGCCGCAGTATTGAAAAAACCCCGCTTGCGGGGTTTTTTTATGTCCATAATTCCTCTCTTACTTCATATCCTCACCAGTTACGCTATGCTGAACGCTTCCCGAGAACTGGAGGCCGCGACTATGTCACTGCTCGATCAGCTGGCTGAAAAACATATCCTTGCCGCACAGCGTCAGGGCGATCTCGATAATCTGGCGGGGGCTGGCCAACCGCTGCAGCTGGATGACGACAGCCACGTTCCTGCTGAACTGCGCGCCAGCTATCGTATCTTAAAAAATTCTGGCTACCTGCCACCGGAGCTGGAGCTGCGACGGGAAGCCGTTGAGCTGGATAAGCTGCTGCGTGGCATCGCCCCTGAGGATGAGCGCTATCAGCCACAGGCAAAACGACTGAAGCTACTGGAAATCAAACTTATTCAGGCGGGTATCAGTACCGATTTTCTGCATAGCCATTATGGCAAGCAGTTACAGCAGCATTTTAGCGAGGAGGAGTAATGTACCGTATTGGACAACTGGCGAAACTGGCAGATGTGACGCCAGACACCATTCGCTTTTATGAGAAGCAGCGCATGATGGATCACGAAATCCGCACCGAAGGCGGCTTTCGTCTCTACAGTGATACTGATTTGCAGCGGCTGAAGTTTATTCGTTATGGACGTCAGCTGGGCTTTACGCTGGAAGCGATCCGCGAACTGTTATCGATCCGCGTCGATCCTGAACATCACACCTGTCAGGAATCTAAGACCATCGTGCAAAAGCGGCTCACCGAAGTTGAAGCCATGTTAACAGAGCTTCAGCATATGCAGCGTTCACTGAAAAGGCTGAATGATGCCTGCTGCGGCACCGCGCACAGCAGCCGCTATTGCTCGATCCTGGAAGCACTTGAAAAGGGGGCAACCACATCAAATGTTAAAGCCGCCGATTGAAATATCCCAATCTCAGGCCTATATTCATCTGCGTCATTTACTCACAGGAAATATCATGACTGTTTACCAACATAAAAAAGGCGTCATCCGTGATAACGCCCTTGAAGCACTGCTACATGACCCACTGTTTAAACCGCGCGTTGAGGCGAACACTAAAGGTAAAGGCAGCTACCGGCGTCGTGATAAACATGCGAAGAAAGGTAACTGGGAGGCCAGTGGCCAGTGCGCAAACCGCGTATTGACCACTGGCCTTCTGCCTTTTCAGGCATAAAAAAACCGCCAGCGGTGGCGGTTTTCGTTTTCGCAACAGACAATCCCTTAAAGCGGTTTGTTATTCTGTTCTTTCAGCAGATCGCGGATTTCGCTCAGCAGCGTTTCTTCAGCAGAAGGTTTCGGTGCCGGTTTTTCCACTTCCTTTCTTTTGTACATCTTGTTCATCACTTTAATCGCCATGAAGATGGCAAACGCAACGATCATAAAGTCAAAAATGGTCTGTAGGAAAATCCCGTACTCCATCACTACAGCAGGCGCTGTACCATCTGCGGCTTTTAACACCCAGCTGAACTGCTTGAAATCGACGCCCCCAATCAGTAACCCCAGCGGTGGCATGATGATATTTGCCACCAGTGAAGAGACGATTTTACCAAACGCAGCACCGATGATGACACCCACAGCGAGATCGACGACATTGCCGCGCATCGCGAAATCGCGAAACTCTTTGAATAAACTCATTGTTATCTCCCATTTTTGCCAATTTTCTAAGTCTAACAAAGGATTGGCTTTTTACCACGGTGATTGCTGATAAATGTCGACATTCACCCGGGGTAACGCCGGGTGAAATCAGACAGATAGATAGGGTAGTTAGAGGAAGAACGGGCTGGGCTGGAACAGGCGTTCGACGTCCGGGACAAATTTCTTGTCGGTCAGGAACATGATCACGTGGTCCCCCTGCTCAATACGCAGGTTATCATTAGCAATCATCACATCGTTACCGCGCACCACGGCACCAATGATGGTTCCCGGTGGCAGCTTGATATCATCAATCAGGCGCCCGACCACGCGTGAGGTCGACTCCTCGCCGTGCGCGATGGCTTCAATGGCTTCCGCCACGCCGCGGCGCAGTGAAGAAACCCCGACAATATCCGCTTTACGCACGTGCCCCAGCAGCGCCGAGATGGTCGCCTGCTGCGGGGAGATCGCGATATCGATGACGCTGCCCTGCACCAGATCGACATAGGCGCGGCGCTGGATAAGCACCATAGCCTTTTTCGCGCCCATGCGCTTGGCCAGCATTGCCGACATGATATTGGCTTCATCATCGTTGGTGATGGCAATGAAAAGGTCGGTTTGATCAACGTGCTCCTCGGCCAGCAGTTCCTGATCGGAAGCATCGCCATAAAACACGATGGTGTTTTGCAAGTTTTCTGCCAGCTCGGCGGCGCGCTGCTGATCGCGCTCGATCAGTTTAACGCTGTACTGTTTTTCCAGGCGCTGCGCGAGACCAAAGCCGATATTTCCGCCGCCGACGATCATAATGCGCTTATACGGTTTCTCCAGCCGCTGATACTCACTCATCACCGCACGAATATGCTGGCTGGCAGCAATGAAGAACACTTCATCGCCTGCCTCAATGATGGTGGAACCCTGCGGGCGAATAGGGCGATCCTGGCGGAAAATAGCGGCAACGCGCGTATCGATATGCGGCATATGTTCACGCATCACCGATAGCGCATTCCCGACCAGCGGGCCGCCATAATAGGCTTTGACTACTGCCAGGCTGACTTTCCCTTCCGCAAAGTTCACCACCTGCAGCGCGCCAGGGTATTCGATCAGACGATAAATATTATCAATCACCAGCTGCTCCGGAGAGATCAGGTGGTCGATGGGTACCGCTTCCGGGATAAACAGCTTATCGGCGTCACGGATATAATCCGGGGCGCGGATACGGGCGATACGGTTCGGCGTGTTAAACAGGGAGTAGGCGACCTGGCAGGCGACCATGTTGGTTTCATCAGAGTTGGTGACGGCAACCAGCATATCCGCATCTTCCGCACCGGCTTCACGCAGCACCCGCGGATGAGAGCCGTGCCCCTGCACCACGCGTAAATCGAATTTGTCCTGTAACTGACGCAGGCGCAGGGGATCGGTATCGACCACGGTAATATCGTTGTTTTCACCGACCAGGTTCTCAGCTAGCGTTCCGCCGACCTGACCTGCACCAAGAATGATAATTTTCATTATGCTTCAGTCTGTTGGTTGTCGTTCAATTTGTGGCGCGGCTAAGCCATGCCACCTGTTTCACTGTTTTATCAATTTTGCATAGTAGAAGCCATCGCCGCCTTCCACCTGCGGGAACACCTGGATACCTGGCTGAGCCAGATCGCCGGTTTCGACCAGGCTTGCATCGCCGTGGCGCTGCAGGAACTGCGCGATCTGCTGGTGATTCTCTTCCGGCAGTATCGAGCAGGTGGCGTAAAGCAGCGTGCCGCCTTTCTTCAGATGTGGCCAGACGGCATCGAGGATCTGCTGCTGTAGGATCGCCAGCTCAACAATATCGCGGTCGCGACGCAGCCATTTGATATCCGGATGACGACGAATAACGCCGGTAGCCGAGCAGGGTGCATCCAGTAAAATGCGATCAAACTGCGTATCGCCACACCACTCTGCAGGCGTGCGGCCGTCGCCAAGCTTAACCTCTGCGTGCATGTCGAGGCGTTGCAAATTCTCACTAATTCTTGCCAGACGCTGAGCATCGACGTCAACGGCCATAACGTCAGCCTGCGGCGCGGCTTCCAGAATATGCGTGGTTTTGCCGCCGGGTGCGGCGCACAGGTCGAGGATCTTCTCGCCGTTTTGCGGATCGAGCAGGGCAACACAGCCCTGAGCTGAAGCATCCTGCACGGTCACCCAGCCCTGGTCAAAACCAGGAAGCTGTCCCACCGCGCACGGTGATTCCAACCGAACCGCGTCGCTATGCTGCGGGTGAGCAAATCCGGTTTTGCCGCTTTCTGCCAGCAAAGCCAGCCAGGCATCACGGCTGTGATGCTGACGATTCACGCGCAGCCACATTGGCGGGCGCTGATTATTGGCATCAACAATCTGCTGCCACTGCCCGGGCCACGCGCGCTTCAGCCTCTCCAGCAGCCATTTCGGATGCAGATACTGCTGTTCGCCATCGTTCATCTGCTGGGTCAGCTCTTCCTGCTGGCGCTGGAACTGGCGCAGTACACCGTTGATCAATCCCTTCAGCTGCGGGCGCTTGAGGGCAACTGCCCCCTCCACGGTTTCAGCCAGCGCCGCATGGGAAGGGATGCGGGTAAACAGCAGCTGATAGAGGCCGACCATGATCAGGAAGTGAATCGCGCGCTGTTTGCCGGTCATCGGGCGTGACATCAGCTTGCTGATGATCCACTCCAGCTGCGGCAGCGTGCGCAGTACGCCATAGCATAGCTCTTGTAACAGCGCGGCATCTTTCTCGCCTACGGCTTTCTGGGCGGCAGGCAGCACGTTGCTAAGCGACTGCCCCTGTTCGACAACCTTCTCGATAGTCTGAGCGGCAACGCTGCGTAAATTGGTATTTTTTTTCATAGAGGATTCGCATGTAAAACTGCCCGGCGGTGATGCCGGGCAGAGTATCAGGCAATGATATTGCCTGGGGTGAACCATTCGCGGCGGGAATTAAGCAGGTCCTGGGCTTTCATCGCTTTCTTGCCCGCGGGCTGGAGTTCTTCAATATTCAGCACGCCATCAGCGGTAACCACCTGAATGCCGTGCTTATCGGCCTGCAGGATCTCGCCCGGCTGGTGATGACTAACGGCAGGAAGCACGCTGGCCTTCCACACCTTCACCGGCTGCTCATCAATAATGAAGTAGCTGACTGGCCATGGATTAAAGGCGCGGATGCAGCGCTCCAGCTGCAGCGCTGACAAGGTCCAGTCGAGACGGGCCTCCTCTTTACTCAGCTTCTCGGCATAGCTCACCAGAGCTTCATCCTGCACTTCAGGCTGTACGCTGCCGTCGGCCAGCTGCGCCAGCGTGCTCAGCATACCAGCCGGACCGAGCTCTGCCAGTTTGTCATACAGCGTGGCGCTGGTATCGTGGGCTTCAATTGGGCAGGCCAGCTTATGCAGCATATCGCCGGTATCCAAGCCCACATCCATCTGCATGATAGTCACGCCGGTTTCGGCATCGCCCGCCCACAGCGAGCGCTGGATTGGTGCGGCGCCACGCCAGCGTGGCAGCAAGGAACCGTGAACATTGATGCAGCCGAGACGAGGTATCTCCAGCACCGCCTTTGGCAGGATCAAGCCATAAGCGACCACCACCATGACATCGGCGTTCAGCGCGGCAACCCACTGCTGATTCTCTTCAGGACGCAGGGATTTAGGCTGGAACACCGGAATGTTGTGCTGCTCAGCCAGCTGCTTGACCGGGCTGGCGGTCAATTTATTTCCGCGGCCGGCAGGGCGGTCGGGCTGAGTGAAAACGCCCACTACCTGGTGCCCGGATGACAGCAGCGCGTCAAGATGACGCGCTGCAAAGTCGGGGGTGCCGGCAAAAATGATTTTTAACGATTCGGACACGTGATTCCCTTTAGTCAACGAACTTAGTCGCGGGCGCTCTGGCGATAGAGCTTTTCCAGCTTCTGAC
Source organism: Erwinia sp. V90_4 (assembly GCF_029967685.1). Classification (NCBI taxonomy): domain Bacteria; kingdom Pseudomonadati; phylum Pseudomonadota; class Gammaproteobacteria; order Enterobacterales; family Erwiniaceae; genus Erwinia; species Erwinia sp. V90_4. Next base: position 5,146 of record NZ_JASCAQ010000076.1, on the reverse strand, counting down.
GAATACGCTGACGTTTCATTGGCGACAGGTAATCAATAAACAGTTTACCGACCAGATGATCCATTTCATGCTGGATACAGATTGCCAGCAGCCCATCCGCTTCCAACTCGTAGCTGTTTCCTTCGCGGTCCAGCGCTCGGATTTTGACTTTCTCTGAACGCGGCACCAAAGCACGCTGTTCAGGGATCGACAGGCAACCTTCTTCAATGCCGGTTTCGCCACTCTCTTCCAGCAGCTCCGGGTTAATCAGCACCAGGCGCTCATCGCGATTTTCAGAAACATCAATCACGATAATCCGCTGATGGATATCAACCTGTGTCGCTGCCAGACCGATGCCTTCTTCGGCATACATGGTTTCAAACATATCGTCGACGATACGCTGAATATCGGCATTTACTTCTTTAACGGGTTTCGCAACGATGCGCAGGCGCTCGTCAGGAAAATGTAATACCTGCAAAACGGACATAACTTTCCAGATCTGTATTCAAGGGATGAGAGTTTTAATCCTCTTATTGTAGACATTTCACGCTGCGATTGACAGCATTCCTGGCAGGTAACCTTCAGGGGGAAGGGGCAAAATCAGGGAGAGAATAATGTCACCTATTGAGTGTGCGCTGCGCCTTTCAGGCGTCTCAGGGTTATCCAGCCCTCAGCGCCTGATTCTGCTGCAGCAAATCAGGGAAATTGACCCGTCAGATACCCCTGCTCTGGCTGCACTGCCATGGACGGCAGGGCAGCTGGAGGCGTTCAGGCAATATGATGGGCGAATTATTGATGAAACATGGCGCTGGCTGGCAGAACCCGGGCACAGTTTCATTATGCCCGACAGCCCTCATTATCCTGAGCGGCTCAAGTCCCTGAGCAACTTTCCGCTGATGCTATTTATTGCGGGCGATGTGGAATTGCTGAACACGCGGCAACTGGCGATAGTGGGCAGCCGACACTGTAGCCATTATGGACGCGAGTGGGGCAGCTGGTTTACTCAGGCTTTGGCCCTGAGTGGCATGACGATTACCAGTGGGCTGGCAATTGGCATTGATGGTATTGCGCACCGCGCCGCGCTGGAGGTAGAGGGGAAAACAATTGCCGTGTTGGGTAGCGGCCTGAACGCGGTTTATCCGTCGCGGCACAGAGCGCTGGCCGGGCAAATTATCGCCGCTGGGGGAGCGCTGGTGTCCGAGTTTCCTCTATCGGTAACGGCTCGTGGGCCCTATTTCCCACGACGTAACCGTATTATTAGCGGTTTAAGCCTGGGCGTGCTGGTGGTTGAGGCGACGTTGCGTAGCGGGTCGCTGCTGACGGCCAGGTTAGCGCTGGAGCAGAACCGCGACGTATTTGCTTTGCCCGGCGCGCTGGGTAATCCGGGAAGTGTAGGGACGAACTGGTTAATTCAGCAGGGCGCGATGTTAGTTGCCCATCCCAACAATATTCTTGAGCAAATACAGAGCGACCTTAACTGGCTTCCTGATTTTCCAGATTCAGCCAATTATTCCACGTCGGACAGCAATCCTTCATTGCCATTTCCCGATGTGTTGGCTAACGTAGGAGATGAGGTTACACCTGTTGACGTCGTCGCTGAACGTGCCGGCCAACCTGTGCCAGCCATCGTAGCTAAGCTGCTTGAGTTGGAGTTAGCAGGGTGGATCGCAGCTGTACCCGGCGGCTATGTCCGATTGAGGAGGGCAAGCCATGTTCGACGTACTAATGTACTTATTTGAAACGTATATCCACAACGAGGCAGAAATGCGCGTTGACCAGGATAAATTGACTGATGATCTGTCCGATGCAGGTTTTCATCGTGAAGATATCTATAATGCGTTGAACTGGTTGGAAAAGCTGGCAGATTATCAGGACGGCCTTGTCGCTCCGATTCTGCTGACTACCGATCCGCTGTCTATGCGTATCTACACCGAGGAAGAGAGTCAGCGTTTAGATGCCAACTGCCGTGGCTTTATTCTGTTCCTGGAACAAATCCAGGTTCTGAATCTGGACACGCGCGAAATGGTTATCGAACGTATTATGGCTTTGGATACCCTCGAGTTTGATCTGGACGATCTCAAATGGGTGGTGCTGATGGTGCTGTTTAATATCCCCGGATGTGAAAACGCCTATCAGCAAATGGAAGAGCTACTTTTCGACGTCAATGAAGGAATGCTGCACTGAAGTTTGCCTTCGTGTACACAAAGTTATGAATAAAACAGCGCTTTTCGCTGTGCGAAAAAATGAACCCTGCCCCCAGTGTGGGGCAGAACTGGTTATTCGCTCCGGGAAACATGGCGCTTTTCTTGGTTGCTCACTCTACCCCGAATGCGACTTTATTCGGCCGCTGAAAGGCCAGGCTGACGGGCACATCGTTAAAGTGCTCGAAGGTCAGCTGTGCCCGAAATGTGGGGCCGAACTGGTATTGCGCCAGGGGCGTTACGGCATGTTTGTCGCCTGTAGTGAATACCCGGAATGCGAGCATACCGAAACTATCGATAAGCCGGATGAAACCACGCTCGCCTGCCCGCAGTGTCAGAGCGGAAAGCTGGTGGCACGACGTTCGCGTTACGGTAAAACATTCCACGCCTGTGACCGCTATCCCGACTGTCAGTTTGCGGTGAACTTCACTCCGCTGGAAGGGGTGTGTGAGTTCTGCCAGTTCCCGTTGCTAATAGAAAAGAAAACCGCCAGAGGTGTGAAGCGCTTCTGCGCCAGTAAAGCCTGCGGCAAACCTGTAACAGTGATAAATGGTAGTGAAGATGAAACCAGTGCATGACTCTGTAGCGCTGTGCGTTGCGCAATTGCGCCAGTCAGCCGTAATTGCTTACCCCACAGAGGCGGTATTTGGCCTCGGCTGCGATCCCGACAGTGAGGCTGCGGTCATGCAACTGCTGGCACTGAAGCGCCGCCCGGTAGATAAGGGGCTGATCTTGATTGCCGCCGACTACCAGCAGTTACTCCCTTATATTGCCGATGAGCAGTTGAGCGCCGAACAGAAAGAGCGGATGTTTTCCCGCTGGCCTGGGCCGGTGACCTGGGTGCTGCCCGCGCGTCAAGAGACACCGCACTGGCTGACCGGGCGCTTCTCCTCGCTGGCAGTGCGCGTCAGTAATCATCCTGATGTGGTCAAACTGTGTCAGGCTTTTGGCAAGCCATTAGTCTCTACCAGTGCCAACCTCAGCGGTTTACCGCCGTGCCGCAATGTGGCGGAGGTGCTGGCGCAGTTCGGTGAAGGTTTCCCCGTGCTGCAGGGAGAAACGGGCGGCCGCCAGAATCCGTCAGAAATCCGCGATGTATTAACCGGTGAACTGATTCGCCAAGGATAAAGAGAACTCTATGTCGTTTGTCGTCTTCGGTAACCCGATTAATCACAGTAAATCGCCCCGCATTCACCAGCTGTTTGCTGAGCAGAGCGGGATCGCCCATCCTTATGAGCGTTTTTGCGCGCCAGTTGAGGGTTTTGAACAGGCCGCGCGTGAATTTTTTGCCGCTGGCGGCAAAGGCGCTAACGTGACCCTGCCGTTTAAACAGCAGGCTTATGCGCTGGCCAGCGAGCTGAGCGAGCGAGCGGCTCTGGCGGGTGCGGTCAACACGCTAAAAAAACTCGACGATGGCCGACTGCTGGGCGATAACACCGATGGCATTGGTCTGCTGAGCGATCTTCAACGGCTGCAGCTGATCCAGCCTGACGACCGGATACTCCTGATCGGCGCAGGCGGCGCAGCAAGAGGTGTGATCCTCCCGCTGCTTTCAGCTCACGCCCATATCACTATTGTTAACCGTACCCATGCGAAAGCCGCTGAACTAGAGCAGCTGTTCCAGCGCCAGGGCGGTGTGCGGGCATTAAACCGTGAGAAGCTGGTCGGCGAGCAGTTTGACCTGGTGATCAATGCGACTTCCAGCGGTGTCGCGGGAGATGTACCGGAACTGCCCGTTGGTTTGGTGAATACACAGACCCGCTGCTACGACATGTTTTATCAGCAGGGGGACACGCCGTTTCTGCAGTGGTGCCGTCAGCAGGGGGCAGTTCAGCTGGCTGATGGTCTCGGCATGCTGGTGGGCCAGGCGGCACACTCATTTAAGCTGTGGCATGGCGTAATGCCGGATATCACTCCGGTGATTAAGATATTAAAAGAAGAGATGGCTGGGTGAATCAGGCCATCCAGTTTCCTGAACGGGAATGGTGGGATGAAAATTTACAGGCGGTCTGCTTCAGCGCACTGGTTAATGGCTTCCCGCTCACCTGCGTCATAAGCGGCGAAGCTTTACTTCGCCGCTTTAGCTGTAAAGGGGATGCGCTGGCCTGTTTCCACCTTTACCGCTGGGAGCTGGAAGAGGATGCTGAGCAGGCGATCAAAGATCAACAGGAAGATGCTCAGGGTTGGGTCTGGCTCTCTTCCGCCAGATAGTCATTTTTCCAGCTGACATAGTTGTTAGCAGAATAGAGCAGGCCGCCAATTTCATCGGACGTCAGCGGCCTTACCTTTTTCGCCGGACTGCCCAGATAAAGGAAGCCACTTTCCAGACGCTTGCCGGGCGACACCAGGCTTCCCGCGCCAATCATCACATCATCTTCGACCACAACCCCATCAAGCAGAATGGCCCCCATGCCTACCAGCACGCGATTGCCGATGGTGCAGCCGTGCAGCATCGCTTTATGTCCTACGGTGACATCCTCACCAATCACCAGCGGATAGCCGTCAGGGTTGGCTGCCGATTGATGAGTGAGGTGCAGCACGCTACCATCCTGAATATTGCTGCGTTTGCCGATCGTCACGCGATTAACGTCGCCGCGTATGACGACCAACGGCCAGACACCGACATCGTCTGCCAGCGAAACATTGCCAATGACAACGCTGGTGGCATCAATCATTACCCGCTCACCCAGCTGTGGGCGTACTCCTTTATATGCACGTACGTTGTGAACCATAACGACCTCTATATAGATAGGATCCTGCCAGCGTAGTACCGGAAGCGATTGTTGATCAATTACCACGGTTAAAAACGCGCTAAATTTGTGCGGATCGCCTGAGATCTCAGCGAAAAGAGCGATAAATCAGCAACCAAATAAAAAGATCGAAAAAAGGGTTGTGGATTAAATCGGGATCCCTATAATGCGCAACCACTGAGACGGCACAACGGCTTACAGGCCAGCGGCTCAGGA